>VBBY01000033.1 GCA_005881595.1 Betaproteobacteria bacterium | reverse complement strand
ACGCTCAACGAATTACCTTATTCCAAGGCGGACGTTGCGATGCAGATCAAGAACAGCGTATTCCTCGTCACCGGCGGCGCATCCGGCCTCGGCGCCGCGACGGCTCGCATGGCGGCGGACAACGGCGGCAAGGTGGTCATCGCCGACATGCAAGCAGACGTCGGCGAAAAGCTCGCCAGGGAAATCGGCGCGCGCTTCGTCAAGACCGACGTCACTTCGGAAGCCGACGGCAAGGCGGCGGTCGAGCGCGCGCTCAAGGAATTCGGCGGCCTTCAGGTGCTGGTGAACTGCGCCGGCATCGCGCTCGCCGAGCGCACCCTCGGCAAGGAGGCGCCGCATGACCTCGGGCGCTTCACGCGGGTGATCAACATCAACCTGATCGGCAGCTTCAACATGATCCGGCTCGCGGCGGATGCGATGGCCAAAGCGGGGCCCAACGCAGCGGGCGAGCGCGGCGTCATCGTCAACACCGCGTCGGTGGCGGCGTACGACGGCCAGATCGGGCAGGCGGCCTATTCGGCTTCGAAAGGCGGGGTAGTGGCTATGACCCTGCCAGTCGCGCGCGACCTGTCGCGCCATGGCATCCGCGTCTGCACCATCGCGCCCGGAGTGTTCGAGACGCCGATGCTGCTCGGGCTGCCCAAGGATGCGCAGGAATCGCTCGGCAAGCAGGTGCCTTTCCCGTCGCGGCTGGGCCGGCCGGACGAATACGCGCAGCTGGTGAAGGCCATCATCGAGATCGAGATGCTCAACGCGGAGACCATCCGCCTGGACGGCGCCATCCGCATGGCGCCCAAGTGATCACTGCGCGCGCAAATTCTGCTGGTAGACCTTCGAGCGCTCCACGTAGCCCCGGGCGATGCCGAGAAGGTAATCCTGGTCTTCCTGCGTCAGGCTGCGCACGATCTTGCCGGGCGAGCCGAGCACCAGCACGCCGTCGGGAATTTCCTTTCCCTCGGTGATCAGCGTGTTGGCGCCGATCAGCGAGCCCTTGCCGATGCGCGCTCCGTTCATCACGACGCTGTTGATGCCGACGAGGCTGCCGTCGCCGATGGTGCAGCCGTGCAGCATCGCCTTGTGGCCGATGCTGACCATGCGTCCGAGCGTCAAGGGGAAGCCCGGGTCGACGTGCAGCACCGAGCCATCCTGGATGTTGCTGCCCTCGCCGATGCTGATGCGGTCGTTGTCGGCGCGGATCACGACCTTGAACCACACGCTGACGTCGGCCTCGAGCGTCACCGAACCGACCAGCGTGGCGTCGTGCGCGATGTAGTGGTGCGCGCCGCGCAGCTCCACGCGCCGCTCGCCGATGGAGAAGATAGGCATGGGTCTATCATAATGCAGTGAAGATCATTGTCCTTGGCGCCGGCGTGATCGGCGTGACGAGCGCGTGGTACCTGGCGCAGGCGGGGCACGAAGTCACCGTGCTCGAGCGCCAGGCCGAAGCGGGGATGGAGACCTCGTTCGCCAACGGCGGCCAGGTCTCGGCCGGGCATGCCGAGCCCTGGGCCAGGCCTGCGGTGATTCCGAAGCTGTTGCGCTGGCTGGGGCGAGAGGACGCGCCGCTGCTGTTTCGCCCGCGCGCCGACTGGGCGCAATGGGAATGGGGGCTGCGCTTCCTCCTCGAATGCATGCCCGGCCGGTTCGAACGCAATTGCCGCGCGCTGGCGGGACTGGCGGTCTACAGCCGCGATTGCCTGCGCGCTTTGCGCGAGCGGACCAGAGTGCGCTATGACGAGCGCTCGCGCGGCATCCTGCATTTTGCGACCAGCGACAGGGAATTCGCGGAGCTCGCGCGCAATGCCGAGGCGATGCGCACGCTCGGCATCGAGCGGCAGGTCAAGTCGGCCGCCGAATGCCTGCAGATCGAGCCTGCGCTGCGGCATTCCGAGGAGCGCGTCGCCGGCGGCGCCTACACGCCGCAGGATGAATCCGGGGATGCGCATCGATTTACGCAGGAGCTCGCCCGGAGCTGCGCGGAGCGCGGCGTCGCATTCCGCTACGGCACGGTGGTCGAGGCGATCGAGCAGGAGGCCGACGCGATCCGGCTGCAGGGCGGCGAGCGCCTCCTCGCCGATGCCTATGTGGTCGCGCTCGGAAGTTACAGCCCATTGCTGTTGAGGAGCCTGGGATTGAAAATCCCGGTCTATCCGCTCAAGGGCTACTCGATTACCTTGCCGCTCGGTGCGGCCGAGCCGATGACGGCGCCCGAGGTGAGCTTGACCGACGAGGCGCACAAGATCGTGATCTCGCGCCTGGGCAACCGCCTGCGCGCCGCGGGGACCGCGGAGCTCGCTGGATACGACGCTTCCGTCAACCCGGTACGCTGCAATGCGATCGTGCGGCGGATCCGGCAGCTGTTTCCCGGTCTCGGCGGAATAACGGTGGTGGAGAGGTGGGCGGGCCTGCGGCCCGCGACGCCGAACAACGTGCCGATCATCGGCCGCACGCGGCTGCGCAAGCTGTTTCTCAATACCGGTCACGGCACGCTCGGCTGGACCCTGGCGTGCGGTTCGGCGAAGGCGCTGGCGGACCTCGTTTCCGGCCGCAAACCCGAGGTCGCATTCGACTTCCTTGCGTAAGAGCGAATCGCTGTTCCTGGACATCCGCGGCCTGCGCTATCACGTGCGCCGCTGGCCGGGCACAGGCGCGCCGAAAATGCTGCTGCTGCACGGCTGGATGGATGTTTCGGCCTCGTTTCAGTTTGTCGTCGACGCGCTGCGCGGCGACTGGGACATCTATGCGCCCGACTGGCGCGGCTATGGGCTGACGGGCCGGGGAAAGTCCGATTGCTACTGGTTTCCGGACTACATCGCTGATCTCGACTCCCTGCTGGAGCAGATTCAGGCGGTGAATCTCGTCGGGCACAGCCTGGGCGGCAACGTCGCCTCGATGTACGCCGGAATCCGGCCGCAGCGGGTCGCGAGGCTCGTCAATCTGGAAGGCTTTGGCCTCGCCGCGGCGCGCCCCGGGCAGGCCCCCGAGCGCTATGCGCGCTGGCTGGACGAGCTGCACGAGCCGCCGCGGCTGCGCCCTTACCGCAATTTCCAGGAGCTGGCTGAAAGGCTGCAGCAAGGCAACAAGCGCCTGACGCCGGAGCGTGCCGAATTTCTGGCGCGCCACTGGGGCAGGGAGACGGAGCAGGGCGAAGTGGTGCTGCGCGGCGACCCGGCGCACAAGATCGTCAACCCGGTGCTCTATCGCTACGAAGAGGTCCACGCGTGCTGGCAGAAGGTCGAGGCGCCGGTGCTCTGGGTGGATGCCGCTGAATCGGAAACGCTGAAGCGCCTTGGGCTAAGCGCCGCCGAGCATGCCGAACGGCGGGCCGCGTTCCGCAACCTGCGCTACGTGACTGTGCCGCAGGCGGGGCATATGCTGCATCACGACCAGCCTGAAGCGGTGGCCCGGTTGCTGGAGGAATTTCTTGAATAGCTATGGATCGCCACGGGAAAGGAAATCTCGAATGACAAGCACGAGCGCGAAGAAGGCGCGTAACGCGGCCTGCGGCTGGTGTCTGATCGCGACGTTCGGACTACCAGCGGCGGCCGCCGCGCAAGTCCTCTACAAGTCCATCATGCCGGACGGCCGCATCGTCTACGGCGACAAGCCCGCGCCCGGCGCGGCGAAAGTCATGGAGAGTCGGCCCGACACATCAAAGGCAGGCGTTGGCGGCACTAGTGAGCGCGAGGCCCGGGTCCTGGAGGAATTTCAGAACGCCAGGAGCCAACGCGAAAGGGACGCGGAGAGGGTGCAGGCAGCCCAGAAGGCGCTGCGCGAAGCGGAAGCGGCACGCGAAGCAGGCAGGGAGCCGCTTCCCGGGGAGCGCCTTGGCATCGCCCGCCGGGGAAAAGGGGCTGGCACGGGCACCGGAACGGGCACGGGCACCGCAGGCGGTGCGGGCACCGGAACCGGTACAGGCACCGGAACGGGCACAGGCGCTGAAGCTGGATCTCGTCTGACCGACGCCTACTGGGAGCGCCAGAAGAAGCTCGAGGACGACGCGGAGAAGGCGCGCCGTGAACTGGAGGAGGCGCGCTCTGGCAGATGAGTACGCGTGTCAAGCGACACCCGACCCAGACCTCTTGACGCTTCACACGTAGCTAGCCGTGGCGCAGTTCTTCTCCATCCGACTTGGTGATCGATGCGGGACCCTGCGCCGTCGAGGCCGTCTGATAAACTCGGCGCCGGGAAGATGGACAACCTCGCCCACACCGTCAATGACCTCGTGCAGACGGTTTCCATCTACGCCCTTCCGGTGCTGTTCGCGATCACGCTGCACGAGGCGGCGCATGGCTACGTCGCGCGTCATTTCGGCGACATGACGGCGCACGCGCAGGGGCGCATCAGCCTTAATCCCATCCGCCACATCGATCTGATCGGTACGATTATCGTGCCGCTCGTCATTTTGACGTTCTCAAAATATCTTTTCGGATGGGCAAAACCCGTTCCCGTCAACTACTCGGCGCTGCGCAAACCACGCCAGCACATGGCCTGGGTCGCGGTGGCGGGACCTGGCGCCAATCTACTGATGGCGCTCTTGTGGGCGATCGTCCTGCGCGCTGCGATCGCTATTAGCCCTAACTCCGAGGCTTGGATGGAGCTCGCGCAGTCCGACGGCGCCGCCGGCTTGGTCGAGGCGGTGATGAATCACCATGTCGGCGTTTCGGAATTCCTAGTCGGAGTGAGCGCGGCAGGGATTCTGGTCAATCTGGTGCTCATGCTGCTGAATCTCTTGCCGATATTGCCACTCGATGGCGGCAGAATTCTGGCGAGTTTGCTTCCAAGGCGTGCGGCATGGCAGTTCGCCAAGCTCGAGCCGTGGGGCTTGCCGCTGCTGCTGCTGCTTTTTTTTGTACCTGTGTACGGTTCGAACGTACTGAGCATTATCCTGAGTCCTCTGCTGTTCGAATCCGAAGCGCTGGTGCGCGCGATGGTACTGCTCTAGGAGAGCTCTCACGACGATGTACGAAACACGGGTGCTGTCCGGCATGCGCCCGACCGGCAGCCTGCACCTGGGTCATTACCACGGCGTGCTGAAGAACTGGGTCCGGCTGCAGGCCGAGTACACCTGCCTGTTCTTCGCCGCTGACTGGCATGCGCTCACCACCGACTACGAGAATCCGGGCGAGCTGCAGAAAAACACCTGGGACATGGTGATCGACTGGCCCGCCGCCGGCGTCGATCCCGGCCAGTCAATCATGTTCATCCAGTCGCAGGTGATCGAGCACGCCGAGCTGCACCTGCTGCTGTCGATGATGACGCCGCTCGGCTGGCTCGAGCGCGTGCCGACCTACAAGGACCAGCAGGAGAAGCTCGCCGACCGCGACCTCGCGACCTACGGCTTCCTCGGCTATCCGCTGCTGCAATCGGCCGACATCCTGATCTACCGCGCCAGGTACGTGCCGGTGGGCGAAGACCAGGTGCCGCACGTCGAATTCACGCGCGAGCTCGCGCGCCGCTTCAACCACCTGTATGGCCGCGAGCCGGGGTACGAGGAAAAAGCCAAGGCCGCGGTGAAGAAGATGGGCACGAAAAAGGCGCGCCTTCTGAACGAGCTGCGCACCAAGTTCCTGCAGGAGGGCGACGCCCAGGCGCTGTCGAAGGCGCAGGCGCTGCTCGACGAGCAGCAAAACCTTCCGCGCGGGGACCGCGAGCGCCTCTACGGCTGGCTCGAGGGCGGCGGCAAGAAGATCCTGGTCGAGCCCGAGGTGCTGCTCACCGAGGCGCCGAAGCTGCCAGGGCTCGACGGCCAGAAGATGTCGAAGTCCTACGGCAACACTATCTCGCTGCGCGAGGATCCGGAATCGGTGGCGAAGAAGATCCGCACCATGCCGACCGACCCGGCGCGCGTGAAGCGCAGCGACCCCGGCAATCCCGAGAAATGCCCGGTGTGGGAACTGCACAAGGTGTACTCCGGCGAGGAGCGGAAAAAATGGGTGTGGCAGGGCTGCACCACCGCCGGCATCGGCTGCCTCGAGTGCAAGCAGCCGGTGATCGAAGCGATCCAGGCCGAGCTCGCGCCGATGCGCGAGCGGGCGCAGGCGTATGTCGATGATCCGACGCTGGTGAAGAACATCGTCGCGGACGGCTGCGACAAGGCGAAGCGCCTGGCCGCCGAGACCATGCGCGACGTGCGCGAGGCGATGGGGCTTTCCTATACATGATGGCGAAGCTCTACGGCGAGCCGGTCATCGAGCTGCCGAGCGACCTCTACATCCCGCCCGATGCCCTCGAGGTGATTCTCGAGGCCTTCGAAGGGCCGCTCGACCTGCTGCTGTACCTGATCCGCAAGGAAAACCTCGACATCCTCGACATCCCGATGGCGCCGCTCACGCGCCAGTACCTAGAGTACGTCGAGATCATGCGCACGAAGAACCTGGAGCTCGCCGCCGAGTACCTGGTGATGGCGGCGATGCTGATGGAGATCAAGTCGCGCCTGCTGCTGCCGCGGCCGCCTGCGCTCGAGACGGCGGAGGAGGACCCGCGCGCCGAGCTGGTGCGGCGGCTGCTCGAGTACGAGAGAATCAGGAAGGCCGCCCACGCGCTCGACGAGCTGCCGCAGGTCGGCCGCGACGTGGTCGCGATCTCGCTGTGGATAGAAAAGGCGGTCGCCGAGCGGCTGCCGCAGGTCGACCCGCAGGATCTTGCCGAGGCCTGGCGCAGCCTCCTGTACCGCGCGCGCCTGTCCAGGCACCACCACATTTCCCGCGAAGAGCTGTCGGTGCGCGAGCACATGAGCGGCATCCTGCGCCGCCTGCGCGAGCGCCGCGTCCTCGAGTTCGCCGAGCTGTTCGAGCCGGCGCGAGGGGTCGCGGTCCTGGTGGTCACTTTCCTCGCGCTGCTCGAGCTGGCGCGAGAGCTGCTGATCGAGATCACGCAGTCCGAATGCTTCGCCCCGATTTACGTAAAATTGGGCCATGCCCAACCCGGCTGAGGCGAAGCGCATCCTCGAGGCGGTGCTGCTCGCGTCGCAGGAGCCCCTCGGCGTAGCGGAGCTCAAGCGGCTGTTCGACGACGAGGTGGGCGCCGAGACGCTGCGGCAGCTGCTCGCCGAGCTGCGCGAGGAATGGAACGGCCGCGGGGTGGAGCTGGTCAGCCTGGCGAGCGGCTGGCGGTTCCAGACCCGCGCCGAATTCAGGCCGTACGTCGAGCGCCTGTTCCCCGAAAAGCCGCCGCGCTACTCCCGCGCCGTCATGGAAACCCTGGCCATCATCGCTTACCGCCAGCCGGTGACCCGCGGCGACATCGAGGACATCCGCGGCGTGACGGTTTCCGGCCAGATCATCCAGACGCTGGAGAACCGCGGCTGGATCGACGCCGTGGGCCAGCGCGAGACGCCGGGCCGGCCGGCGCTTTACGCCACCACCCGCAAGTTTCTCGACGATCTCGGGCTGCGCACGCTGGAGGAGCTGCCGCCGCTAGAGGAAATCGCCAAAACCCTTCAGCTCGAGCGTCCGGTGGTGGCCGACGCCGGGCAGCGAGCCGCCGATTCCGAGCCGGAACAAGCCGCCACCGGAACCGACGGCTAAGCCGCGAGGCGAGCGGCTGCAGAAGCTCCTGGCTGCGGCTGGTCATGGCTCGCGGCGCGAAATCGAGTCCTGGATCGAAGCGGGCCGGGTTTGCGTCGCCGGGCGGACCGCCAGGCTTGGCGATCGTGCGCTCCCTGCAGACGAAATCACCATCGACGGTAAAGTCGTAAGCCTGCCCGCCGAGCAGCCGGCTCGCGTCCTGGTGTATCACAAGCCCGAAGGCGAGCTGGTGACCCGTAGCGACCCGGAAGGACGTCCTACCGTCTTTTCGCGGCTGCCGCCAGGCAGGTGGGTGGCGGTGGGGCGGCTGGATATCAACAGCTCGGGCCTGCTGCTGCTGACCGATTCCGGCGAGCTCGCCAACCGCCTGATGCACCCGCGTTACGAAATCGAGCGGGAGTACGCCGTGCGCGTTCAAGGCATTCTTAAAAAAGAGGATCTTGAGAAGCTGACGGGAGGCGTCGAGCTCGATGATGGGCGCGCTGCGTTTGAGCGCGTTGCCCCGGCGGACAGGCGCACCGCGGGCGGCGCCAACCGCTGGTACCGGGTGGTGCTCAGAGAGGGTCGCAAACGCGAAGTGCGGCGCTTGTTCGAGGCGGTCGGCGCCCGAGTCAGCCGTTTGATCCGCATCCGCTACGGCCCGATCGAGCTGCCGCGCGATTTGGCGCCGGGGCAGTGGCGCGAGGTGCCAAATACGGTTAAACTTCCAACGCTTTAGCGGCACCGCGTCAAAAGATGGGCTTCGGCCCATTTTTTGTTTGCGGCGCCCGCGATGACGCGTCCATGGCAGCGCTTGAGGCGGTGATGGAGCCGGCGGTGGCCGGGCTGGGATACGAGCTGGTCGACGTGCAGGCGTCGAACGGCGGGAGGTTGCTGCGCCTGTTCATCGACAAGCCGGGCGGCGTCGACCTCGAGGATTGCGCCGCCGTGAGCCGGCACCTGACGCGCCTGCTGGCGGTGGAAGGGGTGGACTACGAGCGGCTGGAAGTGTCCTCGCCGGGCCTGGACCGGGCGTTGCGCAAGGCGCGCGATTTCGCGCGCTTTGCCGGGCACAAGGCGGACGTGAGAATGCGTACGCCCGACGCGAGCGGCCGGCGCCGGTTCGTAGGCGTGCTGCGCGGCGCGGAGGGCGGGCAGGTGAGCATGGAGCTCGAAGGGCAGACGGTGCGGCTGACGCTCGAGGATGTCGAGCGCGCGCGCCTGGTACCGGAATTGTGAGGATGTCGTGACAGGGAACCGTGAACTGGTGATGCTGGTGGATGTACTCGCGCGCGAGAAGAACGTGCCGCGCGACATCGTCTTCGGCGCCCTCGAAATGGCGCTCGCCTCGGCGACCAAGAAAAAGTATTCCGAGGATATCGACGTGCGCGTGCACGTCGACCGCAACACCGGAGCCTACGAGTCGTTCCGGCGCTGGAAGGTGGTGCCCGACGATGCGCTCGAGGTGCCGCCGGCGCAGATCCCGCTGTCGGAAGCGCAGAAGCGCAAATCGGATATCAAGCTGGAGGACTTCATCGAGGAGCCGCTCGAGCCGGTCGAGTTCGGCCGCATCGGCGCGCAGACCGCGAAGCAGGTGATCCTGCAGCGCATCCGCGACGCCGAGCGCGAGCAGATCCTGAACGACTTCCTGTCCCGCGGCGACGAGCTGGTCACCGGCACGGTGAAGCGCATGGAGCGCGGCAGCGCCATCATCGAATCCGGCCGGCTGGAGGCGCTGCTGCCGCGCGAGCACATGGTCCCGAAGGAGAACCTCAGGGTCGGCGACCGGGTGCGCGCCTGGGTGATGAAGATCGACCGCCAGGCGCGCGGCCCGCAGCTGGTCCTGTCGCGCACCGCGCCGCAGTTCATCATGAAGCTGTTCGAGCTCGAGGTGCCGGAGATCGAGGAAGGCCTGCTCGAGATCAAGTCCGCGGCGCGCGACCCCGGCGTGCGCGCGAAGATCGCGGTCTTCACCAACGACAAGCGCATCGACCCGATCGGCACCTGCGTCGGCATGCGCGGCTCGCGCGTGCAGGCCGTGACGCAGGAGCTCGCCGGCGAGCGCGTAGACATCGTGCTTTGGTCGGCCGATCCGGCGCAGTTCGTGATCGGCGCCCTCGCGCCCGCCGAGGTATCCTCGATCGTCGTCGACGAGGAAAAGCACGCCATGGACGTGGTCGTCGACGAGGAGAACCTCGCGGTGGCGATCGGCCGCAACGGCCAGAACGTGCGGCTCGCCTCCGAGCTCACCGGCTGGCAGATCAACCTGATGACCGAAGACGAATCGAACAAGAAGCAGCAGGAGGAAAGCGGCCGCATCAAGGGCCATTTCATGGAGAGGCTCGACGTCGACGAGGAGGTCGCCGACATCCTGATCCAGGAGGGCTTCTCGACGCTCGAGGAGGTGGCGTACGTCCCGATCAACGAGCTGCTCGAGATCGAGGCGTTCGACGAGGGCACGGTGAACGAGCTGCGCACCCGCGCGCGCAACGCCCTGCTGGTCGCGGCGATCGCCAACGAAGAGAAGGTCGAGGGCATCGACCCGGAGCTGCTGAAGCTCGAGGGGATGGACACGCAGCTCGCCGCCAAGCTCGCCGAGGCCGGCATCAAGACCCGCGACGACCTGGCGGATCTGGCGGTCGACGAGCTGTCGGAGATCTCGCAGCTGGACGAGGACAAGGCCAAAAAGCTGATCATGGCGGCGCGCGCGCACTGGTTCGAGGACAAGCAGGCCGGGAACGAGGCCGAGAAGCCGGCCAAGAAGCAGGAGGCCGCGTAACGTGGCGCAGACCAGCGTCGCCCAGTTTGCGAGCGAGCTGAAGGTGCCGCCCTCGGTGCTGCTCGAGCAGCTGCGCGCGGCCGGGGTGGAAAAGCGCGTGCCCGAGGACTCGCTCAGCGACCAGGACAAGTCGCGGCTGCTGGAATACCTGCGCCGCACGCACGGCTCCGTCGAGAGCAAGAACAAGATCACGCTGACCCGCAAGCAGACCAGCGAGATCCGCAAGACCGATGCCACCGGCAAGTACCGCACGGTGCAGGTCGAGGTGCGAAAGAAGCGCGTCTTCGTGAAGCGCGATCCGGCCGAGGTCACGGCCGCCGCGGTCGCGGCGGAGGCTCCACCGCCGCCTGCGGCCGCACCAAGCGTCGATGTTCGCGAGCTGGAGCTGCGCGAAGAGGAAGCGCGTCGCGAGCAGCAGCTCGCGGAGCTGCAGGCCGCCGAGCTGCGCGAGAAGCAGGAACGCGAACGCCGGGAGGCCGAGCAAAAGCAGGCCGACCAGAAAGTCGCTGAAGCCGCTCCGGCAGCTGCTACCACGCTGCACGCGCCCAAGGCAGCGGAAGCGAAGACCGACAAGAAGCCGAAGAAGGCGAAGCCCACCACGGTGCTGCGCGACGACTCCGTGCGCCGGCGCCAGATCAAGACCCGCGGCGACGCCGGCGGCGGCGTGGGAGGCTGGCATGTGCGCGGCGGTACCCGCCACAAGGGCGGCGGCGGCGAAACGACGTTCGCGCAGCCCACCGAGCCGATGGTGCGCGAGATCGCGGTGCCCGAGACCATTGCCGTCGGCGAGCTGGCTCACCGCATGTCGGTGAAGGCCGCCGAGGTCATCAAGGCCCTGATGAAGCTCGGCACCATGGCCACCATCAACCAGGTGCTCGACCAGGAGACGGCGATGATCGTGGTCGAGGAGATGGGCCACAAGGCCAAGCCGGCGAAGCTGGACGATCCGGAGTCCTATCTCGTCGAGACCGACGCGCAGCCCGCGACCGAGGCGCTGCCGCGCCCGCCGGTGGTGACCGTGATGGGACACGTCGATCACGGCAAGACCTCGCTCCTCGACTACATCCGGCGCACGAAGGTGGCGGCCGGGGAGGCCGGCGGGATCACGCAGCATATCGGCGCCTATCACGTCGAGACGCCGCGCGGCGTGGTGACCTTCCTCGACACCCCCGGCCACGAGGCCTTTACCGCCATGCGCGCGCGCGGCGCGAAGGTCACCGACATCGTGGTCCTGGTCGTCGCCGCGGATGACGGCGTCATGCCGCAGACCGTGGAAGCGATCAACCATGCCAAGGCCGCCGAAGTGCCGCTGGTGGTGGCGATCAACAAGATCGACAAGCACGAGGCCAACCCCGAGAAGGTCAAGCAGGAGCTCCTCGGCCACGGCGTCGTGCCGGAGGAGTACGGCGGCGATTCGCCCATCGTCCTCGTCTCGGCGAAAACCGGCAAGGGTGTCGACGAGCTGCTCGAGCAGCTGCTGCTGCAGGCTGAAGTGCTGGAGCTCAAGGCGCCCGTCGGCGCGCCGGCGAGAGGCGTCGTCATCGAGGCGCGGCTAGACAAGGGCCGCGGCCCGGTGGCCACGCTGCTGGTGCAGTCCGGAACCCTGCACCGGGGCGACATCGCCCTGACCGGGGCGGTGTACGGCCGCGTGCGCGCGATGCTCGACGAAAACGGCAAGCCGGTGCAGTCGGCCGGCCCCTCCATCCCGGTGGAGATCCAGGGACTGTCCGAAGTGCCGGCCGCCGGCGAAGACATGATGGTGCTCACCGATGAGCGCAAGGCGCGCGAGATCGCGCTGTTCCGCCAGGGCAGGTTCCGCGACGTGAAGCTCGCCAAGCAGCAGGCCGCGAAGCTCGAGAACGTGTTCGAGCAGATGGGCGAGGGCGAGAAGAAAGTGCTCGCGCTGGTCATCAAGTCCGACGTGCAGGGCTCGCAGGAGGCCCTGGTGCACGCGCTCACCCGGCTCGCCACCGACGAGGTCAAGGTCAGCGTGGTGCACGCCGGCGTCGGCGGCATTACCGAGTCCGACGTGAACCTGGCGATGGCCTCGCGTGCCGTGATCATCGGCTTCAACACCCGCGCCGACGCCGCGGCGCGCAAGCTCGCCGAGTCGGCGGGAATCCAGCTGCGCTACTACAACATCATTTACGACGCGGTCGAGGAGATGAAGGCGGCGCTCTCCGGCATGCTGGCGCCGGAGCGCAAGGAGGCCGTGATCGGCATGGTGGAAGTCCGGCAGGTGTTCCGCATCTCCAAGATCGGCACGGTCGCCGGCTGCTACGTGCTCGAGGGCGCGGTCAAGCGCGGCGCGCAAGTGCGCGTGCTGCGCGACAACGTCGTCATCCACAGCGGCGACATCGACTCGCTCAGGCGCTTCAAGGACGACGTGCGCGAGGTCAAGGCCGGCTTCGAGTGCGGCATGTCGCTGAAGAATTTCTCCGACCTCAAGGAAGGCGACCAGCTCGAGGTGTTCGAAGTGCAGGAGGTCGCAAGGTCGCTGTGAAGCGAGGCCAGGGGCGCCCGCAGAAAATCGGCGATCTGATCCAGCGCGAGCTGTCCGATCTGCTTTACCGGGAGCTGCGCGACCCCCGGGTCGGCATGCTGACCATCACCTCGGTGGACGTCTCGCCCGACATGTCCCATGCCCTGGTGTATTTCACCTGCCTCGACGCCGGGCAGGCCGGGGCCGCGGCGCAGGGACTGAAGCGCGCTGCCGGGTTCCTGCGCTCCCGGCTCGCGAAGCGCGTCACGCTCTACAGCATGCCGGAGCTGCGCTTCCAGTACGACGAGTCGATCGCGCGCGCCGATCGCCTGTCGCAGCTGATCGACAGCGTCAGGCCCAAGAAGTAGATGGACGGCGCCCTGCTGCTCGACAAGCCGGTCGGCGTCAGCTCGAACCGGGTTTTGCAGGACGTGAAGAGAATCTTCTGCGCTGAGAAAGCGGGCCACGCCGGAACCCTCGATCCGCTCGCCTCGGGCCTGCTGGTGGTGCTTTTCGGGGAGGCCACCAAGTTCGCCGGCCCGCAGCTCGACGCCGACAAGGAATACCTCGCGAGCTTGAAGCTGGGAGAGCGCACCAGCACCGCAGATGCCGAAGGCCGGCTGCTGGAGAAAAAGGCGGTCGAGGTCTCGAACGGCGCAGTGCTTTCCGTGCTGGCGCGCTTTCGTGGCGCAATCGAGCAGCTGCCGCCGATGCACTCGGCGCTCAAGCGCGGCGGCGTTCCGCTCTACAAGCTGGCGCGGCGCGGCGAGACGGTCGAGCGCAAAGCGCGCCCGGTGCAGATCTTTGAACTGGAAAAACTGGCTTTCGAGTCGCCCGCGCTGCAGATTCGGGTTCGCTGCAGCAAGGGGACTTATATCCGGACCCTGGCCGAAGATATCGGCAACGCCCTGGGGACCGGCGCTCATCTCACCGCGCTCAGGCGGATTGGTTGCGGGCCGTTTCGGGTGGTCGATGCCGTGACCCTCGAGGCGCTGACCGCCCTGCAGGAAGCCGGGCGTCGCGAGCGCCTCCTGCCCTTGGGAGCGCTGGTGGGCGAACTGCCGCAGAGGCGGCTCGATGCGGCGGAGGAGGCGCGCTTGCGCAAAGGCCAGGCGCTCTGCATGCCGGGCCTCGCGGCGGGGATCTTCGCGCTGCTGCGGCCCGACGGCAGCGTGATCGGGCTGGGCAAGGCCGACGCTGCGGGCGCCTTGAAGCCGCTGCGGCTCACGGCGACGATGCAAGCGGCTGGCAATCAGTTAGAATCGCCGCCTTAACAGTGGAGACGATGCGAAATGGCATTGCAGGTAGCGCAGAAAGCGCAGGTGGTCAAGCAGCATCAGCGGGCAGGCAACGATACCGGGTCGCCCGAGGTGCAGGTCGCGCTGCTGACCGAGCGCATCAACGGCCTCGCCGAGCACTTCAAGACCCACGTCAAGGATTTTCATTCGCGGCGCGGGCTCCTCAAGCTGGTGAGCCAGCGGCGCAAGCTGCTCGACTATCTCAGGCGCAAGGACGCGGACAAGTATCGCGGCCTGATCGAGCGGCTCAATCTGCGCAAGTAGGTTTGCCCCTTTGAACCCCCTCAAGAAGGCTTTCCCCTACGGCAGCCACCAGGTGAGCCTGGAAACCGGCGAGATCGCGCGGCAGGCGCATGGCGCCGTGGTTTGCACCATGGACGACACGGTCGTGCTCGCGACGGTCGTCGCGGCGAAGGAGCCGCGCACCGGGCAGGACTGGTTCCCCCTCACGGTCGATTACGTCGAGAAGACCTACGCCGCAGGCAAGATTCCCGGCGGCTTCTTCAAGCGCGAGGGCCGTCCCTCCGAGAAGGAGACGCTGACCTCCCGGCTGATCGACCGGCCGATCCGGCCCCTGTTCCCGGACGGCTTCTTCAGCGAGGTGCAGGTGGTCGCCACGGTGCTGTCGCTCAATCCCGAGGTCGATTCCGATATCCCGGCGATGCTCGCCGTCTCGGCGGCGCTGACGCTTTCCGGCATTCCTTTCAACGGCCCGATCGGCGCGTGCCGGATCGGCTACGTCAACGGCCAGTACGTCGTCAACCCGACGATGAGCCAGCTGAAGGAGTCGCAGCTCAACCTGGTCGTCGCCGGGACCGAGCAGGGCGTGCTGATGGTGGAATCCGAGGCGCTCGAGCTGCCCGAGGACGTGATGCTCGGCGCGGTGGGATTCGGCCACGAGCAGATGCAGGCGGCGATCCAGGCCATCCATGAGCTGGCAGAAGAGGCCGGCAAGCCGGCCTGGGAGTGGCAGCCCCCGGCGAAGAACGAGGCGCTGATCGCGCGCGTGGGCGAGCTTGCCGAGCAGGACTTTCGCGCCGCCTTTGCCATGAAGCAGAAGCAGGCGCGCAACAACCGACTGGTCGAAATCCGCAAGAGCACCCTCGAGAAGCTGACGGCCGAGGCCGCAGCGGCGAACCGCACGCTCGACGCCAACGCGGTGAAGGAGATCTTCTTCAACCTGGAGTCGAAGATCGTGCGCAGCCAGATCCTGGACGGCGAGCCGCGTATCGACGGCCGCGACACGCGTACCGTGCGGCCGATCGGCGTGCGCGTCGGCGTGCTGCCGCGCACTCACGGCTCGGCGCTGTTCACTCGCGGCGAGACGCAGGCGCTGGTCACCGTGACGCTCGGCACCGGCCGCGACGAGCAGATCATCGACGCGCTCACCGGCGAATACCGCGAGCGCTTCATGCTTCATTACAACATGCCGCCCTATGCGACCGGCGAGACCGGCCGCGTCGGCCCGCCCAAGCGCCGCGAGATCGGCCACGGGCGCCTCGCCAAGCGGGCGCTGGTCGGCCTGCTGCCGACGCAGGAGGACTTCGGCTACTCGATCCGCGTGGTCTCCGAGATCACCGAATCGAACGGCTCTTCATCGATGGCCTCGGTCTGCGGCGGCAGCCTGGCGCTGATGGATGCCGGCGTTCCGGTCAAGGCGCACGTGGCGGGGATCGCGATGGGCCTGATCAAGGAAGGCAACCGCTTCGCGGTGCTGTCCGACATCCTGGGCGACGAGGACCACCTCGGCGACATGGACTTCAAGGTCGCTGGCACCGAGCGCGGCGTCACGGCGCTGCAGATGGACCTGAAGATCGAGTCGATCAACAAGGGCATCATGAAGGTGGCGCTCGACCAGGCGCGCGAGGCCCGGCTGCAGATCCTGAGCATCATGAAGCAGGCGATCGAGGGATCGCGCGCCGAGCTCTCGAGCTACGCGCCGCGCATCATCAAGATCAAGATCAACCCGGACAAGATCCGCGACGTCATCGGCAAGGGCGGCGTCGTGATCCGCGGCATTCAGGAGGAGACCGGCACCACCATCGAGATCGAGGACGACGGCACCGTGTCGATCGCCTGCGTCTCCGCCGAGGGCGGCGAGGCGGCGAAGAAGCGCATCCAGGAGCTGACCGCGGACGTCGAGGTCGGCAAGGTCTACGAAGGCACGGTGCTGCGGCTGCTGGACTTCGGCGCCATCGTGCAGGTGCTGCCCGGGCGCGACGGATTGCTGCACATCTCGCAGATCAGCCACGAGCGGGTCAACGCCGTGGCCGATCACCTGAAGGAAGGCCAGGTCGTGAAGGTGAAGGTGCTGGAAGCCGACGACAAGGGAAGAGTACGGCTGTCCATGAAGGCAGTCAGCCCTCAGGAAACCGCGAAGCAAAGCGGGTAGTCTTCCTTACTTCGCGACCTGGCGCTCGCGCAGCTCGTCGAGCGTCTTGCAGTCGATGCACAGGGTCGCGGTGGGGCGCGCCTCGAGCCGCTTGAGGCCGATCTCGACGCCGCAGCTCTCGCAGTAGCCGTACTCGTTCGCGTCGATGCGCGCGATGGTCTCGTCGATCTTCTTGATCAGCTTCCTTTCGCGGTCGCGGTTGCGCAGCTCGAGCGCCATGTCGGACTCCTGGCTGGCGCGGTCGTTCGGGTCGGCGAACACCGTCGCCTCGTCCTGCATGGTGTGCACCGTGCGGTCGATCTCCTCCGACAGCTCGGCTTTCAGCGCCTCGAGAATCTTGCGGAAATGCGCGCGCTGCCGGGCGTTCATGTACTCCTCGCCCTTCTTGGCGGCGTAAGGCGTGAAGCTTTTCCTGGTGAGTTCTACGGCCATTCGACGCGCACCCCTAAAAAGAGAGGCGACTTTGTATCAGAAAATAGCCCCTTGCCGCAAGCAATTCAATTGCCCTCTTGATAGTCCGAGAGTATCATTTGCCGCCTTTTTCGGGGTGTAGCGCAGCCTGGTAGCGCGCTTGCTTTGGGAGCAAGATGTCGCGTGTTCAAATCACGCCACCCCGACCATGGATTTGGCGTCCCGGCGGCTGCCCGTAGCTCAACCGGATAGAGCTCCAGCCTTCTAAGCTGGGGGTTGTGGGTTCGAGTCCCGCCGGGCAGGCCAGAATAGCGTACGACGGTGACCGTAGCTCACAGGTAGAGTCCCGGATTGTGATTCCGGTTGTTGTGGGTTCGAGTCCCATCGGTCACCCCAATACTTCCGCGGTCGTTTCTCCCCGCCCTAGAACCAGACCGCCGCGATCAGCTTGATGATGTTCGCGGGGATCGCGAGCGTCTGCGGCATGCCGCTCGAGGGCAGCGGGTTGTACACGATCACGCTCTTGTCAGTCTTCGCGGCGAAGATCTCGCCGAGCGGAGAGGCGTCGGCGACGAACCCGTTCGGATCGGTTCCGAGCGGCTGCCCCCGAATGGAGAAGTCACTTGGTGCGTTGAACCCCACCCCGGTGACGATCGATCCGTCGATTTTTCCGTTTAAAGTCCGGAACAGGCTCGAACCGGTTCGCGTCGTATCGACGGTCACGTCCGGATCGAACACCATGTCGTCTTGGACATCCGGCTTCCCGAAGACAACGTCGCCACCGCACTGATGGAGGTCGACCTCGTGCGCGCGGGTGTTCCTGGTGTAGTTGAGCGGCGTGCAGCTGCCGAAGCCACAGGTCTGGCTGGGGATGTTCTTAGACACGAGGGTCACTGCCGAATCGAGTTGGACAGTGGTCGTCTGGATGACTTTGTTGGCAACGCGCCTGAACTGCACGTCGTCGGTCGTAATCGTGAACGGGCAGGTCGGGCTGGAAGCCGTAAACACGATGTCCTGGACGCTGTCCAAAATATCCTCGTCGATGATCGTCGCGAACATCTGGTTTCGCCATGCGACCAGTTTGTTGGAGATATAGTCCACGAACACCTTGGGGTCGTTGTCCGTCTGCTCCCCGTCCACGATCCTGCGGGAATGGCTCTCGGAATGCGAATTCGGTCCCGCGATCGGGTCGACCGTCGTGGTCTGGTTGACGTTGTTGGGACTGTTGACGATGAGACTCAAGGGGACGTGCTCGCTCTGCGCGAGCGCGATCGCTGGCACGGCCCCCAGGGTCACTTTCAACTCGTAGTTGTCCTGGAAGAACGGCGGGGTGCTTCCGGAGATTCCGGAGAAACCGCTGACGGTCAGGCCGTCGGGCGAGATCGCTGCGGTGGCCTTCCGGAAGACGTTGTAGTTGTCGCCGTTGCCCGAGAAAGGCGGCAGGGTGATGGTGCCGGCGGTCGTCACCAGATTCTGCCCCGGCGCGGGCCGGAAACGACGGAGAAAAGTGACCGTGCCGTTGAGGCCGTTATTCTGGATCTCGGGTATGAACTCGAAGTCGCCCAGCGTCGAATCCGGCGAGTGCGCGGTCCAGCGCAGGAAGCTGCCACCCGTGCCGCGCCATTCCAGCCGGCCCGTCGCGGGATCCTTGGCGTACACGGCCAGCCCGCCGCCCGTCCGGAGCGCCATGGAGATCGCGACGAGCTCATGGCTCATTCCGCCCGGCCCGCTCGACTCGAACGTCGCCTGCTTCATGCGTGCCACTTTCGGCAGCACGGAGCCTATGGGAAAGGAGCTAACGACCTGTAGCAGCGGGTCGATGTCTTTCTGCGCGGACGATTCCCAGGAAAGCGGCGTCAAATGGAACTGCCCGTTCGCGTCGAACCCGTTCAGCACCCGCAGGCCCGACGGATCTATTTTGAAGGTGACGATGCGGTTCTGCGCATCGAGGCCCGCCAGATAGAGCGCGCCGTTGTACGGCATGCTCGAACACGAGCATATACTCGCCCGGCTTCTTCGGCGCCGGGGCCTGCGGCGCCGGAAACGCAGGCACGGTCATCTGGCCACCCGCGGACAGAACGCCGGCCGACCGCGCGCTCGCGAGGATCACTTCGGTGTCCCACAGGATCGGGGTGCCGCCGGCGTCGGGCACCTCACGGCGGCTGCCGGACTGGTCGTCGTAGAACAGCCGAAACTTGCCCTTCATGGGCTCGGTGCCCAGGTTCATCACCAGCAGCTGGCTCGCGTTCGTGGGATCGACCACGAAATCGATCTTGCCGCGGAAGAAGTAGTTGATCAGTCCTGCAGAGTACGAAACAGCGCGCGGAATCAAGAATTGATTCGCAGCGTCGAAATTGAACCTGTTGAGGGCGAATATTCTCTCTGTCGAGTATTGCTGGCCAGTCGAAGGATCCGTCTGCAATACTTTTGCCTGCAAATCCTGGTCAAAGATCGATAGCGTGGACGCACGGTCGTTGGTGAATGGCAAACCGGTCAGGGGATCGGTGCCACTGGTGGAGTAAAAAGTGAGGTAGCAATTCGCTAGATCGAAGTTGCACGCAGCTTGAACGCCAGCCGGCGCCCCATTCGGAAACAATCGAGTCGAATTCGCCCGAACCGGATTCGCCTCGCCGGGGACCGGTTGTGAATAAGAGGGATGTGTGCCGGCCACGCCGTTGTTGAAAGTGAAATTCGTTCCCTGACTCACAAAATTCGCATTGGTGTACTCGGCGATTCCCTTGCCCGCGCCGACAAAGAACTTGCGCGGCGTGTTAAAGACCGAAATATTGGCGTTGTTCGGTCCTGGATAGACCGAGTTGCCGTCGGCTGTGCTTGCAAGCTGCTGGATTACTTGCCGGACGGGACCTCCAGAAAATGTCAGCCCGATAGAGGTGTGCTTTTCGTACCGGCTCGGGTTATAAATACCTAAGGTACCAAGCGTAATCACATTAGCCAGGGCGCAAAGCGGACTATCACAGTGCGCATCGTTTCTCACGTGCTGGGGCTGCGCCATGTCCTGGGGGTGGTGGATGATCTGGCCGATGCTCTGGAACACCTTGCCCCAGTTCGCGTCGCGTCCAGACTGTTGTGGGGCGGTTAATGCGTCATAGAAGTAGTCGCGCGCGTTCTTGTAAGAAAACTCCTGCGCGGAGCCGGCGTCTTCGCTGCTGGGGTCCTGCAATGTCCAGTCCGGCGATTTGAGATTGGGCAACCCCAAGACGGTGCCGGGCTTTCCGACAATAGTTGTCAGCGGAATACCGCGCGTCGGATCAAAAAAGTGATTGAAACTGCGGGTGCCTGGCACGTCTTCGAACTGGCTGCCGCATGCGATCAACTGCAATATGTTCAGATCTTTCCCGTGCAAGCATCCGGGCAGAAATTGATTGCTTTGATCTCCTGGCGTGCTCGGGAATTTCTGGGTCTCATCATCGACTGCCTTGGAGAATCCCAGATCTGCCAGTGTGTTAGCTTGGCCTAGCACGGACTTTTGCGCCGCCTCCCTGGACAAGTCAAAGTGAGTCAAGGGATCATGCGCGAATGTGATTTCGCTGTTTGCGGCCAGCGCTAACCCTAGCGCAAAAACAGTCGCCCTATTCATTTCAAATACTCTCTAAAAACATCTCTTGCGGAACCGCAGCCTGAGTTTTTGAAATACCCTTCCATCGTTTCAATCGAAGGAAGGTAATTGCGCACGCCGGATCTCGTCAGCCGATCCTTTTCATTAATCAGCGCAGCGATGAGTCGCGGAAACTTCTTCCATGGGCATTCGAGCCCACTGCCCACACCCGTCAGTGTGCCGGCCGCAAGGGAGGCATATGTCTCCAAGTTGCCTTTGTACTTCTCCAGCTTGATGACCTTTCCGTCCCAATCGGAGTAGCGCTCCCAAGTATGGTTCTCATCGCGCAGGCGCTCCGGCTGCAAATAATTGCCGGCGCCGCCAGGCTTATAGCCGCTCTTGAAAAGAATCATTATGGGATCGGCGTTGCCAAGCCTTGTCTCATATGGCAGGTCACGCGGAGGCGCTTTGCCTTCCCACCCAGGGAAATGGAATCTGCCTTCCTTGTCGGTCACCGCCTCCATCAGCTCCAGATCGCCCGCACGCACCCAAGTCACTCTTTCGTGCAATGTCCACTGCGCTACCACGTTCACCCCTTCCAGCGGCTCGCCGGTTTCGGCGTCGACCACCGTGGCGGTGATCGGTTTGGCGGAGTAAGTCTGCGTCGTCGCGCATGCTTGCAGCGACAGCGCCGCGAGAATCGGTAGCAACCGACAGATCAAGCGAAGCGAGCTCATAGGTACTTTCACATTGAATCCATGCGCCACACGCCATCGACATCACGCAGGAAATAAATGAAGAAGATCTGGTTTACGCCATTGATCTTGCGGCCGAGAACGTATTCGCCGAGTCCGTCGGAGATGGTCGATAGCTGTGGCGCGCCGTAGCTGGCCACGATCTGAGGCAAATTCGGCCGAAGCGCGTCCAATACGGGTGCGTATTTCGCCTGAGCCTGCAAGTTGAAATACTGCAACGCTTGCGCCATGTCTCTCGAAGCGAGTGCGGCAGTGAAACCGCCCCACAATACGCGCAGCGTCTGATCGACCTGCGCAGGATCCTGCACCACGATGGTAACCGTCTGCCGGAAGCTCGCGCCCGTGCTATCCACGATGTTGAAAGCCGCGCGATAGGTTCCCGGCGTGGTGTAGCGGTTCGATAACGGGGCGTCCGGGCTGAAAAAACCAAAGCTTCCGGAGCCGGCGAAATCGGCCTGAACGACGAGCAGGCCCTTCCCGGTCGTGTTGCTCACCGTGAACGCGACATCCAGCGGCGCCAGCCCCTGCGCGATGCTCGCCGTAACGTGGATCGGCGCCGGTCCGGTGCTCGTCACCGATAGCGTTTGTGTCGCGCTCTGGCCGTTGGGGGCGGTGGCCACGGCGCTGAGCGTGTTCGCCCCGGGCTGCAGCGGCACGGCGGCGACGATGAAGGCGCTGCCTGTGACGATGGCGGCGATGCCGTTCACGGTGATGCCCGTGTTCGCCGGGCCCTGGAACGTTCCCGATACGGTGACAGTATCGGCGTTGATCGTGGCGCCGTTGGATGGGCTCGCAATGCTCACGCTGACCGCTGCGAGCGTGAGATGCAGAACAACGACGGTGACGTTGCCGGCCGGATCTGTGGCGGACAGGTTGTAGGTGCTCAAACCGGGCAGCAGAACCACCGGAAAGCTGAAGCTCGCTCCATTCCTGTTAATGCCCATGCCCGCGAGCACCACCGTAGCGGCAGGGTCGTCGATCGTGCCCTGAATCAGGATATTCGGATTGGCAAGCACGCTTCCCTCGGACGGGGCCAGGGTCAGGAACTTCGGCGGGACCGTATCCACCGTGAAAGTGATCGCCTCCCGGCTCGACGTGTGTCCGAAGCGGTCGGTCGCCTGCGCGCTGAAGCTGTTTTGGCCCTCGGGCAGTCTCGTGGCGGGCGTGAAGGTCGCCTCCGCGGCGTTGGCGTGGAACACGAATTGCGCGCCGACTGGCTGAGCGTTCAAAGTGGCGCTGAGCTGGTAGGCCGCAAAATAGTCGTTCGCAAACGGGCAGGGGTCAGCGTTGCATTGCGCGCCGTAGGTAAGGGTGAACGCAGGGGTGGGATTATCAGTCAAGGCGTTCTGCGGGGGCTGCGCGATCACGAGCGTCGGATCCACCCGGAACGTCGGCACGCCGAGCGCCTCGTCGCCGTCGCGCGCGGCAAGACCGGCCGCGTACTGCCCCGCATCGGTAAAACGCGCAACTGAACGCTCCGCCCCGACCCAAAGCGAGCGGCTCGCCGGATCGAAGGCGAGCCTATCCGGTTTACGTAAGCGCAGGGCGCCGAGATCGACCGAGTGCGCGAGCGTGCCCTCGCGGGCATAGGCGAGCAGCGACTCCGTCTGCCCGACCCAGACCTTTCCCGACAAAGGATCGAGCGCGAGTCCGGTAATAGAGCGCGGGACCCGCAGGCGCACGGCCGGGGCGCTCGGGTTGGAGAGCGGGAGCTGCGCGAGCTCGTGGTCACCCGCCATCCAGATCAGCCCGCCCAGGCCGTCCACCGCGAAATGACGCGCATCCTCGGCCAAATCGTCCGCGAGCGCGAATTTCGCGAGCAGCGTCCCCTGTTTGTCGAAGTGCCAGAGCCGCCGCTCGCCCAGCAACCATAGACTCTGATCCAGCGCGACGCGAAACTGGCGCACCTCGCCCGGAGCAGGAAAACCGATCAAAAGCTGACCGGCCGGAGAGATGTGGGAAAAGCGCCGCTCGTCGGCGAGCCAGAGGCTCTCGTCATGGGGATCGAGCTGCACATCCTTGATTTCGTCTATTCTCGAATCGAGCGATTGGACCCCGATGTCCAGCTCCAGCGTTCCGTCCGCGGCATAGCGGCGCAGGCGCGGCTCGTCCTTATTGAAAGCCCAGACGCCGCAATCGCCGGCGTTCATGACGAGCCGGCTCACTCCTCTCGAGGGAACCGATACGGTGACCTGGTTGGTGCTCGCCTGGACTTGCCGGATGCTGTCCTCGTCCGAGACCCAGACGCACGAGTCAGCAAGCGCCGTCGCCGGGGCAAGCGCGCACAGGAACCATCCCGCGAATCGGACCGCCGCGCGCAATTTTCTCCCCCGATGTGCAGACCCGGGGCCCGAACGAGCCCCTTTATTCGGTAAATCCTACCGCTTTAAGAAGCGGCCGTCGGCAAACAATCGTCAGCACCCTGGGCGAGATCGGCGGGCAGCTGCGCGCGCTCGATCAGAAAGACGCCACCCGCCGGATCGCTGACTGCGGGCCAGGTGAAGGGCAACCGCGGATACGCGCGCTCGAGCGCAGGCCGCGCCGCGCCCACCTCGCAGGCGAGCACCCCATCGGGCGTCAGATAGGCGCGCGCTGCCGCGACGATCCGCCGCACCAGGTCGAGTCCGTCGCGTCCCGCAGCCAGCGCCAGCCTCGGCTCGTGGCGATACTCCGGCGGCAGGCGCCGCATCGCCTGCGCGCTGACGTAAGGGGGATTGGTCACGATCAGGTCGTAATGCTCGCCTTCCAGCGCGGCGAACAGATCGGAGCGGAGCAGGCGAATCCTGCTTCGCAGGCGGTGGTTGAGAACGTTTCTCCTGGCGACGACCAGCGCAGCGGCCGAAATATCCGTGGCATCGACGTCGGCGCGCCGAAATGCGCGCGCAGCGAGAATGGCGAGGCAGCCCGAGCCGGTGCACAAGTCGAGCACGCGCCGCGTCGGCCGGCGCAGCCACGGCCGCAGGCGGTCGCCGAGAAGCTCGGCGAGGTGCGAGCGCGGCACGGCGACGCGACGGTCGACGTAGAACGCGACTCCGGCGAGCCAGGCCTCGTGCAGCAGATAGGCCACTGGAATTCGGTCGCTGATGCGTTTTCGAATCAGCGATTCGACTCGTTTTTGCCCGTCGGCGCCCACCTGCCGTTGCAGGGGAAGCAGCTCGCCGAGCGTCAAGGCAGGAGGGCGCGCAGCGTATCCAGGTAGATCTTGGGCAACTGCTCCAGCGCGCCGAGCTCGATGTGCTCGTCGAGCTTGTGGATGCTGGAATTGACCGGCCCGAGTTCAACCACCTGCGGGCAGACCTCGGCGATGAAGCGGGCGTCCGAAGTGCCGCCGGCGGTGGAGAGCTCGGGTGCGCGGCCGGTGTGCTTCTTGATGACCGTGGAAACGACCTCCACCAGCCTGCCGCGCGACGTGATGAAAGGTTTCGCGCCCAGGGTCCACTCGATGGCGTAGCGCACGCCATGCTTCTTCAGGACCGCTTCCAGCCGTTCCTTGAGGGAGCGCTCGGTGCTCGCGGTGGAGAAGCGGAAGTTGAAATCGAGCTGCAGCGAACCGGGGATGACGTTCAGCGCGCCGGTGCCGCCGTGAACGTTGGAGACCTGCCAGGTCGTCGGCTGGAAGTGCTCGTTCCCCGCGTCCCACTGC
The DNA here is from genome assembly GCA_005881595.1 of Betaproteobacteria bacterium. Taxonomy (GTDB): domain Bacteria; phylum Pseudomonadota; class Gammaproteobacteria; order Burkholderiales; family SG8-39; genus SCGC-AG-212-J23. The sequence goes on along the minus strand of VBBY01000033.1, from coordinate 33,793 downwards.
AGCGCCGTCAGCTCGGCGAGCGCGGGCGCGAGCGAGTGAATCGGGTTGCTGCCCAGATGCGGGTAGGCGATGTGCCCCTGGATGCCGCGCACGGTCAGCCTGCCGGAAAGCGAGCCGCGCCGGCCATTCTTGATCATGTCGCCCAGGGCGTTCACCGAAGTCGGCTCGCCGACGATGCAGTAATCCACGGCTTCCCCGCGCTGCTTCAGGCCCTCGACCACGCGCACCGTGCCGTCGAGCGCCGGCCCTTCCTCGTCGGAGGTGAGCAGCAGCGCGATCGACCCCGAATGCCCCGGTCGCTCGGAAATGAAGGCCTCGCAGGCCACCACGAATGCCGCGATGGAGGACTTCATGTCAGCGGCGCCCCGGCCGTAGAGCCGGCCCTCGCGCACCGACGGGATGAACGGATCGGAGTGCCATTCGCCGAGCGGGCCGGGCGGCACTACGTCGGTATGGCCGGCGAAGCAGACGAGCGGCTGGGCGTCGCCGCGGCGCGCCCAGAGATTGTCTACCGCGCCGAAGCGCATCGGCTCGCAGCGAAAGCCGGATTTGGCAAGGCGCGCGCGGAGGAGGTTCTGGCAGCCCCCGTCCTCGGGGGTCACTGACCGGCGCGCGATGAGCTCCTTGGCGAGTTCCAGCGCCCCCGCCTCAGGCATTCGCGTCGATCTTCAAATTGCCGAGCGCGGCGCTTTTGCCGGCGGGCGGCGCGCCGGTGGCCTGGCCGGTGATCTCGCCTGCCGTCGCCTGGTTGATCAGCCACAGCATGTTGGTGGCAGAGTCGGCGTTCGCCATCGCCTCGTCCTGGGTGATCCTGCCGTCTATGAACAGCTTGAACAGCGACTGCTCGAAGGTCTGGGAGCCGGGCGCCATGCTCTTCTCCAGCGCCTCCTTGACGTCGCTGATCTCGCCTTTTTCTATCAGCTCGGCGATGTGACGCGTGTTGAGCAGCACCTCGGCGGCGACTACCCGGGTGCCGGCCTTCGTGCGCACCAGCCGCTGCGAGATCACCGCCTGGAGCGCGGCGGCGAGGTCGAGCAGCAGGCTCGGCCGGTTCTCGAGCGAGTAGAAGTTGATGATGCGGTTCATCGCGTGATAGCTGTTGTTCGCGTGCAGCGTGGCGAGGCACAGGTGACCCGACTGGGCGTAGGCGAGGGCCATCGACATCGTCGGCTTGTCGCGGATCTCGCCGATCATGATGCAGTCGGGTGCCTGCCGCAGCGCGTTCCTCAGCGCCACCTCGAAGGCCTTGGTGTCGGTGCCGACCTCGCGCTGGTTGACGATCGACTTCTTGTTCACGAAGATGTATTCGACCGGGTCCTCGAGCGTGAGAATGTGGCCCGACCTGCGCTCGTTGCGGAAATCGAGCATCGCGGCGAGCGAAGTGGATTTGCCCGCGCCGGTGGCGCCGACCATCAGGATCAGCCCGCGCTTCTGCATGATCACTTCCTTCAGCACCTCGGGCAGGCCCAGCGAGTCGAGCGGAGGAATCGACCCGGGGATATAGCGCACCACCACGGCCGGCGAGCCCTTCTGGCGGAAGGCGCTGATGCGAAAGGCGCCGATGCCCTCGAGCGCGACGGCGGTGTTCAGCTCCATCTCTTCCTCGTACTCGCGCGCCTGGCGCTCGGTCAGCATCTCGTACAGCAGCTGCCTGACCATATCCGAGGTCATGATGGTCTGGTTGACCGGCACGGCGACCCCGTTGATCTTGATGTTGATCGGCGCGCCGACCGAAAGGAAGATATCCGACGCCTTCTTGTCGGCCATGACCTGGAACAGCCGTTTCATCGCGGACATGTCGTCCTCCTGAGCAGGACTGTACTAGTTTAATCCCCGCGCAACAATTCGTTCAGGCTGGTCTTGGCGCGGGTCCTGGCGTCCACCTTCTTCACGATCACCGCACAGTACAGCCCGCAGCTGCGGTCGGGGGAGGGAAGATTGCCGGAAACCACCACCGACCCGGCCGGCACGCGCCCGTAGAGGATCTCGCCGCGAGCGCGGTCGAAGATGCGCGTGCTCTGTCCCAGGTATACCCCCATCGATATGACGCTGTTTTCCTCGACGATCACGCCTTCCACGACCTCGGACCGGGCGCCGATGAAACAATTGTCTTCGATGATGACCGGATTGGCCTGCAGCGGCTCGAGGACCCCGCCGATGCCCACGCCGCCGGACAGGTGCACGTTTTTGCCGATCTGGGCGCACGACCCGACGGTCGCCCACGTGTCGACCATGGTCCCCTCGTCGACATAGGCGCCGATGTTCACGTACGAGGGCATGAGCACCACGTTGCGGGCGATGTAGGCGCCGCGCCGCGCCATGGCCGGAGGAACGACGCGGAAGCCGCCTTTTGAAAAAGCGCTCTCGTCAAAGGCGGCGAACTTGGCCGCGACCTTGTCGTAATAGCGCGTCGCGCCGCCTTCAATCAGGCGGTTATCCTCGAGCCTGAAGGACAGCAGCACGGCCTTCTTCACCCACTGGTGCGTGATCCACTCGCCGCCGGACTTCTCGGCCACCCTGATGCGCCCCGCGTCGAGCCCGGCGATGACGTGCTCGACGGCCTCTCGCAGCGGACGCGGCGCGTTCGCCGGGCTGAGCGCGGCGCGCCCCTCCCAGGCGTCTTCGATGAGCTTCTTTTCGGCGGTCATAAGGCCCTGCTGAACTGCATCATGCGGCCGGCGGCCTCGACGCATTCCGCGAGCGGCGCGACCAGCGCGATCCGCACGTGATTTCGTCCGGGGTTTTCGCCGCCCGCAGCGCGCGCCAGATAGCTGCCGGGCAGCGCGAGGACATTATATTCATGGTGCAGGCGCCGGGCGAACTCGCAGTCGTCGATCGGCGTGCGCAGCCAGAGGTAGAAACCGCCGTCGGGCATGCCGGCCGCGAGCGGCGCCCGGACGAGCGGCAGCACGGCGCGAAATTTTTCCTGATACAGGCGACGGTTCTCCTGCACGTGCGCCTCGTCGTTCCAGGCGGCGATCGACGCGCGCTGCACCGGGAGGCTCATCGCCGAGCCGTGGTAGGTGCGATACAGCAGGAAGCTCTGCAGCGCGCCGGCGTCGCCGGCGACGAAGCCCGAGCGCATGCCGGGAGCATTCGAGCGCTTGGACAGGCTCGAAAACACCACCAGTCGCGGGTAGCCTTGCCGCCCGAGCCGGTGGGCGGCCTGCAATGCGCCCAGCGGCGGCTCGCCGTAGTAGAGCTCGGAATAGCATTCGTCGGACGCGATGAGGAAGCCGTGGCGGTCCGACAGCTCGAACAGCGCCTTCCACTCGGCGAGCGTCATGACCTTGCCGGTGGGGTTCGCCGGCGAGCACGCATAGACGAGCTGGACATCCTGCCAGCGCGCATTCTGCAGAGGATTTGACGCGTAGAGCGGCGTGGCGCCGGCAAGGAGCGCGGCGCCTTCGTAGATCTGGTAGAACGGGTTGGGGCAGAGCACGGCCGCCTTGCGGCCCGCATCGACCACGGTCTGCGCAAAAGCGAACAGCGCTTCGCGCGAGCCGTTGACCGGCAGCACCTGGCGCTCGGCATCCGGCAGCGGGATGCCGTAGCGGCGCGCGAGCCAGGCCGCGATCGCTTCGCGCAGCGCGGGCGTGCCGGCGGTCGCCGGATAGGCGGCGAGGCCCTCGAGCCCTGCCGCCAGCGCGTCTTTCACCAGGGCCGGCGTCGGGTGCTTCGGCTCGCCGATCGAAAGATCGATCGGCTGCAGCGCGGGGTTCGGCGCCGCGCCGGCGAGCAGGCGGCGAAGTTTCTCGAACGGGTAGGGCTGGAGCCTGTCGAGAAGCGGATTCAGGCTTTCCATCCCCGCTTGCGGTGCTCGGCGACCACGCTGGTATGGATGCCCCCGCGCACGTTGAAGCGCGCTTCGAGCCGCAGGTAGCGCGGCTTGGTCGCGGCGACCAGGTCATCGAGGATCGCGTTGGTCACCGCTTCGTGGAATGCCCCCTGGTCGCGGTACGACCAGATGTAGAGCTTCAGCGATTTCAGCTCTACGCACGTGCGATCGGGCACGTACTCGAGATGCAGCGTGCCGAAATCCGGCTGCCCGGTCATCGGGCAGACGCACGTGAACTCGGGAATTTCCATGTGGATGCGGTAGTCGCGCCCGGGCGCAGGATTGGGAAACGTTTGCAGCCGCTTGCTTGGGCGCGAGCGCATCACGAGGTGAACGGCGAGCGATGGTATCATTTTTTGCGTGCGGCTCGTTCAAATCAAGCTCGCCGGCTTCAAGTCCTTCGTCGATCCCACCTCGATTCACGTGCCGGGGCAGCTGGTCGGCGTCGTCGGGCCGAACGGCTGCGGCAAGTCCAACGTGATCGACGCCGTGCGCTGGGTTCTAGGCGAGTCGCGTGCCGCGGCGTTGCGCGGCGACTCGATGCAGGACGTCATCTTCAACGGCTCGGTGAACCGTGCGCCGCTCGCGCGCGCCTCGGTCGAGCTGATCTTCGACAACGCCCAGGGGCGCGCGGCCGGACAGTGGTCGCAGTACGCGGAGATCTCGGTGAAGCGCATCCTGCAGCGCGACGGCGAGTCGAGCTACTACATCAACGGCGCGCACGTCCGGCGCCGCGACATCACCGACATGTTCCTCGGCACCGGCCTTGGCCCGCGCGCCTACGCGATCATGGAGCAGGGGATGATCACGCGCATCATCGAGGCGAAGCCCGAAGAGCTGCGCGTGTTCCTCGAGGAAGCGGCCGGCATCTCGAAATACAAGGAGCGGCGCCGCGAGACCGAGAGCCGCCTCGCCGACACGCGCGGCAATCTCGCGCGCATCACCGACATCCGCACCGAGCTTGCCGCGCAGCTGGAGAAGCTCCAGGCGCAGGCCACCGTGGCGACGCGCTACAAGGAGTACCACTCGGAGCTGCAGCTCAGGCAGCAGCTGCTTTGGTATGCGCGCCGCCGCGACGCCGCGGCGGAGCGCGAGCGGCACGCGCTCGAGATGTCCAGGGTCGGCAACGAGCTCGAGGCGGAGAATGCCCAGCTGCGGCAGCTCGAGTCGCGCGTGGAAACGGCGCGCGCCGCGCATTACCGCTGCGGGGACGGCCTGAACGGCGCGCAAGCGGCGCTCTACGCCGCCAACGCCGAGGTGGCCCGCTTCGAGTCCGAGCTGCGCCATGTCGAGGAGACGCGCCAGCGGCTGGAGGGCCAGCATACGGAGCGGCTCGCGCAGCTGGGCTCCTGGCGCGAGCAGCGCGCGCAGCTTACGCAGGCGCTTCACATGTGGGCGGCGCGCGCCGGTGCCGCCAGGCAGCGCAGCGCCGAGGCGCAGGCAAAGCTCGGGGAGGAGAATGCGCGCCTGCCGCAGGCCGAGCAGGCGTTCCGCGCCAGCCAGGAGCGGCTGAGCGAGACTCGCAGAGAGCTGCTGCAGGCGGAAAGCCGCCTGCAGCTCGAGCAGGCCAATCTGTCGCACCTGGAGCGCGGCGCTCAGGCGCTCCAGCAACGCCGCGAGCGCCTCGAAAGCGAGCTGCAGACGCTCGCCGAGCCGGATGCGGCGGCGGCGAACGCCCTGCGGGAGCGAAGCGCCGCGCTTGAAGCGGCCGTGCAAGCCGCGCAGGCCGGGCATGAATCGTTGCAAGCCGAGTGCGCTGCGCTCGAGGAGCGCAGCGCCGCAGCCGGCGAGGCGCTCGGCGCGGCGCAGCGCGAGCACGCGGCCGCCGAGGCGCAGCTTGCGACGCTGCGCCAGATCCAGGCCGCGGCCGAAGACAACGCGCCCTTGCGCGAATGGCTCGAGCGGCACGGCCTGGGCGCGCTGCCGCGCTTGTGGCAGAAGCTGCGCATCGACCGGGGCTGGGAGACCGCCGTGGAATCGGTGCTGCGCGAGCGCCTGCACGCGCTCGAGCTTTCCGAGGCTACCCGGCTGCAGTCGGTTCTTGCCGATCGGCCACCGGCGAAAGCGAGCCTGTTCGCGCGCGGCAACAGCCCTGGCGCTCCCGGGGCGCCAGGCTACGAGCCGCTCGCCTCCAAGATCCGCGCCGTGGACCCGGCGGTTTCAGGCGCCCTCGCGGACTGGCTGGCCGGTGCCTATGCAGCAGAAGAGAGCCCCGACGCGGCGCGGCAGGCGGCTTTACCGCCTGGTGCAGTGCTCGTCGACCGCGATGGCCACCAGTTCACGCGGCACACCGTCAGCTTTCACGCGCCGGATCAGGCGGACGCGGGCCTGCTCGCGAGACAATCGGCGATCGAGGCGCTCGATGCAGGCTGCCGCGACCTGCAGCAGAAGGTCGGCGCCGCGCAGGATGCCCATCGCCAGCTGGAGAGCGAGGCCGCAGGGCGCAGCGAGGCTCTCGAGCAGGCACGCCGCGTCATCGCCGAGACGCAGAAAGAGCAGCACGACGCCCAGATCGACCAGCTCAAGCTGGCGCAGGCTGAAGAGCGTTACCGCGAGCGCAGCGAGCAGGTGCGCGCCGAGCTGTCCGAAATCGAGCAGGAAGCGTCGCGCGGCCGCCAGGCGCTGCACGACGGCCGCCAGGCTGCCGAGCGCATTGCGGCGGAAATCGCGACGCTGCGCGAGAAGCTCGAGGCGGTGCGCGGCGGGCATCTCGCCGCCGAGACCGCGCTCGCCGAGCAGCGGCGCGCCGTGCAGCAAGCCGAGCGCGATGCGCAGGACGCGCTGTTCGGCGAACGCGAATGCGGCTCCAAGATCGCCGAAATCGACAACTCCGTGCGCGTGATCGATCAGCAGATCGAGCGCGCCGAGCTGGAGGTCGCGAAGCTGACCGAGGAGCTCGCGGCCGACCCGATCCCGGCAGTGCGGCACGGCCTGGACGCGGCGGTCGAGTCGCGCCTGGGCTGCGAAACCACGCTCGCCGCGGCGCGCAACGCGGTCGAAGGGGCGGCCGGCGCGCTGCGCGAGCTGGAGGAAGCACGCCTGCAGATCGAGGCGAAGCTCGCCCCGCTGCGCGAGCGGCTCGGAGAGCTCAGGCTGAAGGAGCAGGCCGCGCAGATCAATTTCGACCAGTTCGCCGCCCAATTGCGCGAGGCGAACGCGGACGAGGAGCGGCTGTCGAGGGAGGCCGAGAGAGCCCCGCGCCCGGCCGCGCTGCAAGGCGAGATCACCCGGCTGGCGCAGGCCATCAACGACCTCGGCGCCGTGAACCTGGCGGCGCTCGAGGAGCTGCGCAGCAGCCAGGAGCGAAAAGGCTTCCTCGACTCGCAGGCCGCCGACCTGGAGGAGGCGGTGCACACGCTCGAGGACGCCATCCGGCGCATCGACCGGGAGACGCGCGAGCTGCTGCGCGAGACCTTCGACAGCGTAAACCGGCACTTCGGGTCGCTGTTTCCGACGCTGTTCGGCGGGGGCGAGGCCAAGCTGATCATGACCGGCGAGGAGATTCTGGACGCCGGCGTGCAGGTCATGGCGCAGCCGCCCGGCAAGCGCAACACCAGCATTCACCTGCTCTCGGGCGGGGAAAAGGCGCTCACCGCGATCGCGCTGGTGTTTTCCCTGTTCCAGCTCAACCCGGCGCCGTTCTGCCTGCTCGACGAGGTCGATGCCCCTCTCGACGACAGCAACACGCTGCGCTTCTGCGACCTGGTCAAGCGCATGGCGGCGCAGACGCAGTTCCTGTTCATCAGCCACAACAAGATCTCGATGGAAATGGCCGAGCAGCTGATCGGCGTGACGATGCCGGAGTCGGGCGTGTCGCGCGTGGTGGCCGTCGACATCGATGAGGCGCTGCGCATCCGGGAGGAGCTGGCCGCCTGACGACATGACCGATCTCCAGTTCGGTCTGCTCCTGATCGGCGCCGTCGCGGTAGCCGCGGTCCTGATTTACAACCGGCTGCAGGAACGCGCCGCCGCTCGTCGGGCCGAGCGCAGGTTCGGCTCGCACCATGCCGACGCGCTGCTCGGCGAGACGCTCGCTCGGCGTGAGCCCGCCGCAGCATCGCGGAAAAACGCGATGCAATCAGGCGCGCTGCCCGATGCGCGCCTTGACTACGTCATCGATCTCGCCGCGCCGCGCGGGATCGCCGCCGCGAGCCTGCTCGAGCTGTGGGCGCCGCTCGAGCAGCGCTTCGCGAAGCGCGTTTTGCTCGCTGCCTCGAAAGGCGGCGGCTGGAGCGCCGCGTTGCAGCTGGTGACCCGCGCCGGCGTGGCGAGCGAGAGCGAGCTGCTTGAATTCCGCTCCGAGGTGGAGACGCTCGCCGCGAAACTCGGCGCCAGCGTCTCGACGCCTGAAATGCGCCAGGCGCTCGATGCCGCGCGCAGCCTCGACCGCGTGTGCGCCCAGGCGGACATCCAGGTGGCGCTGCACGTCGTGGGCGCGGCGATCGCCGAAATCGAAGCCGGCGAGCAGGCCTTCCAGGTCACGCCGCGCGAAGACGGCATAACCCTGACGCTGGATGTCGTGCGAACGCCCGAGCCCGCGCGCAGCTTCCAGGCGATGGCGCGCAGCGCTCGCCAGCTGGCGGCTGCGCATGGCGCGCGCCTGGTCGACGACAACGGCAATCCGGTGGACGAGCGCGCGCTCGCGGCCATCGGCACCGAGGTGGAAGCCGTGCGGCACATGCTCGCCGAGCGCGGCATCGAGCCCGGCAGCCCGCTCGCGCTGCGGCTGTTCTCATGAGCGTGCCGCGAGATATCCGGCAACGCAGCGAAGCTCTCCGGAAAACCCTCGAACACCACAACTGGCGCTACTACGTCGAGGACCAGCCGGAGATCGATGACGCCGAATATGACCGCCTGTTTCAGGAGCTGCTTGCCCTGGAAGCGAAGCATCCCGAGCTGGCGACCCCGGACTCGCCCACACAAAGGGTGGGCGGGGCGCCGCTGCCCGAGTTCGCCGAAGTCCGGCACCGCACGCCGATGCTGTCCATCGCCAACGCTTTCGACGAGGAAGCGGTGCGCGCCTTCGACCGGCGCGTGCGCGAGGCGCTCGAGGTCGATGCAGTGGAGTACGCCGCGGAGCCGAAGTTCGACGGCCTGGCGATCAGCCTGACCTACCGCGACGGCCTGCTCTCCGAGGGAGCCACTCGCGGCGACGGCACCACGGGCGAGGACGTCACCCCTAACCTGCGTACGCTGCGCTCGATCCCGCTGCGCCTGCCAAAGGCCGCGGACACGCGCGAGCTCGAGGTGCGCGGCGAGGTCCTGATGTACCGCCGCGACTTCGACGCCCTCAACGCGCGCCAGCGCGAGCTGGGAGAAAAGGAGTACGTCAACCCGCGCAACGCCGCTGCCGGCGCGGTGCGCCAGCTCGATTCGCGCGTGACCGCGACGCGGCCGCTCAGGTTCTTCGCCTACGCCATCAGCCGCGCCTCGCAGGCGCGCTGGAGCAGGCAGTCGGAGGCGCTTGCGCGGCTCGTCGAGCTCGGCTTTCGCGTATCGGAGGAGCGCGAGCTGGTGCAGGGCGCCGAAGGGCTGCTCGCCTATTACAGGAAGATGGGACAGGCGCGCGACCGGCTTCCGTACGCCATCGATGGCGTGGTCTACAAGGTGGACCGCCTCGATTGGCAGGAGCGGCTCGGCTTCGTGGCGCGCGCGCCGCGCTTTGCGCTGGCCCACAAGTATCCGGCGGAGGAGCAGACCACGGAGGTTCTCGGTATCGATGTGCAGGTGGGGCGCACCGGGGCCCTGACCCCGGTAGCGCGCCTCAAGCCGGTGTTCGTGGGCGGAGCCACCGTCACCAACGCGACCCTGCACAACGAGGACGAGCTCAGGCGCAAGGATGTCTGGATCGGCGACACGGTCATCGTGCGCCGCGCCGGCGATGTCATTCCGGAAGTCGTCGGCGTGAAGAGCAAGGGCCCGCGCCGGCCGCCGGACCGCTTCGCGATGCCCGAGAAATGCCCGGTGTGCGCCTCGCCGGTGGTGCGGGTGCCGGGCGAGGCTGCAACGCGCTGCACCGGCGGGCTGTACTGCAAGGCGCAGCGCAAGCAGACCTTGCTGCATTTCGCCGCGCGCCGCGCCATGGATATCGAGGGCCTGGGCGAGAAGCTGGTCGACCAGCTCGTCGAGCGCGACCTGGTGAAAAGCCCCGCCGACCTGTACCGCCTGGATGTCGAGACCCTCGCGGGCCTCGAGCGCATGGCGGAGAAGTCAGCGCAGAACGTATTCGAGAGCATTCAGCGTTCGAGAAAGGGCGAGCTCGAGCGTTTCATCTACGCCTTGGGCATCCCGGGCGTGGGGGAGGAGGTCGCCAAGATCCTCGCGCGCCATTTCGGCTCGCTAACGGCCTTTCTCGAAGCCGACTGGGCTCGGGCCGCGGCGGACAAGGAGGCGGCACGCAAGGACCATGCGCAGCGGAAAAAGCGCGGCGAGCCCCTGCGGCCCGTGCCGCTGGAGGGCATAGGCCCGGAGCTGATGGACAGCATGGAAAAATTCCTGCACGAGCGGCACAATCGCGATGTCATCCGCCGCCTCGCCGACGCTATCGACGTAATGCAGGCCGGTGCGCGGCCGGCGGCCGACGGCAAGACGTTCGTGCTGACCGGCAGCTTGTCGTCGATGACGCGCGACGAGGCGCAGGCTGCGCTCGAGGCGAAAGGCCACCAGGTGGCTGGATCGGTGTCGAAAAGGACAGACTTCGTGGTGGCCGGCGAGGACGCGGGAAGCAAGCTCGACAAGGCCCGCAGCCTCGGCGTGACGGTGCTCGACGAGAAAAAATTTCTCGAACTGCTAAGAAAGACCTAATGCACCCCAAGCTGAGAAAAGCGGTATTCCCGGTCGCGGGGCTCGGCAGCCGTTTTCTGCCGGTCACCAAGGCGAGCCCGAAGGAAATGCTGCCGATCGTCGACAAGCCGCTGATCCAGTACGCGGTCGAGGAGGCGGCCGCGGCGGGAATCACCCAGATGATATTCGTGACCGGCCGCAACAAGCGCGCGATCGAGGACCACTTCGACAAGGCCCACGAGCTGGAGACCGAGCTCGAGCGCAAGAGGAAGGACGCGCTGCTCGGCATGGTCCGCTCGGTGCTGCCCGAGGGCGCGCACTGCATCTATATCCGCCAGGCCGAGCCGCTCGGCCTGGGCCACGCGGTGCTGTGCGCCCGGCCGGTCGTCGGCGACGACGCGTTCGCGGTGATCCTCGCCGATGACCTGATGGACTCGCAGCCTCCGGCCATGGCGCACATGGCGCAGGTCTTCTCGCGCGAAGGCGCCTCGCTCCTCGGCGTCGAGGAAGTGCCCCGCGACCAGACGCAGAGCTACGGCATCGTCACCGTCGAGCGCCCGGGCGTCGACATCGCCCGCATCCACGGCATCGTCGAAAAGCCCAAGCCGGCCGAAGCACCGTCGACTCTCGCGGTCCTCGGCCGCTATGTGCTGACGCCGCGCATTTTCGAGCTGCTCGGCGAGCTGACGCCCGGCGCCGGAGGGGAAATCCAGCTCACCGACGCCATCTCGCAGCTGCTGTCCCACGAGCGCGTGCTCGCGGTGCGCCTGCCTGGCCGGCGCTTCGACTGCGGCTCGAAGCTGGGCTATCTCCAGGCCACCGTGGAGTACGGCGTGCGCCATCCCGAAGTCGGCCGGGATTTCGCTCGCTTCCTGAAGACGCGCTAGACTGAATCCATGCCCGACGCGGAGAAGGCCTGGGCGTTTCTGCGCAATTCGGACCCGGTGTCGAGCGCCGAAGAGGTTCAGGCCGCGATCCGCCGCGTCGCGACCGAGATCGAGGACCAGCTCGCCGCGAGCTACCCGCTGGTGCTCGCGGTGATGGGCGGGGCGGTGGTTTTCGCCGGGCAGATCCTGCCGCTGCTTCGCTTTCCGCTCGATTTCGACTATCTCCACGCCTCGCGTTACGGCAGCGCGACCGCCGGCGGCGGCATCCAGTGGCGGGGCGGGTCGCCCGAAGGCGTCGAGGGACGTACCGTGCTCGTGCTGGACGACATCCTGGACGGCGGCGAGACGATGCGCGCGATCCGCGAGCGGCTGAGGTCGCAGGGCGCCCGGGCCTTCCACTGCGCGGTGCTGGTCGAGAAGACGCTCGCGCGTCCCAAGCCGATCACGCCGGACTTCGTCGGCCTGCGCATTGCGGACCGCTTCGTGTTCGGCTGCGGCATGGACGCGAAAGGATACTGGCGCAACCTGCCGGAGATCCGCGCCATGAAGGAAGGTTGAATCTGGTGCTGGCCGTCATCGGCGGCAGCGGCCTCGCCCAGCTCGGCAACCTCGAGGTCAGACGCCGCAAGCGAGCGCGCACGCCTTACGGCAAGCCTTCCGGCGCGCTCGCGTTCGGCTGCATCGCCGATTGCGACGTGGTATTCCTGGCGCGCCACGGCGACGGCCACAGCGTCGCGCCGCATGAGGTCAACTACCGCGCCAACCTGTGGGCGCTCAAAGACGCCGGCGCGGGCGAGGTCGTCGCGGTGGCGGCGGTAGGCGCCATTCGCAGGGACCTGGAGCCGGGCGCGCTGCTGCTGCCGCATCAGGTCATCGACTATACCTGGGGCCGCCGCTCGAGCTATTTCGAGGGACCGGGAACGCCGCTGAAGCACATCGACTTCACCGAGCCGTATTCGCGCGAACTGCGTTCGCGGCTGCTGAGCGCGGCGCTCGCCTGCGGCGAGCAGATGCTCGACGGCGGCGTCTACGCCGCGACCCAGGGTCCCCGGCTCGAGACCGCGGCGGAAATCGACCGGCTCGAGCGCGACGGCGCCGACGTGGTCGGCATGACCGGCATGCCCGAGGCCGCGCTGGCGCGCGAGCTCAGCCTCCAGTACGCCGCCATCACGGTGGTGGCGAACTACGCGGCCGGGCGCGGCGACAGCCGGCGGGCGGTGCCGCTCGAGCGCATCGGCGCGGTGCTGGAGGAAGCGATGGGCCGAGTGCGCAACATCATCGACAGGCTCTGCCGGCAATGATCCGCGAAGTGCTGCGCATGGGAGACGCGCGGCTATGGCAGAAGTCGGTGGCGGTGGCGCGTTTCAACACACAGGAACTGAATGAACTGCTGAAAGACATGCACGACACGATGGCGCACCTGAATGGCGCCGGCCTCGCCGCGCCGCAGATCGGCGTCGGGTTGCGCGTCGTCATTTTCGGGGTCCACGCCAACCCGCGTTACCCGGACGCGGAGGAAGTGCCCGATACCGTGCTGATCAACCCGGTGCTCGAGCCGCTCTCGGCCGAAGTGGAGGAAGGCTGGGAAGGTTGCCTCTCGGTGCCGGGGATGCGCGGCTGGGTGCCGCGCTGGCGCACTCTGCGCTACAAGGGGTTCGACGAAAAAGGAACCTTTTTTGAACGCGAGGTGGAGGGTTTTCACGCCCGGGTGGTGCAGCACGAATGCGACCACCTCGACGGCATCCTCTACCCGATGCGGATCCGCGACTTCACCCGCTTCGGCTTCAACGAGGCGCTGTTTCCGGGACAGGAGCTGCCTGCTGAAGAGTAAGCCCCTTGAGCAGGTCCTGCTCCAGCTGCAGCACGGTCTTGGGGTGCGCGAGAGCCTCGCCCGAAACGAGGAACACGTCTTCCGCGCGATCACCTAGGGTGTTGATCCGGGCCGTCTGCAGGTTGACGTGATAGCCGGCGAGGGTGCGGGCGATCGCGTAGAGCAGGCCCGGCCGGTCGCTCGCCACGATCGACAGCACATGGTACGCGCCGCGCTCGTCCGGGCGGATGTCGACCACCGGCGAGATGGGAAAATGGCGCACGCGGCGCGACACCCGTCCGCCGCGCGGCGGCGGCAGCGGCGCCTGCGACTGCACCTCCTCGGCGAGCTCGGTTTCGAGCATGCTGATCAGGTCGCGGTAATGCGACCCGCGGCCCTGGCCCATGACGGCGAACGTGTCGAGCGCATAGCCGTGGCGCGTGGTGTGGACCTTCGCCTCGGCGATGTCGAAGCCGGCGCGCTCGAAGTAGCCCGAGATGCGGGCGAACAGCGCTTCCCGGTCGCGCGTGTAGATCATGACCTGCAGGCCTTCGCCGAAGGGCGCGAGCCGGGCCTTGACGACCGGCCGCTCGGTCTCCACGCGGTAGTGAAGATTGCGCGTGTGCCAGGCGATTTCCTGGGCGTCATGCCGGAGGAAATAAGCGATGTCGAGCTGCGCCCACAACCGGTCCTTGACGTTGTCGGACAGCGCGTAGAGCCGCAGCAACCGCGCCGCTTCCGCCTGCTTCTCGGCCAGGGCGGCGTCCCTGGCGAGCGGCTCACCCGTGAGCACTCGCCGGGTGGCTCGAAACAGGTCTTCCAGCAGCTTGGCTTTCCAGGCGTTCCACACCTTCGGGCTGGTGCCGCGCACATCGGCGACCGTCAGAAGGTAGAGCGCCACCAGGCGCCGCTCGCTGCCCACCCGCTCTGCGAACGCGCGCACCATCTCCGGGTCGTGCACGTCCTGCTTTTGCGCCGCGCTGGACATCGCAAGGTGATGCTCGACGAGGAAGGCGACGAGGTCCGTATCTTGGGAGGAAAGTCCGTGCGTGCGGCAGAAGCTGCGCACGTTGCGCGCGCCGAGCTCCGAATGATCTCCGCCCCGGCCCTTGGCGATGTCGTGGTACAGCGCCGCCACATAGAGCAGCCAGCGCCGCTCGAAGCCGCTCATCAGCTCGCTGCAAAGGGGAAATTCGTGCGCCAGCTCGGGCATGGTGAAGCGGCGCAGGTTCCTGATCACCATCAGGATGTGCTGGTCGACCGTATAGACGTGGAACAGGTCGTGCTGCATCTGCCCGACGATGCTGCCGAACTCGGGCAGGTAGCGCCCCAGGATGCCGTACTGGTTCATGCGGCGGAACTCGTGCACGATGCCGCGCGGCTGCTGCAGGAGATGCAGAAACAGCAGCCGCGCCCGCGGATCGCGGCGGAATTTCGCGTCGATGCGGCGCCGCGCCCGCCACAGCGCCCGCAGCGTCGGCGCGGTCATGCCGCGCAGCTCCGGGTGCTGCATCAGCATGAGGAAGCTCTCGAGGATGCTGGCCGGTTCCCGCTCGAAGAGCTCTTCATCGACGATTTCCAGCAGCTCGCCTCGTACTCGGAAGCGCTCGTTCAGCCTGCGGGGCGCTTGCTCCGGCTCGGGCAGCAGGCGCGCCTCGAGGTTCTGCAGCAGGATCGTGTTCAGCTGCGTCACCGCCTTCGCGGTGCGGTAATAGCCCTGCATCATCGCCTCGCTCGCCCGGCGATGGGGCGTGTCCTGGTAGCCGAGCTGAGCGGCGAGCGCTGCCTGAAAGTCGAACACGATGCGGTCCTCGCGCCGGCCGGCGAGGTAATGCAGCCGGATCCTCAGATCCTGCAGCAGCGCTTCGTGTCGCTCGAGCTGGCGGGCTTCCTCGCGCTCGATCAGGCGGTGAGCCACCAGATCGCTCCAGCGACGGCCCATGCCCGAAGCGCGCGCGATCCACTGGATGACCTGCAGATCGCGCATCCCGCCCGGTGCCTCCTTCAAATTGGGCTCGAGCGAGTAGGGGGAGTCCTGATGCTTCGCGTGGCGCTGTTCCTGCTCGAGCTTCTTCGCCTTCAGGAAAGACGCCGGATCCGCCACCCGGCCTAGCGCCGCCTGCATGTCGCCGAACAGGCGCCGGCTCCCGGCGAGGAAGCGCGATTCGAGCAGGGTCGTGTTGACGGTGATGTCGCTCGCCGCGGCCTGGACGCAATCGCGGACGGTACGCACGCTGTGGCCGATCTCGAGCCCGATGTCCCAGAAGCTGTGGATCAGCCGTTCCAGGCGCTCCTGCTCGGCAGCGCGCGGCTCGTCCGGCAGAAGAACCAGCAGGTCGATGTCCGAGCACGGATAGAGCTCGCCGCGCCCATAGCCGCCGGTCGCCACCAGCGCGGCATCGGCCGACATGCCGGCGTGCTGCCAGAGCAGCTTCACGGTGCGGTCGATCAGCTGCGCGTGCTGCCGCAGCAGGGCGCGCGGGTTAGGCCGCTTCAGATACGCCTCGCGCAGCGCGGCGCGCTCGGCGAGCAGATCGTTTTTACTGGGCAATGGCCGGCGGCGGCTGGCTGCCCGCCGAGCGCGTCAGCACTTCGCGACCCGACGGCGTCACCAGCACGGTGTGCTCCCATTGCGCCGACAGGCTGTGATCCTTGGTCACGATGGTCCAGCCGTCGGCCAGCTCACGGATCCCGGGCTTGCCGGCATTGATCATCGGCTCGATGGTGAAGGTCATGCCCGGCTCCAGCGGCAGCCCGGTCGCGGGCTTGCCGTAATGCAGGACCTGCGGCTCCTCATGGAACTTGCGGCCGATTCCATGGCCGCAGAACTCGCGCACCACCGAGTAGCCGTGCTTCTCGGCGTGCTGCTGGATGGCGGACCCGACATCGCCAAGGCGGGCGCCGGGCCGCACCTGGCGGATGCCGATCCACATGCACTCGTACGTGACCTCCACCAGCCTGCGCGCCTGGATGCTCGGCTCGCCGACGAAGAACATGCGGCTGCAGTCGCCGTGAAAGCCGTCCTTGATGACGGTCACGTCGATGTTCAGGATGTCTCCCGGCTTCAGCAGCCGATCGCCCGGCACGCCGTGGCAAACCTGGTGGTTCACGGAGGTGCAGATCGACTTCGGAAACGGGCGGTAGCCCGGCGGGGCATAGTTGAGCGGCGCAGGGACGGTGTGCTGCACGTCGACCATGTAGGCGTGGCACAGGTCGTTCAGCTTCCCGGTGGTGACACCGGGACGCACGTGCGGCGCGATGAAATCGAGCACCTCGGAGGCGAGGCGGCCGGCGACGCGCATCCGCTCGATCTCCTCGGCGGTCTTCAGCACAACAGGCATTGATGACTGATTATGCTAGAATTTTGGGCTGACTTGCGAGATTGCAAGTCAAAATTCCCGCCTGGTCGATTAGGGTGCCCGAAGCTGGCGGATCCGGGTTCTGGACGCAGGCGGCAGACCTTAACCCTAGGAGCGATATCGTGTCAGTAACGATGCGTCAAATGCTGGAGGCGGGCGTCCATTTCGGACATCAGACCCGGTACTGGAACCCGAAGATGGCGCCGTACATCTTCGGCCACCGCAACAAGATCCACATCATCAATCTGGAGCGCACCCTGGCGATGTACCAGGAAGCGCTCAGGTTCGCGCGCCAGCTGGCCGCCAACCGCGGCACGCTTCTGTTCGTGGGCACCAAGCGGCAGGCGCGCGACATCCTGCGCGAGGAGGCCCAGCGCTGCGCGATGCCTTACGTCGACCATCGCTGGCTCGGCGGCATGCTGACCAACTTCAAGACGGTGAAGCAGTCGATCAAGCGCCTCAAGGAGATGGAACAGATGGCGCAGGACGGCAGCCTCGAGCGCATCTCGAAAAAGGAGGCGCTCGGGCTGCAGCGCGAGCTGGCGAAGCTGCAGCGCTCGCTCGGCGGCATCAAGGAGCTTGGCAGCCTGCCGGACGCCCTGTTCGTCATCGACGTCGGCTACCAGAAAGGCGCGGTGGCCGAAGCCAACAAGCTCGGCGTGCCGGTCATCGGCGTCGTGGACACCAACCATTCGCCCGAGGGCATCGACTACGTGATCCCGGGCAATGACGACTCAAGCCGCGCGATTCGGCTCTACGCGCGCGGGATCGCCGACGCCGTGCTCGAAGGGCGCACGCAATCGCTCGAGGAGGTCGTCGCCGCTTCGCGCGACGAGTTCGTCGAGGTGGAGGAGGAAGGCGAGGGCGCCGAGTAGGCGCCCGCCATGTGAACGAAAAGGGGCCCAGCGCCCCTTTTTTTCAACCTGGATTCTGCAAGGAGCAAGGCATGACGGAAATCAGCGCAGGCATGGTCAAGGAGCTTCGCGAGATGACCGGCCTAGGCATGATGGAATGCAAGAAGGCCCTGGCCGAGGCGGGCGGCGACCTGAGGAAAGCCGAGGAGCTGCTGCGCATCAAGAGCGGCGCCAAGGCGAGCAAGGCGGCGGGCCGCGTTGCGGCAGAGGGCGTCATCGGCGCCTACCTCTCGCCCGATGCGAGGCTGGGCGCCCTCGTCGAGCTCAACTGCGAGACCGATTTCGTGGCGAAGAACGACGAATTCCTCGCCTTCGCCCAGTCGCTGGCCGAGACCGTCGCGACGCAAAATCCCAGGGATCTGACGGAGCTCGCTTCACCGAAAACCGAGCAGCGGCGCCAGGCGCTGGTGCAGAAGATCGGCGAGAACATCTCGATCCGCCGCCTGCGCCGCCTGCAGGCGAAGGGGCGGCTGGCGCTCTACCTGCACGGCACGAAGATCGGCGTGCTGGTCGACTTCGAGGGTGCCGACGAGGTGGGCAAGGACCTCGCGATGCACATTGCGTTCGCAAAGCCGGCCTACCTGGCGAAGGCCGAGGTTCCCGCCGACATCGTCGCGCGGGAGCGCGATATCCAGGCCGCGCGTGCCAGGGAGTCGGGCAAGCCCGCCGCTATCGCCGCCAAGATGGTCGAAGGCGCGCTCAGCAAGTTCCTGGGCGAAATCACGCTGCTCGGCCAGCCCTTCATCAAGGACGACAAGCAATCGATCGAGAAAATGCTCGCCGCAAGGAAGGCTCGCGTGAACGCATATGCCTTTCTCGTCGTTGGCGAAGGGATTGCGAAGAACGTCCACTAGAGCGAAGCGCCCTTGACGCCGAAGTACAAGCGCATCCTGCTCAAGCTGTCGGGCGAAGCCTTGATGGGGGACGATCCGTTCGGCATCAACCGCCAGACCATCGAGACCATCGTCGCCGAGGTGGCGCAGGTGGCGCGGCTGGGGGTCGAGATCGGCGTGGTGATCGGCGGCGGCAATATTTTTCGCGGCCTGGCGCCCGGCGCGGCCGGCATGGACCGCGCGACGGCCGACTACATGGGAATGCTCGCCACCGTCATGAACGCCCTCGCGCTGCAGGACGCCATGCGGCAGGCGGGACTTGCCAGCCGGGTGCAGTCGGCCCTCAACATCGAGCAGGTGGTCGAGCCGTATATCCGCGGCAAGGCCATCCGCTATCTGGAGGAGGGCAAGATCGTGATCTTCGCCGCCGGCACCGGCAACCCGTTCTTCACCACCGATACCGCGGCCGCCCTGCGCGGCAGCGAGGTCGGCGCCGAGATCGTGATCAAGGCGACCAAGGTCGACGGGGTCTACACGGCGGACCCGCAGCGCGACCCCCGCGCCCAGCGCTACTCCCGCATCAGCTTCGACGAGGCGATCCACCGCAACCTGAAGGTGATGGACGCCACCGCGCTCACGCTGTGCCGGGATCAGAAGCTGCCGATCAACGTGTTCAGCATCTTCAAGAAGGATGCCTTGCGGCGCGTGGTCCTCGGCGAGGACGAGGGCACCCTGGTTCACGTATGATTTGCAGCGGAGGCGGCCATGGAGATTGCCGAGGTTAAGAAAAGCACCGAGCAGAAGATGCACAAGAGCGTGGAGGCCTTCAAGGCTGACCTGGCGAAGGTGCGGACCGGGCGTGCCCATACCGGCCTGCTCGACCACGTCATGGTCGACTACTACGGCACTCCGACCCCGCTCAACCAGATCGCGAAAGTGATCCTCATCGACGCCCGCACCATCGGCGTCACGCCCTTCGAGAAGAAAATGATCCAGGCGGTCGACAAGGCGATCCGCGAAGCGGATCTGGGCCTGAACCCCGCCACCACGGGCGATACCGTGCGAGTGCCGATGCCGCCGCTCACCGAGGAGCGCCGCAAGGAGCTGATCAAGGTGGTGAAGCACGAGGCCGAGAACGCGCGGGTGGCCGTGCGCAACCTGCGCCGCGATGCGATCCATTCGCTGAAGGAGGGGCTGAAGAAGAAGGAAGTCTCCGAGAATGACGAGCGCCGCGCCCAGGACGAGGTGCAGAAGATGACCGACCGGAATATTGCCGAGATAGACAAGCTGCTGCAGCAAAAAGAAACCGAGCTGCTGGCGGTATGACGCACTCGAGCTCGACGCAGGAAATCCCCGCGCCCGGCGCAGTGCCGCGCCATGTGGCGATCATCATGGACGGCAACGGGCGCTGGGCGAAAGGCCGGCGGCTGCCGCGCATCGCGGGGCACCGGCGTGGCGTGGAGGCGGTGCGCGAAACCGTGCGCGCCTGCGTCGAGCGGGGCGTCGAATACCTCACGCTATTTGCATTCAGCTCCGAGAACTGGCGGCGTCCAGCCGACGAGGTGGCGCTGCTGATGCAGCTGTTCCAGGTCGCGCTCGCGAGCGAGGTCGACAAGCTGCACCGCAACGGCGTGCGGCTGAAAGTGGTCGGCGATACCGGGCGCTTCGATCCCGCCATCCGGCGGCTGATCGAGCAGGGCGAGAGGCTCACCGCCGAAAATCGACGCCTGACTCTCACCGTCGCGGCCAACTACGGCGGCCGGTGGGACATTCTGCAGGCGCTGTCGCGGCTGCTGGCGCAGTCCCCCGCGCCGGCCGATCGGGTGCTCGACGAGTCGGCGCTCGCGCCCTACCTGGCGATGAGCTACGCGCCCGAGCCGGACCTGTTCATCCGCACCGGAGGGGAACAGCGCATCAGCAATTTTCTCCTCTGGCAGCTGGCGTATGCGGAGCTCTATTTCACCGACACGCTGTGGCCCGACTTCGATGCTGCTGCGCTCGACGCGGCGTTTGCCTCCTACCGGCAGCGCGAGCGCCGCTTTGGACGGACCGGCGAGCAGACCGCGGCAGCGAAACGCGCTGAGGTCGCCTGACGGCGTGCTGGCTGCGCGGCTCGCGACGGCGGCGGTGCTCATCGCCGGCCTGCTGGGGGCGCTGTTCTACCTTCCATCGCTCTGGTTGAAGCTCGTGACCGGCGCGGTGGTCGCGCTCGCCGCGTTCGAATGGGGCCGCCTTTGCCGCCTAGATGCCTATCTGTATGCAGTGCTCCTGGCTGGCGCATACGGTATCGCCCTGTGGATCCGTTCTGATGTCGTTTTCGCGCTGGCTGCCGCCTTCTGGGTGGCGGCGGTGCCGTTCTGGCTGTGGCGCGGCGTGGAAGCGCGGCACGCGGCGCCGCTCGCCGCGGCGGGACCCTTCGTGCTGATTCCCGCCGGCTTGGCGCTGGTCGCGCTGCCTGCGCCGCAGGTCCTGCTGGTGCTCGGGCTGACCTGGGTTGCCGATACGGCGGCTTACTTCGTCGGCGGCCGGTTCGGACGCCGCAAGCTCGCGCCGTCCATCAGCCCGTCAAAGACATGGGAGGGCGCTGCGGGCGGGCTGCTCGGGACCCTGAGCTACGCTATCATCTGCGCAGCATTCGTGCCGCAATGGGGTGCCAGCTTTACCGGCGCGCAGTGGGCCGTTTACCTCGCCGGCACCGCGCTACTGTGCGCCGCGAGCATCGTCGGCGACCTGTTCGAGTCGGCGGCAAAGAGGCAGGCAGGAGTAAAGGACAGCGGAGAAGCCTTGCCCGGACATGGGGGCATTCTGGACCGTATCGACAGCGCAACTTCCACCTTGCCGCTCGCGGCGGCGCTCCTGCCCCTGATGGTCGGTCATTGACCCTGTGAATCTGACCGTTCTCGGCGCGACCGGCTCCATCGGCGCAAGCACGCTCGACGTGGTCGCGCGCCATCCCGACCGGTACCAGGTCCTGGCGCTGACGGCGCACGCCGCCGCGGAGCCGCTGCTTGCGCTGTGCCGCAGCCACCGGCCGCGATACGCGGTGCTGTCGGGGGTCGGCGAGGATCGCGATTTGCGAAGAAGATTTTCTGAAACGCGAACCGAACTCCTGTTCGGGGCGGGCGCGCTCGAGGAGGTCGTCACGCACGATGCTTGCCAGGCGGTGATGGCGGCGATCGTCGGCGCCGCCGGCCTGCCGGCCACGCTGGCCGCCGCAGCGGCGGGAAGGCGCGTGCTCCTGGCGAACAAGGAAGCGCTGGTCATGGCGGGACCGCTGTTCATGCGGGCGGCGCACGCAGCGGGCGCCAAGCTGCTGCCCATCGACAGCGAGCACAACGCCGTATTTCAGTGCCTGTCTGGCAACCCGCTGCGCTCCGTGCGGCGCATCGTGCTGACCGCCTCCGGCGGGCCGTTCCGCGCGCTTCCGCTCGACGGGCTCGACGGCGTGACCCCCGAGCAGGCCTGCGCCCACCCGAACTGGGTGATGGGACGCAAGATCTCGGTGGACTCGGCCACCATGATGAACAAGGGGCTGGAGGTGATCGAGGCGCGCTGGCTGTTCGACGTCCCTCCCGAGCGCATCGAGGTGGTGATCCACCCGCAAAGCATCGTTCATTCGCTGGTGGAGTACGTCGACGGCTCGGTCATCGCCCAGCTCTCCAACCCCGACATGCGAGTCCCCATCGCGCACGCGCTGGGATTTCCCGAGCGCATCGCCTCGGGCGCCACGCCGCTCGACCTCGGCGCGATCGGCCAGCTGTCCTTCGAGCGCCCCGACCACGCTCGTTTTCCCTGCCTGCAGCTTGCCTACGCCGCGTTGCGCGCCGGCGGCACGGCGCCGACGCTGCTGAACGCCGCCAACGAAGTGGCCGTCGCGGCTTTCCTCGCCGGCCGCCTGCCGTTCACCGGCATCGCTCGGGTGATCGACGAGACCCTGAACGACCTGGCTGCCGCTCCGGCCGGCGACCTGGCTGCAGTGCTGGCAGCCGATGCACAGGCAAGGCGCGCAGCGAGCGCGCTGGTGATGGCCCGGGCGGCATGACTCTCCTGCAGACCGTCGTCGCATTCGTCGTCGCGCTCGGCGTGCTGATCGTGGTCCACGAGTATGGGCACTACCTCGCCGCGCGCTTGTGCAATGTGAAGGTGTTGCGCTTTTCGGTGGGTTTCGGCCGCCCCATGATCGCATGGCGGCGCGGCGCGGACCGCACCGAATGGGTCATCGCCGCGGTTCCGCTCGGCGGCTACGTCAAGATGCTCGATGAGAGAGAGGGACCGGTGGCACCGCACGAAGCAGCGCGGGCCTTCAACCGCCAAAACGTGTGGCAGCGGTTCTGCATCGTGATGGCGGGCCCGCTTTTCAATTTCCTGTTCGCGGTCCTGGTGTATGCCGGGCTGTTCATGCATGGCCTGCCGGAGGCGAGGCCGGTCCTCGCGGCACCGCCCGCCGGCACGCTCGCAGCGAGCGCCGGGCTGCGCGCGGGAGCTACGGTCCGCTCGGTCGATGGAGAACCCGTTACGACCTGGCAGGAGCTGCGCTGGCGCCTGCTGCAGTCCGCGCTCCAGCGTTCGCCGGTCAGGCTCGAGACCGTGGACGAACGCGGCCATCTCGCGGTCGCGACGCTGGACTTGAGCGGATTCCCCGCCGCCGATGTCGAGAGCGACGTGCTCGAGCGGATCGGCCTGCGGCTGTACCGGCCGCCGCTCGAACCGGTCCTTGGCCGGGTCGTCGCCGGCGGGCCTGCCGAGCGCGCCGGTCTCGCGCCCGGCGACCGCATCGCTCGCGTCGACGGCAGGCCGATCGACTCGTGGGAGTCGCTGGTCGCGGCGGTGCGCTCGCGCCCCGGCACAGCGCTGCAGCTCACCGTCGAGCGCGGCGACACGACCCGCACGCTCGAAGTCGTGCCCGACAGCGTGGGCACCGGCGAGACGCGCGTCGGGCGCATCGGCGCCGCGCCGTTCATCCCGCCCTCGCACGCCGACAAAATGCTGGTGCGCGTGCAGTACGGTCCGCTCGAGAGCCTCGGCAAGGCGCTTGCCAAGACCGCCGATATCGCGCTCTTCAGCCTGCGCATGCTCGGCAAGATGCTGCTGGGCGAAGTGTCCTGGAGGAATCTGTCGGGCCCGGTCACGATCGCCGATTTCGCCGGTCAGTCGGCGCAGATGGGCTGGGTGTCGTATCTCACTTTCCTCGCGCTCATCAGCATCAGCCTTGGCGTGCTGAACCTGCTGCCGATTCCGCTGCTCGACGGCGGACACCTGATGTATTATGCGATCGAGATCATCAAAGGCAGGCCGGTCTCCGAGCGCGCGATGGAGCTCGGGCAGCGTGTCGGTCTTGCGCTGCTTCTGGTCATGATGGCCTTCGCTTTCTACAACGACCTCAATCGCCTGCTGACCGGCTGAATGATTCGCAGAGCGATCGCCGCGGTGCTCGCCGCGTTTCTGCTCGGGGCGGCCGCAGGCGCCGCCGCGCAGTCGTTCAAGCCCTTCGTGGTGAAGGACATCCGCGCCGAGGGTCTGCAGCGCACCGAGCCTGGCACGGTGTTCAGCTACCTGCCGGTCAAGGTCGGCGAAACCATGAACGAGGAAAAGGCGCAGCAGGCGTTGCGCGCGCTGTATGCCACCGGCTTCTTCACTGACGTGCGCCTCGAGGTGGAGAACGACGTCCTCGTGGTCTACGTCCAGGAGCGGCCGGCCATCGCGCAAATCGATTTCTCCGGCATCAAGGAGTTCGAGAACGAGCAGTTGCGCAAGGCCTTGCGCGAGCTGGGCATGGCGGAAGCGCGCATCTTCGACCGCTCGATGCTCGACCTCGCCGAGCAGGAGATCAAGCGCCAGTACCTGTCGCACGGCTATTACGCAGCCGCGGTCCAGACCACCGTCACTCCGCTGGAGCGCAACCGCGTCGGCATCAACATCACGGTCACCGAGGGCGAGGTGGCGAAAATCGGCGGCATCAACATCGTCGGCGCGCAGGCGTTCCCGGAGCGCGAGCTGGTGGACCTTTTCGTGCTGCGCACTCCGGGCTGGCTCACCTGGTACACGAAGCACGACCGCTACGCGCGCGAGAAGCTCTCCGCGGATCTCGAAACGCTGCGCTCGTACTACCAGAACCGCGGCTACCTCGACTTCAACATCGAATCCACGCAGGTCTCGATCACGCCCGACCGGCGCCAGATCTACATCACCGTCAATATCATCGAGGGCGAGAAATACACCGTCTCGGACGTCCAGCTGAGCGGGCAGATGCTGCTGCCCAGGGACCAGCTGGAAAAGCTGGTGCTGCTCAAGCCGGGGGACGTGTTCTCGCGCGAGAAGCTGGCCGCCAGCACCAAGGCGATCAGCGACCGGCTCGGCAACGAGGGCTATGCATTCGCCAACACCAACGCCATCCCCAACCTCGACAAGGAAAAGCGCAGCGTGGCGTTCAACATCGTCATCGACCCCGGGCGGCGCGTGTACGTGCGGCGCATCGAGGTCGCCGGCAACACCAAGACCCGCGACGAGGTGATCCGCAGGGAGATGCGGCAGCTCGAAGGCGCTTATTACGACGCCTCGAAGATCCAGCTTTCCCGCCGGCGCATCGAGCGCACCGGGTATTTCACCGAGGCGACGGTCGAAACGCGCCCGCTGGAGACAAGCAACGACCAGGTCGACGTCCTGTACAGCGTAAAGGAGAGACCCACCGGCGCGCTGCTGGTCGGGGTCGGGTTCTCCAGCGTCGAGAAGCTCGCTTTCTCGACATCGATCCAGCAGTCGAACGCCTTTGGCACCGGAAAGTTCATCGCCGCGACGATCAACAGCGGCAGCGTCAACAAGGTCTACTCGCTGTCCTATCTCGATCCGTATTACACGATCGACGGCGTCAGCCAGGGCTTCGATGCCTACAAGCGCCGCACCGACGCCTCCAACCTGACGGTCGCCCCCTACGTCACCGATTCCATCGGCGGCGGCGTGAAGTTCGGCTATCCCACCTCGGAGGTCACGGCGATCGATTTCGGGGTGAACTTCGAATCGGTGAATCTGCAGACCTTCGACACCAGCCCGCTGCAATACCTCAATTTTGTCAGCCAGTTCGGCAACACCTACCGATATGGCGGCGCAAGCGCCGGCTGGACGCGCGACACGCGGGACAATATCCTGCAGCCCAAATCGGGGGCCCTGTCGCGCGTGAGCGGCGAGATTGCGGGCGGCGACCTGCAATACTACCGCCTGGGATTCCAGCAGCAATGGCTGCATCCCTTGACTCCCGACTACACTATTTTCTTGCGCGGCGACCTCGGCTACGCCGCCGGGCTGGGGGGCAAGCCGCTGCCCTTCTTCAAAGCCTACTTTCTTGGCGGCCCCGACTCGGTGCGCGGCTACGCCGGCTTCTCGCTGGGCCCGCAGGATATCAACGGCAACGCCGTGGGCGGCAACCGCAGGGTCAACGGCACCGCCGAGTTCCAGTTTCCGATGCCGGGCGCCACCCGGGAGCAGTCGCTAAGGCTCGGGCTGTTTCTGGACGCGGGGCAGGTCTATGCGCAAGGTCAAAAGCTCGCGTTAGCCGATCTGCGATACTCCACCGGTCTGGGCTTGCAGTGGATATCACCGTTCGGGCCGCTGCGCTTCTCGATCGCCCAGCCGCTCAGGAGCCGGCCCGAAGACCACATCCAGAGGATACAATTCACCTTCGGCACCGGATTCTGAGGAGCCGTTCGAAGCAACCAATATGAAACCGCAAATCATCCTGCTGAGCGCGGCGCTGCTGATCGCCGCTTCCCCGGCCGCCGCGCAGGACAAGCCGCAGCCCCTCACCGGGAAATTCGGCTTCGTCAACACCGAGCGCATCCTGCGCGACGCCGCGCCGGCGGTCAAGGCGCAGAAGAAAATCGAGGCCGAGTTCCAGAAGCGCGACCAGGAGCTGGCGCGCGCGTCGGAGCAGCTGAAGAAGATGCAGGACGAGCTGGAGAAGAACTCGGTGACCATGAGCGAGACCCAGCGGCGCACCAAGGAGCGCGAATTCGGCGACGTGAACCGCGATTTCCAGCGCAGGCAGCGTGAATTCCGCGAGGATCTGAACCAGCGCCGCAACGAGGAGCTCGCCCAGGTGGTGGAGCAGGCGAACCGCGTCATCCGCCAGATCGCCGAGCAGGAAAAGTACGACATCATCTTCCAGGACGCCGTCTTCGCGAGCCCGCGCATCGACATCACCGACAAGGTGATCAAGGCGCTGGAAGGCAAGCCGCCCGCGAAATGACATGCCGGGGCCGCTGACGCTCGGCGAGATTGCCTCGCGGCTCGGCGGGCGCGTCGCGGGCGATCCGCGGACCCCGATCAGCCAGGTCGGCTCCCTGGAGCGCGCCGGGGCCGGCCAGATCACCTTTCTTTCCGGCCCGCGCTACAAGACGAAGCTCGCGACGACGCGCGCCGCCGCCGTGATCCTGGGACCCGAGATGGAAGGCCTCACCACGCTGCCGCGCATCGTCTGCGAGCATCCGTACGCCTACTTCGCGCGCCTGTCGCAGCTCTTCAATCCGCTCACCGTCCAGGCGCCGGGCGTGCACCCGTCGGCCGTCGTGGCGCCGACGGCGCGGCTCGGTGAGCGAATCTCGATCGGGCCCCATTGCGTCGTCGGCGACGGGGCAGCGATCGGCGACGACGGCTGCCTCTATCCCGGCGTCACCGTCTATCCGGGTTGCCTGATCGGCGCGCGGGCGATCGTGCATTCAGGGGCGGTGATCGGCGCCGACGGCTTCGGCATCGCCCGCGAGGGCGAGGGCTGGGTCAAGATCCCCCAGATCGGGCGGGTGGTGATCGGCGACGACGTGGAGATCGGCGCGAACACCACCATCGATCGCGGCGCGCTCGACGACACCGTGCTCGAGGAGGGAGTGAAGCTCGACAACCAGATCCAGATCGGCCATAACGTGCGCGTCGGCGCGCACACCGCCATGGCCGGCTGCGTCGCCGTGGCCGGCAGCGCGGACATCGGCAGGCGCTGCACGCTCGGCGCGGCGGCGGTGATCCTGGGCCACCTCAGCATTGCCGATGACGTCCATGTCTCGGCCGGCACCGTGATCTCGCGCTCGATTCACAGGGCCGGCACCTACACCGGCATGTTCCCGTTCGACGAGAACGCGTCCTGGGCGCGCAACACCGCTCTGGTGCGCCATCTCGCCGAGCTGGCGGAGCGCTTGCGCGCGCTGGAGCGAAAGGGAAAAGACCATGGCTGAGATGGACATCGTGCAGGTCCTCGAGCACCTGCCGCAGCGCTTCCCGATGCTGATGATCGACCGCGTGAAGGAATGCGAGGCCGGCAAGCGCATCGTGGCGGTGAAAAGCGTGTCGGCGAACGAGCCCTATTTCCAGGGGCATTTTCCGCACCGCCCGATCATGCCCGGCGTGCTGATTCTCGAAGCCATGGCCCAGGCCGCCGGCGTGCTGGTGTTCCGCACGCAGGGCACCAGGCCCGACCAAAACTCGGTCTACTATTACGTCGGCATCGACGACGCCCGGTTCAAGAAGCCGGTCGTGCCCGGCGATCAGCTCGAGATCGAGGTCACTTTCGAGCGCCAGCTGCGCGGCATCAGCAAGTTCAACTGCGCAGCCCGCGTCGCCGGCGAGCTCGTCGCCGCAGCGACCATCCTGTGCTCGGTCAGGCCGATCTGAGGCGCATGCCGGCGATTCACCCGACTGCCATCGTCCATGACGGTGCGCAGCTGGCAGCAGAGGTCGCGGTCGGGCCGTACTCGATCGTCGGTCCCGGGGTCCAACTGGGCGAAGGCACCTGGATCGGCGCGCATGTCGTGCTGGACGGCCGTACCCGCGTCGGCCGGCGCAACCGCATCTTCCATTTCGCCTCGATCGGCGCGCCGCCTCAGGACAAGAAATACGCCGACGAGGACACTGCGGTCGAGATCGGCGACGGCAACGTGATCCGCGAATACGTCACCATCAACCGCGGCACCGCGCTCGACGCCGGAGTGACCCGCGTCGGCAGCGACAACTGGATCATGGCGTACGTGCATTTCGCGCATGACTGCCAGATCGGCAGCCACACCATCTTCGCCAATGCCTGCCAGCTCGCGGGCCATGTCACGGTCGGGGACTGGGCGATCTTCGGCGCCACGACGCTGGTGCACCAGTTCGTGCACATCGGCGCGCACGCCTTTACCGGGATGGCGACCTACCTGCCGCAGGATCTGCCGCCCTTCGTCACCGCCGCGGGCAACATGGCGCGGCCCTACGGAATCAACAGCGAGGGCTTGAAGCGCCGCGGCTTTTCGCCGCAGACGATCAACGGGCTGAAGCAGGCGTATCGCACGCTCTACCGGCGCGGACTGGGCCTCGAGGAAGCGCGCCGCGAGCTCGAGTCCCAGGCCGAGGATTGCCCGCCGGTGCGCGAGATCCTGGATTTCCTCGCCAAAACCAAACGCGGCATCATCCGCTAGAGTGGACCGGTCAGCGCGCGTCGCCATGGTGGCCGGCGAAGCCTCGGGAGATCTGCTTGCCGCGCATCTTATCGCCGCCCTAAAGGCGCGGCGCCGGCCGATCCGGTTCGCGGGCATCGGCGGGCCGCAGATGCTGGCGCAGGGCTTCGAGTCGCACTATCCGATGGAGAAGCTTTCGGTGCGCGGCTACGCCGAAGTGCTGAGGCACTACCGCGAGATCATGGGCATCCGGCGGCGCCTGGGAAAGACCCTGCTGGCCGAGCGCCCTGACCTGTTCATCGGCGTGGACTCCTCGGACTTCAATCTCGGGCTCGAGGCACGCCTGAAGGAGGCGGGGATCCCGGCGATCCACTACGTCAGCCCGTCGGTGTGGGCCTGGCGCGGATGGCGGGTACGCAAGATCGCGCGCTGCGTCACCCATATCCTGGTCATGTTTCCGTTCGAGGAGCCGCTCTATCAGAAGGCCGGAGTGCCGGTCACCTATGTCGGGCATCCGCTCGCCGACGTGATCCCCCTCGCGCCGAAGAAGGACGAGGCGCGCGCCCAGCTCAAGCTGCCCGCCGGCAAGCTGCTCGTCGCGCTTCTGCCCGGCAGCCGGCGCTCGGAGCTGCATTACATGGCCGGCTCCTTCGTGCTCGCCGCGCAGCGCTTCCGCCAGGAGGTGCACGATGTGCATTTCGTATGCCCGACGGTCACGCGCGAGACGCACGACATGTTCGAGCGCGCAGCGCATCAGCACGACCTGCCGCTGACGCTGCTGTTCGGCCACTCACACGCAGCGCTCGCGGCCGCCGACCTGGCGCTGGTGGCGAGCGGCACCGCGACGCTCGAGACGGCGCTCTCCAAGACGCCGATGGTGATCGCTTACCGCCAGTCGCCGATCACCTGGGCGATGATGCGCGCGATGCTGTACCTGCCTTACGTCGGCATGCCGAACATCCTGGCCGGGGAGCAGCTGGTGCCCGAGCTGCTCCAGGACAAAGCCACGCCCGCCTCGCTCGCCGCCGCGCTGCTCGCGCTGCTGCGCGACACGGAGGCCCAAAAGCGGCAAATTGCGCGGTTCCACGATTTTCATCACCTGCTGCGCCGGAACGCGGCGGAAAGGGCCGCCGAGGCGGTGCTCAAGGTGCTCGATCATGGCCATGCCTAAGCTGGTCGTCTGCGGGGTCGACGAGGCCGGCCGCGGACCGCTGGCCGGGCCGGTCTACGCCGCGGCCGTGATCCTCAACCCGGCGCGGCGCATCAACGGCCTCGCAGACTCGAAGCTCCTCGCCCCGGAGCGGCGCGAGGTGCTCGCCGGGCGCATCAAGGAGCGCGCCATCGCCTGGGCCGTCGCGCGGGCGAGCGTCGAGGAGATCGACCGGCTCAATATTTTCCGGGCCTCGCTGCTCGCCATGCGGCGCGCGATCGAGACGCTCGCCGTCGCCCCGGAAGAGGTCTGGATCGACGGCCGGCATTGCCCCGAGATCGGCTGCCGGGCGCGGGCCATCGTCGACGGCGATGCGCTGCATCCCGTGATCTCGGCCGCCTCGATCCTCGCCAAGACCGCGCGCGACGCCGAGATGACCGCGCTTCACCTGCGCTACCCGCAGTACGGCTTCGACCGCCACAAGGGATATTCGACACCCGAGCATCTCGCGGCGCTGGCGCGCCTGGGACCCTGCGACATCCATCGGCGCAGCTTCGAGCCGGTCAGGATTTGCTTCCAGAAGGATCTGCTTTGAGCGCGTCGAGCAGCGCGCGCGCCTCCGCACGCGGCGCGACCATCGGGCGTAACCTTGCGACCTGTCTTTTCAGCTTTGCATAAAAGCGTTTGTCCGTCACGGCACGATGGATGAGTCCTGCGAGGTCCCGTTCGTCTTCCACGGCAAAGTAGGCCGGATAGCTCTTGCCCAGCAAGCCTACGTTGCCGGGGATCCGCGAAGCCAGCACCGGGACTCCCATGCGCAGGGCCTCGCACACCACGTTGGCGCCGCCTTCCATGCGCGAGCTGATGACCATCGCGTGGCTGGAAGCGAGCCAGGCGAGCGCGCGGCCGTGCGGCACGCCGCCGAGCCAGCGATAGCGCGAGTCGCGTTGCATCGCCGCGAGCGCCTGTCTGCCGAGCGCTTCGTCGAGGGCGGCGCCAAGGTGAATCACCTGAATGGCGCCGAGATGCGGCAGCGCGGCGACGATCCGCAATGGATCCTTCTCCTCGCGCAGATGGCCGATCACGCAAACGCGGAATTGCCTGGCGACCGGATCCTGGCGCAGGGTGGTGGCGCTGCTTTGCACGACCACGCTCACTTTGCGCCGCAGCGGCGCGGGCAGCTCCGCCGCCGCCATCGGCTGCAGCGTGATCAGCCGGTGGGCCAGCGCGAGCGATTCCCGCGCCTCGCTGGAGATGCGAATGTCGCGGTAGATGTCGGTGCCGGTCAACGCGACGAGCAGCCGCCGCTGCGGATAGCTCGCGGCAAAGCGCCGGATCGAGTCGTAGCTGCGCCGTGCGTGCAGGGCCAGCAGCAGGTCCGCGTCGCTGCCGGGCCACTGCGTGGATACCGCGACGCGGTGTCCCGCCGCCCGAAGGAAAGCCGCCCAGCGCAGGGCGGTGTGGCGATTGCCGTTTCGCGCTCTCGCGCCCGCCGGAGTGACTAGAGCGATTCGCATTCGCTAGACTTCGGCCAATGCAAGCCCTGATCGCGGAGCTGCACGCGGCCCGCGCGCATACCCGTCGCGTAGCCGATGACCTCGGCGGGGCGCGCGAGTTCGGCCCGAGGCTGCCGATCGTCAATCCACCGCGCTGGGAGCTGGGTCATGTAGGCTGGTTTCAGGAGTTCTGGTGCCTGAGGCGCGGCGGGCGCGAATCGATTCTGCCGAACGCCGACGCTCTCTACAACTCGGCCACCGTGGCGCACGACAAGCGCTGGATATTGCCGCTACCGTCGTTCCCGAGCACTCTCGAGTACCGCGACGAGGTGCTGCGCAGGGTAATCGAGCGCGTACGCGCCGGCGGCGAGGCGGACCTCGCGTATTTTGCCCGGCTCGCCACGCGGCACGAGGACATGCACGCCGAGGCTTTCCACTACACGCGCCAGACGCTCGGCTATCCGGCGCCGCAGCTCCCGGCCCCGGGCGGATTTCCCGGCAACCGCGTCTCGGGCGACGCCGAGCTCCCCGGAGGGCGCTTCGAGCTCGGCGCGCGCCCCGGCGGCCCGGAGTTCACCTTCGACAACGAGAAATGGAGCCACCCGGTCATCCTGGCGCCATTTCGCATGTCGCGCACCGCGGTGACCAACGCAGAGTACCTCGGCTTCGTGGAGGCAGGCGGCTACCGCAAGCGCGAGTACTGGTCCGACGAGGGCTGGGCATGGAAAGACCGAACCGAACCTCTTTACTGGCGCGGAAGCACGCTGCGGCGCTTCGATCGCTGGGTTCCAATCCCGCCCGATGAGCCGATCGTGCATGTCAGCTGGTACGAGGCCGAAGCCTATTGCCGGTTTGCGGGCAGGCGCCTGCCCACCGAGGCCGAGTGGGAGTATGCGGCGAGCTTTGATCCGGTCTCGCGCATGAAGCGGCGCTATCCGTGGGGCGACGATGCCTGGACGACGGCGCTCGCCAATCTCGAGGGAGGAGCGCTCGCCAGCGTGCACGGCTATCCGCGGGGCGACAGCGCCTTCGGCTTGCGCCAGATGATCGGCAACGTCTGGGAGTGGACTGCGTCGACGTTTCTCCCTTATCCGGGCTTCGTGCGCGATCCCTACCAGGAGTATTCCGAGCCCTGGTTCGGCACCCACAAGGTGCTGCGTGGCGGCAGCTTCGCCACTCCGTCGCGCGTCGTCCACAGCAGCTTCCGAAATTTCTACACACCTGACCGCGCCGACATCTTCGCCGGCTTGCGCACGTGCGCTCTGTAACGGTGCTGCGCTCTCGCGACAACCCGCGAGTACGCCGCTGGGCGAAGCTCGTGCGCGACTCCGGCCTGAGAAGAAAGGAAAGACGCGCCATCATCGAAGGCCCGCATCTGCTCGCCGCAATGCTTGAGCAGGGACTTAAACCGCGATGCGTCTTTGCCACCGCGGGCGGCCTGGAGCGCAACGCGGCCTTGGTGGTCAAGGCCGAAGTAGAGCCCGTGGTCCTGTCGGAGGGCGTGTTTCGAGCCATCGCCGACGCCGAGAGCCCTCCGGGGATCGCCGCCGAGATCGAGATTCCCGACATCAGGACAAGATCCATCAACCCATGCGTGTTCCTCGAAGGCGTCCAGGACCCGAGCAACGTGGGTGCGATCCTGCGCACTGCGGCGGCCTTCGGTGTCGGCGAGGTCGTGCTCGACCGCGGCTGCGCGGACGCCTGGTCGCCCAAGGTGCTGCGCGCCGGCATGGGAGGTCATTTCCGGCTGAATCTGCGCATTTCGGGTGACCTCGGCGCGGAAATAGAGCGGTTCAAGGGCATCTCCGTCTGCACCGTTCCCCGCGGCGGGGTGCCGTTGCGCCAGGCCGATCTCGGTGGCCGCCTGGGGTGGATCTTCGGCGCCGAGGGGCAGGGGGTCAGTCTGGCGCTTCAGGAACGCGCCGCGCTTCGCATCACGATTCCCACCGCACCGGGCACCGAATCGATCAATGTCGCCGCGGCGGCCGCCGTCTGCCTGTACGCCGCTTTCAGTACACCTGGCGCTGGATCCTGAGCTCGCGCAGGATGGTGGTGGCGATCTCCTCGATCGATTTGCTGGTCGAGTTGATGCTGCGGATTCCCTCCCGGCGCATCAGGTTCTCGGCTTCCTCGACCTCGTAGCGGCAGTTATCGAGGTCGGCATAGCGGCTACCCGGGCGGCGCTCCTGGCGGATCTCGTGCAGCCGCTCGGAGGCGATGGTGAGGCCGTAGAGATGCCCTTTGTGGGCGCGCAGCGCCTCAGGCAGCTTCATGCGTTGGAAATCCTCGGGAATCAAGGGGTAATTTGCAG
>VBBY01000032.1 GCA_005881595.1 Betaproteobacteria bacterium | reverse complement strand
CGCGAGGCGATTCGCTCCAGGCATTTCAGCCGCCGCACGGAGAAGACCTACTGGTATTGGGTACGCTACTTCATTTACTTTCACGGCAAGCGGCATCCGGCGGAGATGGGGGCGGGCGAGGTGTCGGCGTTCCTGAGCTGGCTTGCCACCGAGCGCAACGTCGCAGCCGCGACTCAGAACCAGGCGCTGTCCGCGCTGTTGTTCCTGTACCAGCGCGTGCTCGGCCAGGAGCTGCCCTGGCTGAAGGACCTCGTGCGGGCGCAGCGGCCGGTGCGCCTGCCGACGGTGCTGACGGAAGCCGAGGTACGGCGGCTGCTCGAGCAGACGACGGGCAGCGCGAGGCTGATGACGGCCCTGCTGTACGGCGGGGGCTTGAGGCAGATCGAATGCCTGTCGCTGCGGATCAAGGACGTTGATTTCGCGTATCGCCAGATCATCGTGCGCGACGGCAAGGGCGGGAAGGATCGCGTGACCATGCTGGCCGAAAACCTGGTGCAGCCGCTGCAGGAGCATCTCGGCCGCGTGCGCGTCATGCACCGGCGCGATCTCAAGGAGGGATTTGGCGAGGCATGGCTGCCGCATGCGCTCGCGCGCAAGTATCCGCGCGCCGGCTTCGAATGGGGGTGGCAGTTCGTATTCCCGTCCGGCCATCGCTCCGCCGACCCGGAAAGCGGCGTGATTCGGCGGCACCACGTTCATCCGGATACCCTGGCGCGGATTGTCAAGCGCGCGACGCGCCTCGCGGGCATCATCAAGCCGGTCAGCTGCCACACGCTGCGGCACTCGTTTGCGACCCATCTGCTCGAGCGCGGCTACGACATCCGGACCGTGCAGGAGCTGCTCGGGCATTCGGACGTGACGACAACCATGATCTATACGCACGTCATGAACAAAGGCGCGCGCGGCGTCAAAAGCCCGCTCGACCGGCTGGAGCAACCGCGCGCGCAATACCTGACTTCCGCGATAATGTGACCTTCAGCGCTGGGAGGAGGGGAAGCAGATGAAAGCGTTTTTCCGGATTGCGTTTCTTCTCGGTGTCGCTTGCTGGAGCACGGTCTTCGCGCAAGGGCGGTGGGTGAAGCTCGCGCCGTTTCCCGAGCCGGCCGAGGAGCTGCTCGGTGCGTCGGCCAGCGGCAAGCTTTATGTGTTCTGCGGCCTTGCGCCCGGCTGGAAGCCGATCGGGATGGTGTACGAGTACGACCCGGGAGCGGACCGCTGGACGAAGAAGAACCCGATGCCGCTGCCCTCGCATCACGTCGCCTTCACCGAGTACAAGGGGAAGATCTATGCCTTCGGCGGCTTCGTGCTGCCGCAATCGGGGCCGGCGGCGTGGGTGCCGATCGACAGCGCCTGGGAATACGACCCGGCGCGCGACACCTGGCGCGCGCTCGCGCCGCTGCCGACGAAGCGCGGCTCGCCCGTCGCGGTGACCGTCGGCGACAGGATGTACGTCATCGGCGGCGCGGTGACCGGGCCGAAGGAGGCGGCGGTCCACCCGGCGCGAGCGCATTATTCGACGGGCGCGGTGGAGGAGTACGACCCGGCGACGAACAGCTGGCGCTCGCGCGCTCCTCTGCCGACGCCGCGCAACCACGCCACGGCGGGCGTGGTGAACGGCAAGGTGTACGTGATCGGCGGGCGCGTCGGCGGCGCTTTCGTGAGCAGCGGCAGCAGCAACGTCGGAGTGGTCGAGGAGTACGACCCGGCGGCCGACCTGTGGGGCGCGCCGAAGGCGCGCATGCCGAGCGCGCGCAGCGCGATGGCTTCCGGCGTGCTCGGCGGCCGCATCTACGTCACCGGCGGGGAAGGGCAGGACTACCGCTCGATGTTCACGTTCCGCGCTCTCGAGGCCTACGACCCGGCGACGAACACCTGGGCCAGCCTGCCGTCGATGCCGGTGTCGCGCCATGGCCTGGCCGGCGCGGTTGTCGGCAATCGCCTGCACATGGTGAGCGGCGACGTGCAGTCGGCAGGCACCGGCGTGCACGTGCACACCGACGCGCACGATGCCTACGAGTTCTGAGCGCTACTCGATCTTGATCTTCGCTTCGCGCAGGAACTCGCCCCAGCCCTGCGTCTCCTTGCGCACGAACTCGGTGAACTCCTGCGGCGGGGCGAGCGTGACGGTCAGCATCTGCTTGGCGAGAGTCTCCTTGATCTCGGGGCGCGACAGGTTCGCCGCGATCGAGCCGTAGAGCTTGTCCAGAACCGGCTTTGGCGTCGCCGCCGGCGCGAACATGCCCTGCCACGCGTTCGTGCCGATGCCGGCAAAGCCGAGCTCGGCGAGCGTCGGCACCTCGGGCAGCTCGGCGAGCCGCGACGGCATCGCGGTGGCGAGCGCCTTCATCCTGCCGGCGCGGATATGCGGCAGCGTCGAGGCGAGGTTGAGGAACGCCACCTGCGTCTCGCCGGCGAGGATCGAGGGAATCATCTGTCCCGCGCCGCCCTTGTACGGCACGTGCGTCATCTCGATGCCCGCGGCCTGCTTGAGCTTCTCCATGTCGAGGTGAGGATAGCTGCCGAGCCCGGCCGAGGCGTAGTTGATTTTGCCCGGATTGCGCCTCGCTTCGGCGACCAGCTCGGCGATCGAGCTGGGAGGGAAGCTCGGCGCCGCGGCGACGATGTGCGGGATCTCGATCAGCTTGGCGACGCCGACCAGGTCGCGCGACGGCTTGATCGAGAGCTGCTGCGCGAAGGTGTTCTCGTTGATCGCGTTGGTCGACACGTTGCCCACCAGCAGCGTGTAGCCGTCGGGCGGTGCTTTCGCCACCGCCTCGAGCGCGAGGTTGCCAGACGCGCCGGGCCGGTTCTCGACCAGGAAGCTCTGGCCGAGCGACTCGCTGAGCCGCTGGGCGACGATGCGCCCGATGATATCGGTAGAGCCGCCCGGCGCGTACGGCACGATGATCTTGACCGGCCGGCTGGGATAGTCCTGCGCAAGCGCGCTGCCTGCGAACAGCAGCCCCAGCAGGATTCTGAAGAGCATGTGTCATCATAACCCCGATGCGCGCCATCGACATCCATGCCCACTGGTACCCGCAGGAATGGCTCAAGCTCTTCGAGAAGGACGGCGCGAAGGAAGGCGCCCGCCTCGAGCGCACCGCAGGCGGGTACCGCCTGAAGACCGAAACGCTGGTGAACGCCTTCGACGAGCGCTTCGTCGACCTCGCCTCCAGGATCGAAAAGATGGACGAGAAGCGCATCGGCGTGCACGCGCTCTCTCTCACCACGCCGATGGTCAACTGGGCATCGCCAGCGCTCGGCCTGGCGCTCGCCCAGGCCTACAACGACGCGGCCTCGGCCGCGCACGGCAGGCACCCCGAGCGCTTCGTCGGCCTCGCCATCCTGCCGATGCAGGACGCGCAGCTCGCGCTGCGCGAGCTGGAGCGCGCCGCGAAGCTGCCCGGCATGCGCGGCATGTATCTCGCCACCAACGTCAACGGGGTCGACCTGGACGAGAAGCGGTTCTGGGACGTCTATGCCAGGGCGGAAGAGCTCGGCTGGGCGATCTTCCTGCACCCGGTCGAGACGATCGGGCGCGAGCGCACCGGCAAGTATTACCTGCGCAACCTGCTCGGCAACCCGTACGACACCGGGGTCGCGGCGGCGCACCTGATCTTCGGCGGCGTGCTGGACAGATTCGCTAAGCTGGAAATCAACCTGCCTCACGCCGGAGGCGCTTTCCCCGGCCTGATCGGGCGGCTCGATCACGGCACGAAGGTGCGGCCAGAGCTCAAGCACATGAAACGGGTGCCGAGCGAGTACCTCAGGCGCTTCACCTACGACACCATCGGCCACGACGACCGCATCAACATGAATCTCATCCGGCTGGTGGGCGCCGATCGCGTGACGCTCGGCAGCGACTACTGCTTCGACATGGGACTGGAGGATCCCCTGGCCGCAGTCCAGCGCCTGCAGCTCAGCGCGAAGGAAAAGGGCCTGATCGCGGGCGGCAACGCGGCGCGGCTACTTCGCCTGTGAGCGCAGCCAGCTCGCGGGCAGCATCGCGGCATCGGCCGTGCCGAGACCGTTGCGCGCCGCGCGGTCGAAGCATTCCAGCGCCCGCTGCGCAACCGGCAGCTCGCGCCCGAGCGCGCGCGCTTCCTCGAGCATGGTGCGCAGGTCCTTGCGGATCGAGTCGACGTTGAAGGTGGCGCCTCCCGGGTCCTTGCCCGCCAGCGCGGCGGCGACGGCCGGGCCGCGGACCTTGAGCACGTTGGGCCCGCCCGAGGTGTCGGCGAAGATGTCCATGAGGCGCGCCGGATCGAGGCCGAGCGGCTCGCAGAGCGAGAGCGCCTCGCCGAACGCCTGCCAGAAGACGAGCAGCGGCAGGTTGATCGCCAGCTTCATCGCGGCGCCGGCGCCCACCGGGCCGACGTGCTCGACCCGGCGGCACATCTGATCCAGGAGCGGCCGGGCGCGCGCGACGTCGGCCGCCTCGCCGCCGGCGAAGCCGAACAGCTTCCCTTCCTTCGCCGGCCCGACCGTGCCGCCGACCGGGCATTCGACGAACGCCGCGCCTTTCGCTTTCACTTTTTCGGCTAGCCTTTTCTCGGTTTCGGGCCGCACCGTGCTCATCTCGATGAACAGCTTTCCTTTCACGTCCCCGGCGAGAAGTTGTCCGTAGACAGACTCGAGCGCTGCCGCGTCGGTCAGAATGGAGATCAAGGTCTCAGAAACCTCTGCCAGCCGGGTGGCGCTGTCGGCAACATCCAGGCCGAGGGCGCGCGCCTTGTCCGCGGTGCGGTTCCACACTGTCAGCTGGTGCCCTCGCCCTGCGAGGCGCTGCGCGATCGCCGCGCCCATCCTGCCGGTTCCGGCCATGCCGATCTTCATGACGCGTTATCTCCTTGTCCAATTTTTAACGCTTTTGCGTTGACATCATGCCGTCGCCGGGGCGATAAAGGACAAACAAAAGAAGAAACGCGACCGTATTCCGGTCTGAGGGGGAGGCAAATGATGTCCGTCAACGCGGTGGATCGCCGCTCGGGATTGCGCATGCTTCTCCGGGCGATTGCACTATTTCTTTCTCTGCTCGTCCCGTCGGCGGCGTCGGCGACCAAAGTCTGGGAAGCGCACACAGGGGATCCCTGCTGCGGCTTGCCGGACAGTTTCTACAAATATCTGGATGCGAACGAGGCGTGTCGCCAGGAGGTTCCCTTGCCCGCGCCGAGCGCCTGTCTCATCAATCAGCACGATATGAGGAACAGCGCCGGCCCGCAAACTCCCGGAGCGTGCGTGTTCAACCAGACCTGCATCTGCGATTTCTGTAGCGGTCCTGGCTCGGACGATGGAGTCACGTTTGGAGGGAAGTTCACCGGGTTCAAAACCCAGGCTTGCCCCGACGGCACGACCGAGCACCTGGGCCTGTGTGTCCAGGACAGTCCGAAAGGCAAAGGGCCGTGCGTCGACTGCGAAAACCTCGCCAGGGCGAATCCGGTCAACATCGGCAGCGGCAACAAGTACCAGAGCGAGACGGTCTATCGGGCGGCATCCGGCCAGCTCGAGCTGGTTCTTTTCTACAACAGCCAGGCCGGGACGAGCTATTTCGAGTCGATGGCGTTCGGAGCCCACTGGAGCGTCCGATACCTCGCGGCCGTTCGCGACTCGGGGCAGGGGATCGTCGCGGTTCACCGGCTCGACGGGCGCGACCTGCAGTTTCGCGCCCCCGCCTCGGGAAATCTGTACCTCGGCGACGCGGATATCGCAGACAGGCTGGAGAAGCTGATCGACGGCTCGGGCAATCTGACCGGCTGGCGGTACACCGCAAAAGAAGGCGACGAGGTCGAGGAGTTCGATCCCGCAGGCAAGCTGCTTCTGATCCGCGATCGCGCGGGCCTGCAGCAGTCGATGACCTATAGCAGCGCCGGCACTCCGCCCAGCATCGCGCCGGCGGCTGGCTTGCTGATCGCGGTGACGGATAGCTTCGGGCGTCAGCTCAGCTTCACCTACAACGCTCAAAGACGCGTCAACAGCATGACCGACCCGGCAGGCAGTCAATATGTCTTCGAGTACGACAGTTCCGGCGGTCCGGCTGGAGCCGGCAATCTCACGAGGGTCACGTTCCCGGACACGAAGACCCGCGTCTACTTTTATAAGGAGGCGGAGCAGATCAACGGCGGTTCGGCCTGCTCGAGCCAGGCTGCGGTGCTGAACAACGCGTTGACGGGACTGACCGACGAGAACGACAACCGCTATGCCACCTGGACCTACGACTGCCAGGCGCGCGTGACAAGCTCGGTCCACGCGCTCGGGGTGGGCCTCTATTCATTCGATTACGGCACCGGCACGAGCACCGCCTACCTCGATTCCCTTGGCACGTCGCGTTCAGCCGGTTTGCAGAGAACCCTGGGTGTCGCCCGCGGAACCGGCACTACCCAGCCTGCGGCCAGCGGTTCGGGAACTGCGTCGACCTCCGCGACCTACGATGCCAACGGCAACCTCGCGAGCCGCACCGACTGGAACCGCAACCAGACGATATACGCCTTCGATCCGGCTCGAAATCTCGAGATCTCGCGCACGGAGGCGAACGCAACGCCTCAACAACGCACGACCTCCACGGAGTGGCACCCGACGTTCCGCCTGCCGACGCAAATCGTCGAGCCGCTGCGCACCACGACGAACGTCTACGACGCGGACGGCGTGCAGTGCGGCGCGCGCGGCGCGCTGTGCTCGAGGACCGTGCAGGCGACGAGCGGCGCAACGCGCACCTGGACATACACCTACAACTCGAACGGCCTGGTGCTCACGGTCGATGGCCCGCGCACCGACGTCTCGGACGTCACCACCTATACCTACGACACGCAAGGCAATGTTGCTTCGATCACCAACGCGGCAGGGCATGTCACGAGCATCACCGCGTACAACGCGCACGGCCAGCCGCGAACGATCGTCGACCCGAACGGGATGACGATCACGCTCGGCTACGACGCCCGTCAGCGCCTTACTTCGCGCAACTCTGGCGGCGAGATCACGACTTACGACTACGACGGCGTCGGCCAGCTTACCAAGGTGACGCTGCCGGACCTCTCCTATCTCTCGTACAGCTACGACCCCGCGCACCGCCTGACCGGGATGCAGGACAACCTCGGCAACAGCATCAGCTATGGGCTCGATGCGATGGGCAACCGCACGCTGGAGGAGGTATTCGATCCTGCGAACGTGCGGGTGCAAAAACGCACACGTGACTACGACAGCCTCAACCGCCTGTTCCATGAATTCGGCGCCCAGAACCAGCCCACCGAGTACGGCTACGACAACCAGGGCAACGTCAAGTCGGTGAAGGATCCGCTCAACCACGTCACGTCTAATGATTACGACGCGCTAAACCGGCTGAAGCAGGTCACCGACCCGAACCTCGGGGTTACGCAGTACGCCCACAACGGGCTCGATGCGCTCACCCAGGTCACCGATCCGCGGAGCCTGGTCACCGGGTACACGGTGGACGGTCTGGGGAACCTTACGCAGCAGGCGAGCCCAGATACCGGCACTACGGTGAATACGTACGACGCCGCCGGCAACCTCCTTATGCAGACCGACGCGAAAGGGCAGGTGACGGCGTACACCTTCGACGCGCTCAACCGCGTCACGCTCATCACTTTCAACGACGGCTCGATGCAGACCTACACCTACGATCAGGGAACGAATGCGATCGGGCACTTGAGCTCCATCACCGAAACGAACTCGGCCAACCAAGTCACGAGCCAGATCGCCTACGCCTACGACCTCCACGGGCGCGTGACGTCCGATACGCGGACTGTCAACGGCGTGCTGTACAGGACCGGGTATGCGTACGACAAAGCAGGGCGTCTTAGCGGGATGA
The DNA here is from genome assembly GCA_005881595.1 of Betaproteobacteria bacterium. Taxonomy (GTDB): domain Bacteria; phylum Pseudomonadota; class Gammaproteobacteria; order Burkholderiales; family SG8-39; genus SCGC-AG-212-J23. The sequence continues at coordinate 61,281 of VBBY01000032.1, read as the reverse complement.
CCTATCCGAGCAGCCGCACTGTGACCTACGCCTTCGACGGTGTTGGCAGGGTCAATCAGGTGACTACTACCAAGGATACCCAGTCGCAAGTCGTGGTCTCAAGCGTCCTCTATCAGCCCTTCGGCGGCGTGAAGAGCTACACGCTCGGCAACAATCAGGTCTATAGCCGTGGCATCGACCTCGACGGCCGCATCGCCTCCTACACGCTCGGCGTGCAGTCCTTCGGCATCGGCTACGATGCGACGAGCCGCATCACGTTCATCAGCGACTTCGCCAATCCCGCCAACGCCCAAACGTACGACTACGACAGCCTCGATCGCCTGACCCAGGCCGTCACGCCTTCGACGCCTTACGCCTACAGCTACGACGCGGTCGGCAACCGCATGAGCCGCGCGGCGGGCACGAGCACCGACACCTACGCCTACAGCTCGAGCTCAAACCGCGTCGCAAGCATCACGCCTAGTTCGGGACCTGTCCGGAGCTTCGTCTTCGACCCGAACGGCTCGACCACCGCGGATGGCAACAACACCTACACCTACGACACGCGCGGGCGCATGGTGCAAGCAACTAGCAGCCTGGGCACCACCACTTACCAGGTGAACGCGCTCGGCCAGCGGGTGAGGAAGACTAACAGCCTCGGCGACACAGTCTTCCACTACGACACGCGCGGGCACCTGATCGCCGAAACCGATGCGGGGGGAGCGGTGAAGCGCGAGCTCATCCACCTCGGCGACATCCCGGTCGGCGTCGTCCAGTGACACTTGCGTGACTTTAGTGCTGCCCGGCGCACGCTCCAGCAGGGTGGGAAACAACCGGAGCGCTTAGTTCGCGCACGATCGCGAAATTCGCGACGGCCGGTTCAGTGAGCTGCTGAGACACGGTCGCTTCCGTGATGACGCTCGCAGTGAACAGAAGCTCCCTGTGCCACAGGGGGTATGAGGCAATGAAGATGGCGACGAGAAACCAGCCGTGACTTAGAGTGGGTTTGTATTCGAGAACCGCAGCGGTCATGGTGCCTCCGGTGAGAGTGAGCCACATCATCGGTCACCGCTAGCGTTTCTACAGCGCAAAAGGTCATGGTTTTGCGCGTTTTCACTGTGGCCCGAGTTGAAGACGTGACCTAGTTGACACCCGTCGCCGCGCAAGTTCAAATCGCGCGCTTAAGAGGAGAAGGGCATGGAGTCGCCCAAGAGCGAGCTCCGCGACGGCATGCGCATCGACTGGGACATCCCGATCGTGATGGACGACGGGCTGGTGCTGCGCGCCGACCTGTTTCGCCCGGGCGTCGAAGGTCGGCACCCGGTCCTCCTTAGCTACGGTCCATACGCCAAGGGGCTTGCATTCCAGGACGGCTACCCGAGCGCCTGGCAGCGCATGATCAGCGAGCATCCGGAGGTCGGCAGCGGCTCGTCGGGCAAGTACCAGAACTGGGAAGTCGTCGACCCGGAGAAATGGGTGCCGCAGGGCTACGCCTGCCTGCGGATCGACTCGCGCGGCGCCGGCCGCTCGCCCGGCCGCATCGAGCATTTCGCGCCGCGCGAAACGCAGGACCTGTACCAGTCGATCGAGTGGGCGGGCGTGCAGGCCTGGTCCAGCGGCAAGGTCGGTCTGAACGGCATCTCCTATTACGCCATCAACCAGTGGCACGCCGCCTCGCTGCAGCCGCTGCACCTGGCCGCGATGTGCGTCTGGGAAGGCGCCGCCGACTGGTACCGCGACATGACGCACCACGGCGGCATCCTCTGCACGTTCTGGGCGAACTGGTACGACATGCAGGTGAAGACGGTCCAGTACGGCCTGGGCGAGCGCGGCCCGCGCAGCCGCCTCACCGACCTGGCGGTGTGCGGCGACGACACGCTCTCGGACAAGGAGCTCTCCGAGAACCGCGCCGAGTTCGGCGACGAGATCCTGTCGCACCCGCTCGACGACGCCTATCACAAGGCGCGCTCGCCGGTGTGGCACCGGGTCAAGGTGCCGTTCCTGTCGGCCGCCAACTGGGGCGGGCAGGGCCTGCATACGCGCGGCAATTTCGAAGGCTTCCTGCGCGCCGCGTCGAAAGACAAATGGCTCGAAGTCCACGGCATCGAGCACTGGACGCACTTCTACACCGACTACGGCAGGAACCTGCAGCTGCGGTTTTTCGACTACTACCTCAAGGGCCACAAGAACGGCTGGGACAAGCAGCCCAGAGTACAGCTGCAGATACGCCACGTCGACCGCTTCGTCGAGCGCCACGAGAACGAGTGGCCGCTCGCCAGGACGCAATGGACCAGGCTCTACATGGATTCGGCCTTCGGCTTGAGCTCGACTCCTCCAACTTCCTTTCAATCCGTTTCGTTCTACGCTTTGGGCGACGGGCTGACCTTCCTTTCCGAGCCGGTGGAGAAGCAGACCGAGATCACCGGTCCGCTGGCGGCGAAGCTGTTCGTCTCCTCCAGCACTCCCGACGCCGACCTGTTCCTCGTGTTCCGCGTCTTCACGCCGGACCTGAGGGAAGTGGTGTTCCAGGGCGCGATCGACCCGCATACGCCGATCGCGCAGGGCTGGCTGCGCGCCTCGCACCGCAAGCTCGATGCCGAGCTGTCGACGCCGTACCGTCCCTACCACAGTCACGATGAGGTGAAGAAGCTCAAGCCGGGCGAGCCGGTGGAGCTCGACATCGAGCTGTGGCCGACCTCGATCGTGGTGCCGGCGGGCCACCGCCTCGCGCTGAGCGTGCGCGGCAAGGACTACGAATGGCAGAAGTCCACCGGCGCGCGGCTTTCGAACTTCAAGAACGAGCTGCGCGGCTGCGGCCCGTTCCTGCACGACGACCCGCGCGACCGTCCCGCGGCGCTGTTCGGCGGCAGGACCACGCTCCACCTGCGGGACTCCTATCTCCTGGTTCCGGTGATTCCATGAAGCTCTACGGGTTCTGGCGCTCGCTCGCCACGTACCGCGTGCGCGTGGCGATGGCGCTGAAAGGCCTGCACGCCGAGGAGATCTCGATCGACCTCCTCAAGGGCAAGCAGCATACCGACGAGTACAAGGCGGTGAACCCGCAGGGCGTGGTGCCGGCCCTGATCCTCGACGACGATGGGCCGCCGCTGTTCCAGTCGCTCGCCATCCTCGAATACCTCGAGGAGACCCGGCCGCAGCCGCCGCTGCTGCCCAGGGACCCGCGAGGCCGCGCCCGCGTGCGCGGCCTCGCGCTCATCGCGGCCGCCGACGGGCACCCGCTGATTACGCCGAGGATCAGGATCTATCTCGAGAAGGAGCTGAAGGTCGAGGAAGCGCGGCGCAATCTCTGGCTCGCGCACTGGACCCTCACGGCCCTGGAGGCCATCGAGGGCCATCTCGCGAAGGACAAGGAGACCGGCCGCTACTGCCACGGTGACTCGCTGACGCTCGCCGACATTTGCCTCGCCTCCCAGGTGATCGGCGCGCTCGCCTACTTCAACTGCGATACCTCGGGCGTGCCGACCGTGATGCGCGTGTACAACGAATGCATGAAGGAAAAGGCCTTCGCCGACGCCCACCCGCTCAAACATGGCCAGCATTGAGATCGTCGATCGCTCGAGCCTGATCTCCGGGCTCTACGAACAACTGGTTTTGAACCCCAGGGAAATTGCGCTCGTTACCATCGACATGCACCGCGGCCACCTCGACATGGACGTGGCGACGATGCCAGCCAGGCCCGAGGACGCGAAGCGCGTCATCCGGAACGCCCGGGCTGCGCTCGATTTTGCGAGGCGGTTGGAGATTCCCGTGATCCATGTGGTTCTTGTCTACAGAAAACTAAAATCACTCGGCAGCGAGGGCATGGCCTCGCCGTACTGGAAGGCGATGCACGCGGCGCAGGGCGAGACGGACCGGCTGACGCCGGGGCGGAAGAGCACCGTGCGCGAGCACAACCTCGAAGGCTCGCCCGGCACGCAGATCATCCCCGAGCTCTACCGCGAGGCCGATTACGTCATCGACAACAAGAAGCGGCTCGACTGCTTCTACGGCACCGATCTGCGCCAGCTGCTCGACGCCTTGAGCGTCAAGAGCGTGGTGCTGATGGGCATCAACAGCAACACCTGCGTGCTCAACACTGCGTTCACCGCGTTCAACTTCGATTACCGCGTGGTCGTGCTGTCCGATTGCGTGGCGAGCATGTACGGCGACGACCTGCACGTGCTGGGGCTGCAGAACGTCGCGCGCTGCCTCGGCTGGGTGCTGACCAACGAGCAGTTCTTTCAAAAACTGAAGGAGAAGCATTCATGAGGTTCACCCGCAGGCGTTTCGTGCAGGCAGCTGGGGCAGCCGCAGTTGGAATTTCACTGCCGTTAAAAGCACAGACAGGGCCGATCCGCTTGGGATTAATGACGGTCAAGACGGGGCCCCTCGCTTCCGGCGGCATCGACATGGAGCGCGCGCTGGTCATGTACCTGCGCGAGCGCAACGGCACGCTCGCCGGCCGCAAGATCGAGCTGTTCGTCGGCGATTCGGGCGGCGTGCCCGCCCAGGCGCGCACCAAGATCCAGGAGCTGGTCGAAAGGGAGCACATCCAGGTCATGATCGGGCCGCTCGCCACCGCCGAAGCTCTCGCGGCGGACGACTACATCCGCCAGCAGCAGCTGCTGACGCTGTCGGTGGCCGCCGCCGAGGACATGACGCAGCGCAAGCCCAATCCGTGGTTCACGCGCGGTACTTCGACCTCTTCCCAGTGCGCGCAGCCGCTCGCCGACTACTGCTACAAGCAGCTCAAGATGCGCCGGATGGCGGTGATCGCCGATGACATTCCTTACGGCCACGAGATGTGCGCCGGCTTCCAGCGCGTGCTCGAGGACCTCGGCGGCAAGATCGTGCAGAAGACGTTTCCGCCGCTCACGGTGCCCGACTACGGCACGTATCTCGCGCAGCTCAAGACCAACATCGACGGCATCTTCCTCGGCTTCGCCGGCTCGAACGGGTTCCGCTACCTGCGCCAGTTCAACGAGTACGGGCTGCGCGGCAAGGTGACGCCGGTGGGCGGCATGACTGCGCTGGACGAGGCGGTCCTGCGCAACATGGGCGATGAAGCGCTCGGCATCGTCACCTCGTGCTGGTACTCGGCCGAGCTCGACAATCCGATCAACCGCAAATTCGCCGCCGAGTTCCGCTCGGAATTCAAGTACGACCCGGGGTTCTACGCCGCCGCCACCTATGTCGAGGCCGCCGTGCTCGAGGCGACGCTGAAGGCCATCCAGGGCAGGGTCGAGGACAAGGAAGCCTTCATGAAGACGGTGCGCGGCCTCAAGGTGGACACCGCGCGCGGCCAGGTCAGGTTCGACCAGTACGGCAACGTCGTCGGCAACGTCTACATCCGCAAGGTGGAGCGCAAGGACGCTCGGCTGGTGAACAGCGTGATCCACACCTATCCCGACGTGAGCCAGTTCTGGACCTATGACCCGAAGGAGTTCCTGAAGAACCCGGTGTACTCGCGCGACTTCCCGCCGGCGAAGAACCTGGAGCCCTAAGCTGCAGTTCTGGGTCATCCAGACGCTGAACAGCCTGGCGCTGGGCGCTCTGCTGTTCCTGCTGTCGGCCGGCTTCTCGCTGATCTTCGGGCTGATGCGCATCGCGAACCTGACCCACGGCGCGCTCTTCATGCTCGGCGCCTACCTCGGCGTCAGCATTCTGAAGCTGATGCCGAACCTCTGGGTGGCGGCGCTGCTCGGCGGCCTCGCGGTGGCCGCGTTCGGCGGCCTGCTGGAGAGATTCATCCTGCGCAAGCTCGCGGGCAATATCCTCGGCCAGGTGCTGGTGACGCTCGGCTTCGCCTACATCATCGCCGACCTGTGCCTGGTGGTCTGGGGCGGGGACCCGATCCCGATCCCGACGCCGGAATTCCTGCAGCAGCCGCTGCGCGTGGCGGGGTTCGCCTTTCCCGCCTACCGCGTCGCCGTGGTAGTGCTGTCGGTCCTGGTGGGAATGGCGCTTCACCTGCTGATGGAGCGCACGCGGCTGGGCGCGATGATCCGCGCCGGGGTCGACGACATGCAGATGGCGCGCGCGGTCGGCATCCCGGTGTCGAAGCTGTTCACGCTGGTGTTCTGCCTCGGCGCCGGGCTGGCCGGGGCGGGCGGCGTCATCGGCGGGCCGATCATGTCGGCCTATCCGGGCCTGGACGCGGACATGCTGCCGCTTGCGCTGATCGTGGTGATCCTCGGCGGCGTCGGCAGCCTGGCGGGCGCCTTCGCCGGCAGCTTCATCACCGGCTTCGTCTACACCTTCGGCGTCGCGCTCTTCCCGCAGCTCGCCTACGTGATTCTTTTTCTGCCCATGATTTTCGTAATAGCCTTCCGCCCACGGGGATTGTTTGGAAAGTTTGCAGCGTGAAGCTCGCTGCGCTGGCCTGCCTCCTGGTGGCCTTTCCCCTGGTGGGAGGCGAGTTCTACGTCAACCTCGCCAGCCAGATCTTCATCTTCGCCATCTTCGCAGCGAGCATCAACCTGCTGCTCGGCTACGGCGGGCTGGCGACGCTCGGCCATGCGTCGTATCTCGGCGTCGCGGCGTATACCTCGGCGCTGCTCGGGCTGAAGCTCGGCCTGGGCCACTGGATCGCCGCGCCGGCGGCCCTGCTCGGCACCACTCTGATGGCGTGCCTGTTCGGCCTGATCGCGCTGCGCGCGACCGGCCTGGGCTTCCTCATGCTGACGCTCGCCCTCTCGCAAGTGCTCTGGGGCACGGCCTACCGCTGGGTGGCGCTCACCGACGGCGACAACGGCCTGCGCGGCCTGAGCCGTCCGTTCCACCTGGACGATGCCGCGTCGTTCTACTATTTCGCCCTGGCGGCGACCGCGGCGTCGCTCTGGCTGATGGCGCGCTTCGTCGGCTCGCCGTTCGGCGCCGCGCTGCGCGGCACGCGCGACCAGCCGCGCCGCATGAGCGCGCTCGGCCACAATGTCTGGCTGATCCGTTGGGTCAGCTTCGTGTACGCCGGTTTCTGGGGCGCGGTGTCGGGGCTGCTCTTCGTGTACTACCACAAATATATTCACCCCATTTCGCTGTCCCTCACCAATTCCGCCGAGGGCCTGCTGGCGGTGATCGCCGGCGGCTCGGGAACGCTCGGCGGGCCGGTGGTCGGCGCCGCGATCGTCATGCTCCTCAAGAATTACGTCTCGGCGTACATCGAGCGCTGGAACACGCTGCTCGGCCTGGTTTTCGTCCTCATCGTGGTGTTCATGCCGGAGGGCGTCGTTCCCGGGGTGAAAAGACTGTGGCTGCGCTTCGCCTCCAGAACCTGAGGAAATCGTTCGGCGGCCTGCCGGCCATCAGCGACGTCTCCCTGGAGGTGGCGCCGGGCGAGCGGCGCCTGATCATCGGCCCGAACGGCGCCGGCAAGACCACGCTCTTCAACCTGGTCACCGGCGACCTGCCGCGCGATGCCGGGAACGTCATCCTGTTCGAAGAGGACGTGACCCGCCTCGCGCCGCATCACCGCGTGCACCGCGGACTCGCCCGCACCTACCAGATCATCACCCTGTTCCCGAAGGACACGCTGGAGCACAACATCGCGCTTTCCTTGCTCGGCCTGTCGAAGCTGCGCTGGAACGCTTTCCGGTCCTTCGACGCGGATCTCTACGTGGAGGCGAGAGCGGTCCTGGCGCGCGTGGGGCTGGAGCACCTGGCGAAGAGAGGCATCGCCGAGGTCGCCTACGGCGACAAGCGGCGCGTCGAGATCGCGATGGCGCTGGCGCAGAAGCCGCGCGTGCTGCTGCTCGACGAGCCGCTCGCCGGGCTGTCGCGCGAGGAGCGCGCCACGGTGAAGCAGCTGATCGCGGCCATCCCGCGCGAGGTGACCGTGGTGATGATCGAGCACGATATGGACACCGCGCTCGACATGGCCGAGCGCATCACCGTGCTGCATTACGGCCGGGTGATCGTGGAGGGGACCCGGGCCGAGGTGGTGGCCGACCCGAAGACCCGCGAGGTGTATCTTGGCCACTGAGGCTCTCACGTTGCAGGGGGTCGACGCTCTCTACGGCGACAGCCACGTGCTGCATGGCATCTCGTTTGAAGTAGGAGCCGGGAGAGTTCTCGCGCTGCTCGGCAGGAACGGCGCCGGCAAGACCACCTGCATGAGCGCGATCATCGGCTTCCTGCCGCCGCGCAAAGGCGCGATCCGCCTGTTCGGCGAGCCGATCGCCGGGCTCGCGCCGGAGCGCATCGCGCGCAAAGGCGTCGGCTTCGTGCCGCAGGGCAGGCGCATCTTCCCCACGCTGACGGTGCGGGAGAACCTGCGGGTGTCGGAAAGAAGGAGCGCTTCCTCCGTCTGGAATCTGGCCCGGGTCTTCGAGCTGTTCCCGCAGCTCGAGGAGCGCGCCGAGCAGGTCGCGGGCTCCCTTTCCGGCGGCGAGCAGCAGATGCTCGCCATCGCGCGGGCGCTGATGGGCAACCCGCGCGTGCTGCTGATGGACGAGCCCTCCGAGGGCCTCGCGCCGCTCATCGTCGCCGAGGTCGGCCGCACCATCGCCCGCCTGAAGGACGAAGGCCAGTCGATCCTGCTCGTCGAGCAGAACGTCCGGCTCGCCCTCGAGCTCGCCGACGAAGTAGTGATCCTGAACACCGGCCGCGTCGCCTTCACCGGCAGCGCCGGCGAGGCGCGCGGCAACGAAGCTTTGATCACTCAACATCTGGGGGTTTTTTGACATGATGTACCGCTGCGCGCCCACAACCTCAGGTTCCAGAAAAATCCTCAAGAAGCGAGGCAAAAGTCTGCGGGTCGATATTCACTGCCATTATCTGAACACCGAGGCGGCGGCGGCGGTCGCGCGCCACAACCCGGCGCAGTTCGATCTCCTCGCCAGGTTCTCCAACCAGCTCACGCGCGAGGTGAACGCGAAGCAGATTCAGGAGCGCGCCGCCCAGCTCACCAGCATCGAGCAGCGCCTGAAGGACATGGACCGCATGGGTATCGACGTGCAGGCCGTCTCACCAGCGCCGCACCAGACCTACTACTGGAGCGAGCCGGGCGAGGGCGCCGAGCTCGCGCGCACGGTGAACGAGCGCATCGCCGAGATCGTCGCGCAACGGCCCGAGCGCTTTGTCGGCCTGGGGACCGTGCCTTTGCAGGATGCGGGCCTCGCTGTCGCGGAATTGGACTTTTGCGTGAAGCAGCTTGGCCTGCGCGGCGTCGAGATCAACCCGAGCGTCAATGGATTGGATCTAACAGACGCAAAACTCGGGTTGGATAAATTCTTTTCTAAAGTGCAAGACCTGGATGTACTCATCTTCATGCACCCGGTCGGCTTCACGCACGGCGAGCGGCTGGCGGACCACTATTTCAACAACCTGATCGGCAACCCGCTCGAGACCACGGTCGCGGCGAGCCATCTCATCTTCGACGGCGTGATGGAGCGCTTCCCGAGGCTGAAGATCCTGCTGCCGCACGGCGGCGGCTACCTCGCGCATTACTGGGCGCGCATGGACCATGCGCACCGCGCCCGTCCGGATTGCAGAGTCCGCATAAAAAAGAAACCTTCCAGCTACCTGGAGAAGTTCTATTTCGACAGCATCACCTTCGATCCCGGCATGCTCCGTCACCTGGTCGAGCGCTTCGGCGCCGATCACGTCCTGCTCGGCACCGACTACCCCTACGACATGGGCGTGGAGGACCCGGTGGGATTCATCGGCGCAGTCAGGGGACTGTCGCCTTCCGAGAAAAGACAAATCATGGGAAGCAACGCAGCCCGCCTGCTGAAGATTGATTACAATAACCGCACAAGGAGGAGGTCATGAGACTCGCGTCATTCGTATTGGGATTGGCATTCAGCGCGGCTGCGCTGGCGCAGCCGGCGCCCGTCAAGATCGGCATGAGCATGCCGCAGACCGGCTCGCTGGGCGCCGGCGGAAAAGCGGCGCTGCTCGCGCTGCAGATGTGGGTCGATGACGTCAATGCCAAGGGCGGCCTGCTCGGCCGCAGGATCGAGTTCATCGTTTACGACGACCAGACCAACCCCGCGCTGACGCCGGGGATCTACACCAAGCTGCTCGACGTCGACAAGGTCGATCTCATCATCGCGCCGTATGGCACCGTGCCCACCGCGCCGATCATGCCGCTGGTGAAGCAGCGCGGCCTGCTGCTGATGGGCAACTTCTCCTTCCAGGTGAACCATACGGTGAAGCACGACATGTGGTTCAACAACTCGCCGTGGACCGACGCCTCGAGCTGGTCCGACGGCTTCATCCATATCGGCCAGAAGGCCGGCGCCAAGACGATCGCCTTTCTCGCCGCCGACCAGGAATTTGCGCAGAACCTGGCGAACGGGGCGCGCACCCTCGCCAAGAAGGCGGGGCTGCAGACGGTCTACGACCAGAACTACCCGCCGGCGACGGTCGACTTCTCGGCGATGATCCGCGCCATCCGCGCCGCCAGGCCCGACATCGTGTTCGTCATGTCCTATCCGAACGACTCGGTGGCGATCGTGCGCGCCATAAACGAGATCGGCGTAGGCGACTCGGTCAAGCTGTTCGGCGGCGGCATGGTCGGGCTGCAGTTCACGCCCAACATGGTGTCGCTCGGCTCGTCGCTGAACGGCATCGTCAACTACAACTCGTACGTGCCCGGCGTCAAGTATCCCGGCATCGAAGACTTCCTGCAGCGCTATGCGAAGAGGGCGCTCGAGGCCAAGGTCGACCCGCTCGGCTTCTATCTGCCGCCGTTCAACTACGCGATCGGGCAGATGCTCGAGCAGGCGATCAACGCGACGAAGAGCCTCGATCACAGGAAGCTCGCCGACTACCTGCACAAGCACGAGATGCAGACCATCGTCGGCCCGATCCGCTTCGGCCCGGACGGCGAATGGGCGAACCCGCGCGTGATCCACGCGCAGTTCCGCGGCGTTGTCGACAAGGACATGGAGCAGTTCCGGCACCCCGGCAGGCAGGTGATCCTGTGGCCGGAGCAGTACAAGATCGGCGAGGCTATCGTGCCGTTCGAGAAAGCGCGCGGGAAATAAATATCGACCTGCTCGCCGAGGCAGTGCTGTTCGGCATCCTGGTCGGCTGCTTCTACGCCGCGGTGAGCGTCGGCCTCTCGGTCGCCTTCGGGCTGCTCGATGTGCCGCACGTCGCGCACCCGGCGCTGATGGTGCTCGGGTCTTATTGCACCTACCTCCTCGGCCGCTACGGCTGGGACCCGATCGTTGCCGGAATAGCGCTGACGCCGCTGTTCTTTCTCCTCGGCGTCGCGATCTACAGGTTCTACTATGAGACCTTCGAGAAACGCGGCAGCGACGCCGGCGTCAGGGGGCTGGCGTTCTTCTTCGGCCTCGCGTTCATCATCGAGGTCGGGCTGATCCTCGTGTTCGGCGTCGACCAGCGCATGGTCGAGGCCGATTACATCGGCAAGAGCCTGTCGCTGGGCGGCTACCGGATCCCCTGGCGCCTGCTGGTGGCCTTCGGCGTCGCGCTGCTGCTCACGGCGGCGCTGACGCTCTACCTTTCGCGCACCTTCACCGGGCGCGCGATCAAGGCGGTGGCGCAGGACGAGCCGGCCCTGCGCCTCATGGGCGCGAACCCGGTGCGCATCAAGCAATGGGCATTCGGCATCGCGACCGCGGTCACGGCGCTCGCCGGCGCGATGCTGATCGTCGTCGGGCCGGTGGAGCCGAGCCTCGACCGCGTCTACATCGGCCGCACCTTCTGCGTCGTCGTGCTTGCGGGCCTCGGCAGCATGACCGGAACGCTGCTTGCCGGCCTGATCCTCGGGGTCTCCGAGTCGATCGTGCTGACGCTGTTCGGCGCCTCGTGGGCGCCGGCGGTCGCCTTCGGGCTGCTGCTGGTGGTGCTCGGCATCCGTCCCCAGGGGCTGTTCGGACGATGAAATTCTGGATCGGGGTGGCTGCGACGGTTGCGCTGGCCGCAGGCCTGGCGCTGAGCGGAACGAACGAGTACTTCTTCTACGCCGGCTACGTGGTGCTGCAGTTCGTAGTACTAGCCACCGCCTGGAACATTCTCGGCGGCTATGCCGGTTACGTGAACTTCGGCACCGCGGCGTTCTTCGGCATCGGGGCCTACACGGCGGTGGTGCTGTTCAAGGCGGTGGGTGCGCCGCTTGGCGTGCAGATCCTCGCCGCCGCCTGCGCAAGCGGGCTGCTCGGTTTCGGCACCGGCCTTCTCACCCTGCGGCTGCGCGGCATCTTCTTTTCGATCGCCACAGTAGCGGTGATCTTCATCATGCACACCGCGATCGTGAACTGGCGCTACGTCGGCGGCGCCACCGGCGTGCAGCTGCTGCGCCCGCCGGCGATGCCGCTCTTCGATTCGTACACGCGCATGCTGTTCGTGGTGATGGCCGTCCTGGCGGTGGCCGGCGTGTGCATCGCGCGCTACATCGAGGTGTCCTGGATCGGGCGCGGGCTGCGCGCGATCCGCGACAGCGAGGAGGCGGCTGAATGCTCGGGCGTGCCGACGCTGAAGCTCAAGCTGTTCGCCTGCACCGTGTCCGGCGCCCTGATGGGCGCGGCGGGCGCGCCGCTGCCGATGTACATGAGCTTCCTCGAGCCGGCGTCCAGCTTCGACCTCAACTATTCGGTATCGGCGCTCGCCATGCCGATGATCGGCGGCACCTCGCACTGGCTGGGGCCGGTGATCGGCGCGATCCTGCTCGGCTCGGTCCAGCAGATCGTCACCGTGACGATCTCGAACGAAATCAACGTGCTGGTGGTCGGCGTGCTGCTGGTGGTGTTCGTGGTAGCCGCGCCGGACGGCGTGCTCGGCCTGCTCAGGAAGCTAAAGTGGCTCCACCGCTCCTCCAGATAACAGGCGTGTCGAAGCATTTCGGGGGCTTCGCCGCGCTGAGCGAGGTCAGCCTGGAGGTCGCGCCCGGCGAGCGCTTCGGCCTGATCGGGCCGAACGGATCGGGCAAGACGACCTTGATCAACTGCGTCTCGGGCGCACTGAGGAACGAATCGGGCTCGATCGTGTTCGACGGCGCCGAGATCTCGCGCCTGCCGGCCTACCAGCGCACGCGCCGCGGTATCGCCCGCAGCTTCCAGATCCCGCGCCCGTTCAAGACCATGTCGGTGCTGGAGAACCTGGTCGTGCCGCTCGAATACGTCGCGCACCGCCGCACGCTGCACACCGCCGATACCTGGGACGAGGCGATGGCAATCCTGCGGCAGATGGGAATGGCTGAAAAAGCCGACTCGCCGTCGAACCTGCTCTCCCAGGTCGAGCTGCGCAAGCTCGAGCTGGCGCGCGCCATGGCGGCGCGGCCGCGGCTGCTGATCTCCGACGAGGCGATGGCCGGGCTCGCCGGCAACGAGGTCGACGAAGTCCTGAAAATATTATTCGACCTGAATGCGACAGGGATCACGATCATCATGATCGAGCACATCATGCAGGCGGTGATGCGCTTCTCGCAGCGCGTGATCTGCCTCGACGCCGGCAGGATCATCTGCGAGGGCGCGCCGGCCGAGATCGTCAAGAACCCCGACGTGCAGAAAGCCTACCTTGGCGCTTGAGCTGAGGATCTCGGCAATCGACGCCGGATACGGCGCGGTGCGCGCGCTCCACGGCGTGTCGATCGGAATCAGGCAGGGCGAAACCGTGGCGCTGCTCGGCACCAACGGCAACGGCAAGAGCACGCTCATGAAATGCGTCATGGGCATGGTGCGCCCCACGCGCGGCTCGGTCAGTCTCGACCTGGATGGAGAAACCCATGACCTGACGCGGCTGTCGACGGAGGAGATCGTCAACCTGGGCGTCGCCATGGTGCCCGAGGGGCGGCGCCTGTTTCCCAAGCTCAGCGTCGAGGAGAACCTCCTGCTCGGCGCTTTCCGCAAGCCGGCGCGCGCCGACATCGGCCGGAATCTCGCCTTTTCGTTCGAGATTTTTCCCGTGCTGGCGGAGCGCAGGCGCCAGCTCGCCGGCTCGCTCTCCGGCGGCCAGCAGCAGATGCTGGCGATCAGCCGCGCGCTGATGTCCTCGCCCAGGCTGCTGCTGGTCGACGAGCCCTCGGTTGGGCTCGCGCCGATCCTGGTCTCGCATACCATCACCAAGATCAGGGAGCTGAAGCAGCGCTACGGGCTCACGGTGCTGATGGCCGAGCAGAACTTCCACCAGGCGATCCGCATCGCCGACCGCGGCTACATCATCGTGCACGGCGAGATCGTGTTCGATGGCAGGACGGTCGCCGAGCTCGAGCAGAACCCGCTCGTGAAGAACTACTACCTTGGCTCTGCGGCTTAAAGAGCTTCACGTCGGCATGTACGGCGCGGTCATGGGCCTCGCCGGCCTCGGCCTGAGCGCGCGCGCCGCCGCAACGGTGTTTCCGGGATTTCTGCGCGCGCCGGCGTATTTCACCGAGCCGTGGGTCGCGCTGGGGGCGCTTTTACTTGCAGTGCTGTTGCCTCTTTACCTTCTCAAGCTGTTCAAGTTTCCGGCAGCGGTCCGGGAAGACTTCACCAACCCCGCAACGCTTGGCTTCTGTGGTGCGCTGCCGGTCGGCATGACGCTCGTCGCCGGCGGCATCGCTCCGTATTCAGCCCTCACTGGAAATTTGCTTTGGGAGGCCGGATGCGCACTCCTGCTCGCGTTTCAGATCTGGGCCCTTGTCCGTTGGCTCTCCGGCGGGATCGAGCTGGCGAGACTCAACGCCGGCTGGCTGATCATCCTGGTTGGCGGCATCGTCGTGCCGGGGCCGGGCATCGCGCTCGGCCACATCGAGGCTTCCAGGTTTTTCTTCGGCGTGTCGGCCTCCATCGCGCCGCTGCTCACGGCATTACTGCTCTACCGCGCGATGGTCGCGGCGCCGCTGCCCGAGGCGCTGCGCCCGAGCTGGTTCATCCTGCTGGTGCCGCCCTCGCTGATCTACGCCAACGGCGTGGCGCTGTTCGCTTTTGATTTTCTCGAGATCTTGTATTTCTTCGGCGTGGTCCTCGCGATCGCGCTCCTGGTCTACGCAAGAAATTTCATGCGCTGGCCGTTCGCGCCGTCCTGGTGGGCGTTTACCTTCCCGCTCGACGCTCTGGCTTACGCTGCCGCGCGCTACGCGCAGGGCCACCCTTCGCCGCCGTGGCGGCTGGTCGCCGCGGCGGCGCTCGCCGTCGCGACGCTGTTTGTCGTTGTTGCTCTCTGGAAAACTGCTCGCAGCGCTGCATCGCGAGCGGCGTGAACTCGGCCTGCGGCTGGTTGCCGCCGATGATGAACATCAGCAGGTGCTCCTTGCCCGGCTCGTCGTAGGTCACGTTCATGAAGCGGCGCGCGACGCCGACCGGGAACGAGATCACGTCGAGCGGATCCAGGTCCACGTGCTCCATCGCCCGGCCCTCGTTCCACTCGCAGCGCCACTTGCCGGTGATCGGGATGAAGGTCTCGTTGCTGTCGTGGTTGTGCATCAGCGGGCCCTTGCCCGGCTTCGCCTTGCAGTAGCCGAGGTTGAAGCCCTCGGCGATCGCGATCGCCGGCATCGCCGACGCGTCGGCGCCAACTGGAGAGGTAGTAGCTGCACTACTAGCGTTGGGAGGTTGAAAACCTATGACCGCAAAGAGCTTGCGCCGGCACTCCGGGAGCGGGCTATCGGGCAGGCCGCCGTCGGAGCCCTTCAGGTGCTTGAAGCGCGCGACGCGCTGCATCATCTCTTCGCGGCTCCAGTTTCGAATATCTTTCCAGTCGCTCATGGCTTTTCCTCCCGGCGCTATTATCGTACCCCGGAGGAGGAAACATGCAGACACTGCTGCTCGTCGTCAACCTGATCGTCTTCCCGGGTGGCTTCAACTGGCCAGTCTGGGTGGCGCAGGAGAAGGGCTTCTTCGCGAAGAACAGGCTCGAAGTAAAGGTGACGCCGACGCCAAGCTCGGTGTTCCAGCTCACCAACCTGATCGAGGGCAAGTTCGACATCGCGATGACGGCGATCGACAACCTGATCGCCTATCGCGAAGGGCAGGGCGAGGCGAAGGTAGACGGGCCCGACCTGATCGCGTTCATGGGCGGCGACAACGGCTTCCTGCGCCTGGTCGCGGTCCCGGAAGTGAAGACTCTTGCTGATTTGCGAAGCAAGACTGTTTCGGTCGATGCGCGGACGACCGGCTACGCCTTCGTGCTGTTCGAGATGCTCGAGCGCGGCGGCCTTGTGCTCGACCGCGACTACACCGTCGAGCGCGCCGGCGGCGTTTTGCAGCGTTTCCAGGCGCTGATGGAGAAGAAGCACGCGGCGACCCTACTGCTCTCTCCCTTCGAGCTGCAGGCAGAGGCAAAAGGTTTCACGCGGCTGGGCAATGCGACCGATGTGCTCGGCGCCTACCAGGGGCTGGTCGGCGGCGCGCGCAAGAGCTGGGCTGACGCCAACCGCGACGCCGTGGTCGGCTATATCCGGGCGTTCTCGGAAGCGGTCGACTGGCTCTATGACCCGCACAACCGGGACGAAGCGGTCCGCATCTTCCGCAAGAACCTGCCCAACGTGCCGGAGCAGGGCGCCCAGGCGGCCTACGGCGTGCTGCTTGCGCCGCGCGGCGGCTTCCAGAAAAAGGCGCAGATCGACCTCGAGGGCGTGCGCACCGTGCTGCAGTTGCGCTCGAAGTACGCCGAGCCGAAGAAGAGCCTGACCGACCCGAACACCTACTACGATCCGAGCTTCTATCGAGCCGCGGTTCGGTAACCCCCGCGGCTGAAACGTCAGTCAGGCAAGTGCGGGATAAAGCGTCTGCGCCGTCTTGGCAAAAATCCATTCCTGGTCCTGCTGCGGCAGAAAAGCGAGCGAGCTTTTCGCCAGCGCGAGCAGTTCGCGAAGCGTCCCGTCGGAAGCCGGGTAATTCGAACCCCACGCAATACGATGCGAACCGAATTCCTCGACCAGTCGGCCGAAAAAGCCTTCCGGCGTCGCTTTTCCACGGCGCGCTTCGGTGAAGACACGCGGTGTCACCTTGAGATAGACGTTGGGATAGCGTGCGAGGTCGAACAGACGTACAGCGGCGTGGTATGGCGGTCCTTCGTCGAGGACGGGCCGCGCTGCATGATCGAGGATGACCCGCACCCGCGGAAAGCGTTCGATCATTCGCACCACTTGCGGAATCGCTTGTCCCGACATTTGCAGACAGATCGGCAGGTCGAGCTCGACGGCGCATTCCCAGGCCGGGTAGGATTTCGGATCATCGAGCACCGCCTGCTCGGTCATTGTGCTGCCGAAGCTGAAAATGCGCAGTCCGGTAAGACGCTTTCTTCGCCAATAGCGCATACGTTCGGCCGCGTCGGGTGCGATTACATCGACCGAAAAGACGCCAGTGAATTTATCCGGATGCGCGGCAACTGCGTCTGCGACATAGGAATTATCATGGCCGTAGCAGGTCGAGGCTTGCACGAGCGCCGATCTCCCCACGCCAGCCGCTGCCATCGCAGCGATCATTTCCGGCAAGGAAACCGGCCGCGAGCGTGACCAGTCCGATTGATGCCCGCCCACTGGCGCCAACGGATAGCGCTGGACATCATTGCTAATGATATGCGGATGAATATCAATCACGGTCATAGAACGACATGCTTCATCGCGACGATTTCGTTGCTCGGCTTGGTGACCGCAGCCAGCAATCTGGCGCAGGCGGAAACCTATCCGGCGCGGCCGGTGCGTATCATCGTGCCCTATGGTGTTGGCGGCATTGCTGACGTCACCATGCGCATGGTGGCACACAAGCTCAGCGAGCGTCTCGGCCAGCAGTTCCTCATCGACAACCGGCCCAGTGCGGGCGGCGTCGTCGCCATGCAAGCGGCGGCCGTTGCTGCGCCCGACGGCTATACGCTCGCCATGATCGGCGGCGGGCTGACTATTGCCAGGTCGCTATTCAAATCGCTGCCTTATGACATCACCGTGGACTTCGTGCCGATTTCGACCACGGCGTTCTATGGAATTATCGTTGCGACCAAAGCAGGGTCGCCGTTGACCTCCGTCGCCGAAATCATCGGCGCTGCGCGGAAAAATCCAGGCCGGCTGAATTTCGGCACCATCAACCCGGGCAGCACCCAGCATCTTGCCGCGGAGCTGTTTCGGATCGCTGCTGGCATCGAGGTCACGATGATTCCCTACAAGACCACGCCCGACGTAGCTACCGGTCTGCTTCGCGGCGACGTAGACGTGGCGTTCGAGTATTTCCCTGGGTTTCAGGCGCCCATTCACGACCGCCAAATCGTGATTGTTGCAACCACCGGCAGGGAACGAGCCGCCAACATGCCGAGCGTGCCAACCATTGGCGAAAGCGGCCTGCCTAATTATGAGGTGACGAGCTGGAACGGTTTGGCTGCCCCGGCCGGCGTGGCGCCCGAGATCGTTACGCTGCTCTCGCGCGCAGTTAACGAAGCACTTAGGTCGCCGGATATTCAGGCCATTTCACGGCGGGCGGGAATGGATGCCCGCGGTAGCACATCAGAAGACCTGCGCGCTCGCATCAAGAGCGACGTTGCCAAGTGGGCGGACGTGATCGAAAAGGCCGCTATCGAGAAGAAATGATCCTAGCGCTTTAGCCTTGCCATGGATTCGAGCACCGCGCACACCGACGCCGTGTCCTGCTTGGCGAATCCCTGCGCCATCGCCGCGGTGTAGACCGCGGCCGAGGCGTTGAAGAGCGGCGTCGGCACGCCGAGCCGGGTGGCGAACTCGCCGATGATCTTCATGTCCTTCTGCCACACCTCGTTCTTCATGGTGGCTCGATCGTAGCGCCCGGCGACCATCTGCGGGCCGCGCACCTGGAACATGCGCGAGGTGCCGGCGCCGTCGCCGGCGACGCGGTAGATGGTCCGGGCATCGAGCCCGGCCTTCATGCCGAGCACGAACGCCTCCGCCGCCGACACGTTGTGGATCGCCACCAGCAGGTTGGCGACGAACTTCATCTTGCTGCCGTTGCCGAACTCGCCCAGGTAGTAATGCGCCCGCGAGAAACCTTTCAGAACCGGAACGATTTTCTTGAAAGCCTTCTCATCGCCGCTTGCGTAGACCACCAGATCCTTGGTCCGCGCCTGCGCTCCGGTGCCCGAGAGCGGGCAGTCGAGCAGGGTCTTTCCCACCACCTGCCTCGCCTTGAGCTTGTCGTCGATCGGCAGCGTGCTGGTCTCGACGACGATTGCGCCTTTCAGCTCTTTGGAAACCTCGTGCAATGCTTCGGCGCTGGGAAGCGACGTGATGACGATCGGTGCCTTCGAGGCGACTTCCCCGGCCGAGCGGCAGCGCGTGCCGGCGCGGCGCGAAGCAACGATGTCATAGCCGTAAACCGCGAAGCCGGCGCGCGCCAGGTTCGCGGCCATCGCGGAGCCCATGATGCCCAGGCCGATGACGCCGACCGCCCGTTTCATTTCCTCTTCTTCGTCTTCCTGGAAGAGGCTTTCTTTTTCGGGCCCAGCGGCTTCGCACTGACCAGCACGGCGGCTACGATGCACGGCTCGCTGCCGCGCACGCTCCAGGAATGGTTCGTCCCGCGCTGCACGAGGACGTCGCCCGCGCGCAGCAGCGTCGCACCCTTCTCCATGACGGCGTAGATCTCGCCCTTCAGCACGATGATGTAATCGACCGTGCGAGTCCGGTGCATCATCGGGTCGCTCGAGCGCTTGTCGGCAGCGTGGCCGGCGCCGATCGAGCCGAAGGCCTCGCGCGCATCGGCGCGGCTGCGCCATTGCGAGTCGGGCGGGAACTCGACGATGCGCAGGATCGAGCCGTTCTTCGGCGGCTCGAGCCGCACCGGCCGGTCTGCCGCATCTTCAAGGCCGGCGTTGCTGGCCGGCGCGCCGCGAGTCTCCCACAGGTCGGTGAGCGCGAGGCCGGGCATCGACGCCATCTCCTTCACGTTGGGAGCGAAGCCGTCGGCGATGATGGTCGACTTCCCTTCCGGGTCGTGGCCGGTGAGGACGCGGCGAACGCGCCAGATCACGTCACGGCGTCGCTGGCGGCGACGGTCCGGCGCGTCTGACCGGTGCCGGCCGGCGCGAGGTGGAAGTCCCAGTCCAGGCGCAGGAACGGCGCCGGCAGGCCGAGCTTCTTCGCCTCCGCGGGGGAATCCACTTTCCTGAACTCGCCGATCAGCGATTCCTTCACCGCGAACACCGCGTCGGAGTCGAGATAGGGATCGCCGGCGACGAATACATGCGTGATCACCTGCTGGTAGCCGTCCGCCGACACGATCGCGTGCATGTGCGCCGGGCGCATCGGGTGGCGGCCCATGGCGCGCAGCAGCTCGCCTACCGGGCCATCGTCGGGCACGCCGTAGAACTGCGGCTTGTAGGTCTTGAACGCATAGCGACCCTCGGCGTTGGTGAGCACGCGACCGCGCAGCTCGAACTCGGCTTCCGGATCCTGGATGTCGTAGACGCCGTTGGCGCGCGCCTGCCAGATATCCAGCGCCGCGCTGGGAATCGGCTTGCCGTCGATCGACAGCACGCGGCCGGTGACCCAGGTGGTCTCGCCCTCGACGGTGGCGCCCTTGGTGAAGTCGGCGCCGTACTCGAAATCCGGCGCGCCGTGCACGAAGAACGGCCCGAGCACCGTCGCTTCGGTCGCCCCGGGCGGCGTCTTGTGGTTGAGCGCGACCACCATCATCGACAGGCCGAGGATGTCGGACAGCAGGATGAACTCCTGGCGCTTGTCGTCGCATTTCTGGCCGACCGCGGTGAGGAACTTGATGCCCTCGAACCATTCCTCCTCGGTGAGCTGCACGTCGCGCGCGAAGCCGTGCAGGTGCTTCACCGCGCTCGCGATGATCTGCTTGAAGCGGGGGTGCTTCGCGTCCTTGAGCCGCGCGAGGACGGCGTCGGTGAGCGTGTCTTCGGTGAACTGGCGCATGGCGAGCTCCTCCTTCCGAGCTATAGCGCAAGTGTATTATCAAAACCGCCGGTGAGACTCGTCACTTTCACGTCGGGAAACTCCCTGCCCCGGGCGGGCGCGCTGCTCGAAGGCGATCGCAAGGTCCTCGACCTGCAGGCCGCCTACTCGCGGGTGCACCACGGCAGCTCGCCGCTGCTGGAAAGCGTGCTGGCGATCGTGGAGGCGGGCGCCGCGGCGCTCGACGTCGCCGATCAGCTCGTGCGCAGCGCCAGCGAGGCCACGACGTATGACCGCGCAGACCTGAGGCTGCTCGCGCCGATTCCCTGCCCGCCGCAGATGCGCGATTTCCTGTGCTTCGAGAAGCATCTGCTGCAGGCCTTCCAGGCGATCGGCAAGAAACCGCCCCAAGCCTGGTACGAGCGGCCGCTCTTCTACCATCCCAACCGCTTCTCGGTGTGTGGCCCGGATGCCGAGGTGCCCTGGCCCGCGTACAGCGAGTCGCTCGACTACGAGCTGGAGTTCGGCTGCTATATCGGCATGCCGGGCAAGGACATCGCGCGGGACAGGGCGCACGAGCACATCTTCGGCTACACCATCTTCAACGATTTCTCGGCGCGCGACGAGCAGACCCGAGAAATGGCCGGGCAGCTCGGCCCGGGCAAGGGCAAGGACTTCGACAACGCCAACGCGATGGGACCGTGCCTGGTGACCGCCGACGAGATCGGCGATCCTTACCGCCTCGAGATGGTGGTGCGCGTCAACGGCGAGGAGCGCGGACGGGGGAACTCGCGCGACATGCGCTGGAAGTTCGAGGACTGCATCGCGCACGCCTCGCGCTCCGAGACCCTGCACCCCGGCGAGTTCTTCGGCTCGGGCACCGTCGGCAACGGCTGCGGCCTGGAGAGCCTGCGCTTCCTGCAGCCCGGCGATACCGTCGAGCTCGAGGTCGAGGGCATCGGCGTGCTGCGCAACCGCGTGATCCAGCCGCGATAAACAACTAGGAGCCTGCGATGCCCATCGATCCGACCACGCCTGCCGCTTCCGCGACTCAGCAAGAATCGACTCTGCGCCGGCTGCTCGGAGGCATGTCGGTGTTCACCCTGCTGATGACCATTCCGCAGGTCCTCACGATCTGGCTGGGCCACGAAGCCGCCGGCGTTTCGGTTGCCTCGTGGAGCGCCTACCTGCTCTCTGCAGTCCTGTGGTTCTGGTACGGCATACAGAAGCGCGACAAGAACATCTATCTGCCGTGCGTGGGATGGATCGGCCTCGATAGCGCGGTGATCCTGGGCGCGTTGATCTACGGATAGCCGCTACGCGGGAACGCGGGGCGTGGCTGCGTCATCCAATGCGCCATGCCAGACATTACAATCGCAACTTCAGGCTCGGGCTGACCGACCAGGAAAAAGTCGAGTTGATCGAGTATCTGAAATCGCTATAGAGGGAAACCCGATGGCACGTCTAGTGAAGCGCACCCTGCAGGAGCCGTCCCGCTACGTCATCGAAGGAAAAGAAGTCTGGCTGTGCAAATGCGGCCTGTCGAAGAACCAGCCGTATTGCGACAGCTCGCACAAGCTGACGAAGGGCGAGGAGCCCGGCAAGCTCTACTGGTACGACGATGCCGGCAAGCGCTACGAGACAGCGGACAGCTTCAAGGGAATCCGGATGTTCTGAGTGGCGTCCTACGAGACCGTCCTCACGCGCCGTGAGCCAGTGGCGGAAGGCACGATGGCGTTCCATTTCGCCCGTCCCGCCGGCTTCGCGCACGCAGCCGGCCAGAATGTGCTGGTGACGCTGCTCGAGCCGCCGCAAACCGACTCCCAGGGCGACAGCCGGACTTTCACGCTCGCCTCGGCGCCGCACGAGCCCGAGCTGATGGTGGCGACGCGCATGCGCGACAGCGCGTTCAAGCGGGTGCTCAAGTCCGCGGCCGCCGGCACGCCGGTCAGGATCGAAGGGCCGAACGGACTGATGGTGCTGCACGAGGACGCCGCACGCCCGGCGGTTTTCCTCGCCGGCGGCATCGGCGTGACGCCGTTCCTGTCGATGGCGCGTCACGCCGCGAAGGAAAAGCGGCCGCACCGGATACTGCTGTTCTATTCCAACCGCCGGCCCGAGGACGCCGCGTTCCTCGAGGAGCTCAAGCGCCTCGAGCAGGCGAATCCGAACTACCGGCTGATCGCCACCATGACCGAAGCGGCGAAATCGTCGCGGCCGTGGAGCGGCGAAACCGCCATGATCGGGCGCGAGCTGCTGGAACGATCTCTGCGCGACGTGAAGGCGCCTGTCTACTACTTCGCGGGGCCGCCAGGCATGACCATGGCCATGCAGTCGATGCTGGAGGGCATGGGCGTCGCCGAAAGCGACATGCGCTCCGAGGAATTCTACGGCTACTGATCAGTGATAAAGACCCTGGCCCTCGAGCCAGCGCTGGATCAAGGCGGCGATCTCCAGGTTGTTGCGATCCATCATCAGCATGTGCGAGTTGCCGCGGATGCCGACGTTCGGCAGGTCGACCACCTCCACCTTGCCGCCGGCGCGGGCGATGCCCTCGGTGAAGTCGATACCGTTTTTGCGGATCTGCGGCCAGCGCGCATCCTGCGCGATGAAGTCGCCGTAGAGCATCAGCACCGGGATACCTTTCAACGCGGCCGCCTGCCGGGGATCGCCGATGCCGGCAGGCTCCACTGCGATCAGCGCCTTCACCTTGTCCGGGCGCGCCTGCGCCGCCCTGAAGCCGAACTGGCCGGCCTGCGAGTGGAACAGGATCGCGCACGGGCAGACCTTGTCGATCTCGGCGACATAGGCGCGCAGGATGGCGTCGTCGGTGGTGGTCCAGCGCGGCACGTTCTGCTTCACGAAGTTGTCGTACGCGCCGACGGGAAACTGGCTGCCGGGCAGGACGCGCTGCTTCGCCGGGTCGGGCGAGTACGAGCCGGCGCCCTGCCCGATGCGAAAGCGCTCGAAGGGATTGGCCTTGGTGAGGAACACCGGCTCGCTCTTGAAGATGTCCGGGTACATGGCCCAACCGGCGCGGCCGCGCTCGACTGCGTCGGAGTTGTAAACATCCCAGCCTTGGCGCACGAAATACGTTAGCCAGCCTTCGCGGCCGTCGGGCGTGGTCTCGTAGGTGACGCCGGTGAGGCCGCCGCCATGCCACAGCAGCAGCGGCACGACGCCGCGGCGCTCCGCGGGCAGGAAGTACTGCACGTACATCGCCTCGACCGAATAGGTGCCGTTCGGGTCGACCTTCGCCGGCACTCCGCCCGGCGTAAACACGATTTCCTTTACCGGCCTGCCCGAAATCTCCACGTCGCGCCCGCCTACGTGGAATGAGCCCATGTCGCGCAGCGCGATCGGCGCCTGGGCGCAACCCGCGAGAACTAGAATTCCCAGGATGAGGAACCCGATGGCCGGCAGGGTGCGGGTATGCATAGCCGGTTTTTACCTGATCCTGAGCGCTGTTGTCACCGCCCAGCCGGTCAGGTATGAGCCTTCGCCTGTTGAAGTAGTCCACGCCATGCTCGAGCTGGCGCAGGTCACCTCCCGCGATGTGGTCTACGACCTGGGCTGCGGCGATGGCCGCATCGTCATCGCGGCGGTGGTGCGGTACGGCGCGCGGGGCGTTTGCGTGGACATCGACCCGCAACGCATTGCCGAGAGCCGTGAAAACGCGCGCCGCGCGGGGGTCGAGGAGCGCATCCGGTTCATGACCGAAGATCTCTTCACGACCGACTTGGGCGGCGCGAGCGTGGTTACGCTGTTCCTGTCTCCCGAGTTCAACGACAGGCTACGGCCTAAGCTTCTCAGGGAGCTGCAGCCCGGGGCCCGCATCGTGTCCCACTATCACGGCATGACCAACTGGACTCCGCACGCAACCCTGCATGTCGGCGAGCGCACGATTTTTCTCTGGAAGCTTTAGCAGTCAGGCGCTTACGGGGGTCGAATTGCATGCCCTTGAACTAGCGGGTAATTGCTTATCCCGACATCCAGCAGCGCCCATTTTTTAACAAGAAAACGTCAGGAAATAATCATCGAAAAGCGTGGAAAATTAACGTGTTCGCAAGCTATTTAACAGCAGAGCTTGAGCATCTCTCGTACCATGCGTCTTGTAATGGAAAACCCTACAAAAAGCCTGCTGATAGCGCTGTTGCTCTGGGGCACGTGCGGCTTGGCGCTCGCCGGAAGCAACACCGGGAGCTTGAGCGTCACCGCCACGGTCGCCCAGACATGCTCTGTTTCCGCGACCTCGACGCTCGCCTTCGGCGCCTACGATCCCGTGGTTGCCAATGCCTCGAGCGCGCTCGCGGGCACGGGCTCGGTTTCCATCAAGTGCACTAAAGGCTCCTCGGGAATCACCATCGATCTCGATGCCGGCGCGCACGTCTCGGGAACGCAGCGCAGGCTTCAGGGCGCCACGGTCACGACGGATTTTCTGAACTACGGCATCACGCAGCCGGCCACCACGAGCCCGTGGACCAGCTGTGCGGGCAGCACCGTATGGGGCTCGACTGTAGGCGGCTCGGTGTATACGCCGACCGGCGTCACCTGGAGCGCGGCGGCGGCACAGGCCTTCACGGTGTGCGGCTCGGTGCCTGCGGCCCAGAACATTTCCGCGCAATCGTATTCGGATACTGTGACAGTCACGGTAAATTTCTAGTCAAATGGAGCACATCATCATGAAAAGCTTCAAACTCGCAAGCCTGGTCGGCAGCGCTATGGTCGCCTGCAGTATCGGCAGCGGCGCATGGGCCGGAACGAACACCGGTAGCCTGAGCGTCACATCCTCGGTCGCCAAAACATGTAGCGTATCGACGACCTCGGCGCTCGCGTTCGGCGCTTACGATCCGACCGCCGCCACCGCCCTGTCTGGCACCGGCTCGGTATCGCTCAAGTGCACGAAAGGCTCCACGGGGATCACCATCGATCTCGATGCCGGCGCTCATGCGGTCGGCTCGCAGCGCAAGATGCTCGGCGGCACGAGCAGCGACAATCTCAACTACGGCATTACGCAGCCCGCGACCACCACCCCGTGGACGAGCTGCGCCGGCAGCACCGTATGGGGCTCGACGGTCGGCGGCTCGGTCTACACGCCGAGCGGCGTGACCTGGAGCGCGGCTGCGGCGCAGGCCTTCACGGTATGCGGCTCCGTTCCGGCGGCGCAGGACGTGTCGGTCGATGGCTCCTACACGGATACGGTAATCGTCACCGTCAACTTCTAAACTACGGGGCTTGCTCCCCGCACCTATGATGCGCTCGTGCAGGTTGAGGCCGGCCCTCGGGCTGGCCTTGGTGCTTTCAGCAGCGCCCGCGCTGTGCGGGACATTTACGACAGGCGCGGCGACCGTGAGCGTCAACACGACCATAAACAGCAATTGCACGATCTCGGCCACGCCGATCACCTTCGGCAACTACGATCCGATCGGCGCCAACAGCGCGAGCGGCATCGCGCTTACCGCGCCGGGCACCATATCGCTCACCTGCCTGAAGGGCAGCTCGCCCACCATCGCGCTCGGCCAAGGCAACAATTTTTCCAGCACGCGGCGCCTGAAAGACGCTACGAGCGGCGATTTCCTCGCCTACGAGCTCTACCAGCCTTCGGCTGCCACGCCCAGCGCCGCCTGCACCTACTCCGGCACCATCTGGGGCACGAGCGGGACTTACGGCGCGACGTTTACGCCGTCCACCACATGGAGCGCTTCGTCCACTTTCAGCTTCAATGCCTGCGGCAGCATTTCGCGCGGCCAGAATCCGAGCGTGGGAACCGGCTACCAGGACACCGTGGTTGCTACGGTGAACTTTTAGCCCTAGTATCCAGCCATCTGATAAGAAAGAAGTTTTGACGGGAGCCGCCTTTGGGAGAATCGACGCAAAGACCGCTTGGCTGCGCTCTGCTGAGCGCTCGCCTGGGACTGTTTTTCCTTGTATCCGCGCTCTCGCTTGGCGCGAAGGCAGGCTCGTTCGAAGTCAACCCGATTCGCGTCGACCTGTCCCCCGCGAACCGCAGCGTTGCAGTGACGGTAAGGAACAGCGGGACCGATGCCGTTGTGGTACAGGTCAGCGTCTCGGCATGGTCGCAGGAAGAGGGCAAGGACGTCCTGACGCCGACCAACGAAGTCCTGGTGAGCCCGCCGATCATGACCATCCCGCCGGACCGCGAGCAAATCGTGCGAGTCGGCTTGCGCCGCGCCCCCGACACGCAACGCGAACTCAGCTACCGCATCTTCCTGCAGGAGGTTCCGCCGCCGCCGCAGCCCGGGTTCCAGGGCCTCGTCATCGCGCTGCGGATCGGCCTGCCGATCTTCGTGCAGCCGCGGCAGGGACCGGCGAAAGCGGCGCTGATATGGAACGCCGAGCTGAGCAAGGACAACACGATCCGGCTGAAAGTCGAGAACCACGGCACGGGCCACATCCAGATTTCCACGGTCGAGCTGTTCCATCCCCAGGACAAGGAACCCATTGCCGAGCAGTCCGGGCTCACCTACGTGTTGCCGGGCCAGTCGCGCGAATGGAATCTCAAGCTGCGCAGCACGCGCGCAAAGAAAGGCGACAACCTGCGGATGAAGGTCTCCACGGATGCCGGCAGCATCGACGCGCAGATTGATTTGGCTGGCCCGTAGACTTCCTTCTCTGCTGCTTTCTGCAACCTTGTTCGCCTGGCTGCCGCGCGCCGCGCTTGCGCAAGAAAAGGAACTGAAGCTGCGGCTGTCGGAGCAGCTCTCGCGGGACGCGGAGCAGCGGCCAAGGCGCGCGGCACGCGCGCCCCGCGTGCGCGATCGCTCCGGCACGCTCCGGCTCAGGCTGAGCCGGCAGCTCACCGAGCCCCCCGCCATCGCGGTCATCTCGCCGGGCGCTCCGCGTGCCGCGGCGCCTTCGCCTCTGGCGAGTCCCGCGCCACCAGTGCCGCCAGCACCGCAACGCGTGATGGAATTGCTGCTACAGGTCGACGTCAACCGGCAGCGGCTCGATGAGCCGGTCCTGGTCTTGAGGCGCGAAGACGGCACGCTGCTCATCGCGGGGGAAGATCTGGATCGCTGGCGCCTGCGGCGCCCGAGCACGCCGCCGTACGAGCATGAAGGCCGGCTTTTTTATCCGAGCAGCGATTTGCCGTCCCTGAAGCTGAGCCTGGACGAGCGCACGCAAACCTTGACGATCTCCGCGGACCCGCAGGCGTTCGCGGGTACCGTACAGGCAGTCACCGGGCAGCGCTACCCGCCGCCGGTGCTGCCGCAGCCCGGTGGATTTTTCAATTACACGCTTTCCGGAACGCGCATCCAGGACACGACCACGCGCAACGGCCTCTTCGAAGCGGGCTTTTTCAGCCAGCACGGCGTTTTCACCAGCAGCCTGGTCGCGCCCGAGCTCACGCGCAGCCAGGGCTGGCTGCGGCTCGATTCGACCTACGCGGTCGATTATCCCGCCGAGCTCGTTAGCGTTCGCCTCGGCGACACGATCACCCGGCCGGGCACGTGGGGGCGCGCGGTGCGTATCGGCGGCGCGCAGTATGGCACCAACTTCAGCACCCAGCCGGGATTCATTCGTTCCCCGGTCTTGCAGGCCGCCGGGTCGGCCGTCCTCCCGTCCACCGTCGACGTCTTCATGAACAACGCGCTCGTGCAGCGCAGCGCCGTCCCACCCGGGCCGTTCTCCATTCAGAACATTCCCGTCGTTACGGGAAGCGGCGAAGTCCGCATGGTGGTGCGCGATCTCCTCGGACGCGAGCAAGTCATCACGCAGCCGTTCTACAGCAGCGCGACGCTTCTTAAGCAAGGGCTCGCCGACTACTCCTGCGAGGTCGGCGCGATACGGAACAACTTCGCGGTAGAGAGCAACGATTACGGGCAGGCCGTAGGCGCCGCCACCTATCGCAGGGGAATCACAGACTACTTCACCGGAGAAGTCCGCGGCGAGGCGACGCGCGATCTGCAGGCGGTCGGGTTCTCGAGCGCCGTGAGGGCCGGCAACTTCGGCGTGTTGAGCGGCACGTTTGCGGGAAGCCGCAGCGAGGCGGGCGTCGGCCGGCTGCTCGGCCTGGGCGTCGAGCACCTGAGCGGCAGCATAAGCGTCGCGCTGCAGACGCAGGTCACCAGCCCGGATTTCCGGCAGACCGGGATGGAGCCGAACGAGCTACCGCGGCGCCGCCAGACCTTCGGCACCATCGGCTATGCCATGGGGCCGCTCGGCTCCCTGTCTGCGACTTACGGCATTCAGCAGTTTCGCGATCAGCCGCAAGCCGAGATCGCGACCCTCACCTACTCGGTCCCGCTCGGTAAAGTGGGCAACCTGTCGTTGACCGCCCTGCGCTCCTACGGCGCCGCCGGGGCGACGACGGTGTTCGCCACGGTAACGATTCCCCTGGGAGAGCTCACCTCGGGTACCGTTACTTTCGACCGAACGCGCGACAGCGCGACCGGGGCCACCAGCGAAAATCGCACTCTGGTCATGCAGAAAGGCTTGCCGCTCGGCGACGGCTATGGCTACCGCGTGCAGAGGCGAAACGAGGATCTGCTCGGAAGCTACAGCCTGCAGACCGGCGTCGGCACGTACGTGCTGGAAGCCAGCCGGCCGAAAGAGGGTCCCGGGGCCGCGCGCGTCGGAATAACCGGGGGCATCGGCGTCGTCGGCGGCCATCCGTTCTTCAGCCGCGCGCTCACCGACAGCTTCGGCGTCGTGCGCGTCGCCGACTATTCCAATGTGCGCGTCCTGCAGGACAACCAGGTAGTCGCACAGACCGACGGCCAGGGATACGCGGTCCTGCCGCGCCTGCGCTCCTACGACCGCAATCAGGTCTCGATCGATCATAACGACCTGCCCTTCGATGCAATCCTGGACCGGCTGAGGCTCGACGCCGTGCCCTACCTGAGGAGCGGGGTGCTGCTCGAATTTCCGGTTCATCGCGTTCGCGCCGCCACCCTGCACGTGCTGCTCGAGGACGGCACGCCGCTGCCTTCGGGCGCCCTGGCGCGCTTCGAGGGCAAGGACAAGCAATTCCCGGTCGCCCTGCGCGGCGAGGCCTACCTGGAGGGGTTCGAACAGACCAACCGCATCGTCTTTACCTGGCGTGGACAGAGTTGTACGCTGGAAGTACCCTATCCGCGCAGCTCGGATCTTCTGCCGGAGCTCGGAACGTTTGTTTGCAAGGGAGTGATGCCATGAAGAAGACTGCCGCCGCTGCGGCATTGAGCCTCGCCCTGACTACTCTGCTGGTCTTTCCGGAGCAGGCGGGCGCAGCCAACGGATCGGTCACCTGCTCCGTAGTTAGCACCACGCTGGGCTTCAACACCTACGACCCGATTTCCGGGACCGCGGATACCCTTCCTACCGGCACCATTAACGTGCAGTGCACCAGCACGTCGAATGGCGCGATCTTAGTTACGTACAACCTTACGCTCGCGACGTCTCCGGCCCGCGCCATGGCATCCGGCGCGAACAACGTGACCTACGATCTGTACACGGATTCCGCCCGCACCATCCAGTGGAATACCACCAACCAGGTGAGCTGCAACTTCACCGTGTCGGCAGGCGCGACCAACCAGCAAAGCCCTTCTTGCTCGTTCTACGGAACGATTCCGGGAAGCCAGGACGTGCCCGCAGGAACGTACACGCAGACGGGGCTCGCCGTGGGCGGGACGTGGAGCTGCAATCCGGTGCCAAGCCAAGGCTGCTGATCTAGAGCGTGATGTTGACGGTGAGCGGCACCGAATAATTTCCGGGCCTGGCCTGGTCGGCGAAGTGGATGCGATAGCTGAGCACGGCTTCAGATGCGCCGCTGCCTGGCATGGCCATAGGCTTGTTCGGCCCGAGGGCAAGCAACTGCGCCCTGAGAAGGCCGGCGCCGGGTGCCGGCAGGCGATCGAGCGGCTCGGCGGCTGCGACCTTGGTTTGTTTGCTCCTGATTTCGACGTACTTGAGGTG
The DNA here is from genome assembly GCA_005881595.1 of Betaproteobacteria bacterium. Classification (GTDB taxonomy): domain Bacteria; phylum Pseudomonadota; class Gammaproteobacteria; order Burkholderiales; family SG8-39; genus SCGC-AG-212-J23. The sequence continues at coordinate 30,620 of VBBY01000032.1, read as the reverse complement.
TCCCTCGACCGGCACGAAATCCACCACGATGAGTGGCGCGAGCTTGCCTGCATTCACGCTCAGGAGCAGCGACGCAGGCAGATCGATATGCCCGCGCGCGATATCTTCGGCGGTCGCGCTGAGCTGCAGCGCCTTGAACTCGTACTTGATAACGGCGCTCGGCTGCAGGTTCGCCGTCACAGTGATGACGCCAAACGCTTTTTTGCCGCTCTCCGCCGCCGCCGCGGGAAAAGCGGCGAGAGCCACGCAAAGGGCGAAAGCGAGCAGTCTCATGGGGACCTATTCTAGCCCCCGGGGCTCGAGAGCCGCAGGAGATTTAACCAAAGCTTGCCCAGTTCCGTCAGCACTGCCAACAATTCCTCGTTTTCAACCGCGCGAGCGTCCGGCGTGGTCGAGGCTCCAGGGCCCGCCGCCCGCTGCGGCGAGATAGAGGAACACGAAGCAGTAAAGCGCGGCCAGCTCGCCGCGGTTGAGCAGGGGCCAGAAGCCCTGTCCGGCGTGCGCCATGAAATAGGCGAATGCCATCTCGCCGCAAAGAATGAAAGCGACCGGCCGCGTGAACAGCCCGACGAGCAGCAGCGCGCCGCCGACCAGCTCGAGCGTTCCCGCCAGGCCGATGAGCGAGAACAGCGCCGGCGGGCTGGTCATCGGGGCGGGAAAGCCGAGCAGCTTCTGCGCGCCGTGCGCCATGAAGAGAAACGCGGTGACAATGCGCAGCACGCTCAACAGGCGCGGCGCCCAGCGCTGGGAGATAAACTCGATCATGTCGGTCCTTTCGCGATGAAACGGATTCTTTTCCTGTTGCTGTCGGCGGTGCTGTCAATCCCGCAGGCGAGGAGCGCGCCCGCGTTCCGGTCCGAGGAACACGCCTTCCACGTGACGACCATCGTACAGGGCCTGGAGCATCCGTGGTCGCTCGCCTTCCTGCCCGACGGCCGCATGCTGGTCACCGAGCGGCCCGGGCGGCTGCGTGTCATTGCGCAGGGAAAGCTAGATCCCCAGCCGATTGCCGGGCTGCCGCAAGTCGCGGCCGGAGGGCAGGGTGGGCTTTTCGATGTGGTTCTCCACCCCCGGTACGGCGAGAACCGATTGATTTATTTTGCGTACGCCGCCCGCGGAGAAGGCGGCGTCGGAACCGAGCTCGCGCGCGCAAAGCTGAATGGCAGGCAGCTGGAGGAAGTGCAGGTGCTGTTCCGGCAGAGCCCGAAAGGCACGAGCAGCATCCACTTCGGCGGCCGCATCGTCTTCGACCGCGCCGGCTATCTGTATCTCACGCTCGGCGAGCGCGGGCAGATGGAGCGCGCGCAGCGACCGGATGACCACGCCGGCTCGGTGATCCGGCTGCACGACGACGGCCGCGTCCCGCAGGACAACCCGTTCGCCGGCAAGCCGGGGTGGAAGCCGGAGAAATTCGACCTCGGGCACCGCAACATGCAGGGCGCGGCGCTGCATCCGCAGACGGGAATGCTCTGGACCCACGAGCACGGGCCACAGGGCGGCGACGAGGTGAACGTGATCCGTCCCGGCGTCAATTACGGCTGGCCGGTCATCACCTACGGCGTCAATTACGGCATCGGCACGAAGATCGGCGAGGGCACGCACAAGGCAGGCATGGCGCAGCCGCTCTACTACTGGGTGCCGTCGATCGCGCCCTCCGGCATGGCGTTCTACAGCGGCGGGCGGTTTCCACGCTGGAAAGGCGATCTCTTTGTCGGCGCGCTGCGCGACGAGATGCTCGTGCGGCTCAAGCTCGACGGGGAAAAAATCATCAAGGAAGAGCGTTTGCTGAAGGGCGTGCTGGGACGCATCCGCGACGTGAGAAGCGGCCCGGATGGTTACCTCTACCTGTTGACCGATGAGACTGATGGAAAGCTGGTGAGGCTGGAGCCCTAGACCTTGTAGGCCTGCAGCGTTTCGCGCGCGAAGATCTCCTCGGGCGCGAAGCGGCGCTTCGACAGCCCCTGCTCGTGGTGATAGCGCAGGAACGTGTCGAGCACGTGGCGGTTGGCCTCCAGCCCGTAAGGCCACCAGTCCTCACCCATCTCGCGCCGCGCCTCCTCGACGTGCGCGACGCACCACGGCAGCATCGCCGGCATCGCAGCAGTCTGGTTGTAAAGTTCAAAGGCCACTGCCTTGGATGCTACCAGGGCCTTGTACAACGACTGCGCGACCCAGGGATTGGCTGCGTACACGTCGCGCCGGATCACGACGGTGTGCATGATCGGGAAGATCCTGGTGCGCCGATAATAGTCCTTCTCTAGCTCGACATAATTGTCGAACAGCCGCCGCACTTTTTCAGGATATTTGAAAAACGTAGAAGGCGCGCGTGCGGTCACCAGCGCGTCGAGCTCGCCCTCGGCGATCATTCGCGACAGCGTCTGGGTCGGCCCGATGGGATGAAGACGAATCGTCGAGGGAAGATCGAGCTTGATTTTCTCGTCGCGCCCGGGCTCCTCCTCGCCGCCGGAGAGATGCTCGACGTCGGTGACCCGCACGCCGTAGTCGTCGGACAGGATGCCGCGGATCCACACCGGCGCGGTCATCTGGTACTCCGGCACGCCGATGCGCTTGCCTCTCAGGTCCTCGGCGCGGCGGATACCGCTCTTCGCCGACACGAAGATGCAGGAGTGCCTGAAGAAGCGCGAGGGGAACGCGGGGATGGCGACGAAAGGGGCCTCTTTTGCGTTCAAGGATGCCACATACGAGGATAGCGACATCTCCGCGCAGTCGAACTCGCGGTTGCGCAGCATGCGAAAGAAGGCTTCCTCCACCGGCTGCGTCAGGTAGTTGAGCTCGATGCCGTCGGGGCGCACGCGGCCGTCGGCGAGCGCGCGCGTACGGTCGTAGTCCCAGCAGGCGAACGTGAGGCGCAGGCGATTCATCCCGGGCAGTATACTTTCTGAAATTCGGCGGAGGACCGATCGATGCGGCGGCTCGCGTTTCTTCTGGTCGGCTTGCTGGCGGTTACGGCGCAGGCGCAGGAGTTTCCCACCAGGCCGATCAGGATGGTCGTGCCGTACGCGCCGGGCGGGCTGCCCGACACGATGACGCGCATCATCGGCCCGAAGATGTCCGAGGCGCTCGGCCAGCAGATCGTGGTCGAGAACCGGCCCGGCGCCGGCGGCATCTCCGGCACCGAGGTCGTCGCGAGAGCGACGGCCGACGGCTACACGCTGCTGATCGCCGACGTCGGCCAGCTGGCGATCAACCCGCACCTGTTCAAGGCGCTGCCCTATGACCCGCTGAAGGACCTGGCGCCGGTGAGCCTGATCGGCAGCACGGCGCTCTTCCTGGTCCTGCAGGCATCGATCCCGGCGAACGACTTCAGGGAGCTGGTGGCGCTGGCGAAGGCCAAGCCGGGCTCCATGAACTACGGCTCCTCGGGCCTGGGCAGCATCCACCATCTCACCACCGAGGCGATGAAGGCCGCGTTCGGCCTGGACATCGTGCACGTGCCCTTCAAGGGCATGGGGCAGGCGGTGCCGGCGCTCCTCGGCGGCCAGGTGTCGATGCTGTTCTCGGCGCTGCCGGCGCTCGAGGCGCACGTCAAGGCCGGCAAGGTGAAGCTGCTCGCGATCAGCGTTCCGCAGCGCTCGCCGCAGGCGCCCGAGGTGCCGACCATCGCCGAGCTCGGCGTGCCGGGCTTCGACTTCGCGCCGGAGATCGGCCTGCTCGCGCCGGCCGGCACGCCGCCCGCGATCGTGTCGCGCCTCGCCGCTGAAGTGGCGAAGGCCGTGAGAAACCCGGACGTCGCGCAGCGCTTCCAGAGCCTCGGCATCGACCCGGTCGGGAATACACCAGAAGCCTACGGCGCGCAGATCCGCAGCGACTACGAGCGCTACGGCAGGGTGGTCAGGGTTTCCGGGGCGAAGATCGACTGAGGTTGTCGATCACCGCGAGCAGCGTGCGGCGCGTCGCCGCGACGTCCCCGGCGCTCGCGCCGCGTACTGCGATCCGGTTCACTTCCTCCGCCAGCGGCACCAGCTTCGCCTCGAGCGCGCGTCCCTTGCGGGTGAGGTAGACATACACGTTCTTCCGGTTCGCGGCGGTCTGCTTGCGCACGATATAGCCGAGCTCCTCCATCGCCTTGAGCGCCGCGAACGTGGTCGGCTCCATCACGCCCGCCTCGTCGCTCAGCTCGCGCTGCGTCAGGCCGTCGCGCTCCCAGAGGATGCGCAGGAAGGTCCAATGGCCGAACGGCACGCCGTGCCCGGCGAGCCGACCTTGCAGCGCGCGCATGAAGCCGCGCCACGCCTCCTTCGTCAGGTGGGCCAGGCGATCTGATTTTGTAATGCGACCTCCTTCTGCTCGCGCGCCGAGCGCAGGATCGCAAGACACACCTCCATCGTCGCCAGCGCCCATTGGCCGCTGTGCAGCGGCGCGCGGCCTTCGACGATGGCGCCGTACAGCTCGTCGATCACCTCGGCGCGCGGCACCTCGGGCGGGGGCAGCGGATCGAGCCGCTGCTCGGCATCGCCGTAGATCATCACGCCCGAGGGCAGGGGGCGCAGGTCGGCCCTGTCGCACGAGACGATCAGCGTACCGAAGTGCGAATGCATCACCTGGTCTACGTTTGTTTTGAACTCGCCGCGGCCGTACTTCAGCGCCAGCTCGTCCCGGGCGCTGCGCAGGAGCTGTCTCGCGAGGCCGTATTGCGCGGGGTCCTTCCTGTGCCCCGACTCGCCGATCCAGCCGCTGAACTCGTCCGAGTCGAAATGGGCATACCCGCTGTAGACCATCGACGCGAAGGCGCCGTTCCTGAAGGCGAGAAACGCGCAATACGCGCCCTCGGTGGGGCGCGAGCGATCCCACGCGCCCGTGGCGGCGCGCACGCTGCGTACTTCGCCGCCCCCCAGCAACCGCAGCATGTCGACGTGATGCGCGGCCTGGTTGAACACCACGCCACCGCCGTGCTCGGTCGCGAGCTCCTCGGGCCGCCGCGGCCGGTACAGGAAGTCCGTGAAATTGAACGCCGTGATCATTCGCACTTTGCCCACCAGGCCCTGCTCGATGATCTTTCTGGCCTGAAGAATGGGCCGGTCGAAGCTGTGGCTGTGGCCGATGACCAGCGCCACGTTCGCCTCGCGGGCGGCGTCGATCATCGACCGGCAGTCCTCCAGCGTGAGCGCCATCGGCTTCTCGACCAGCAGATGCTTGCCATGCGAGGCGGCAAGGCGGGCCTGCCCGGCGTGGAACTGGTGCGGGGTCGCGATGTACACGACGTCGATGGTGGCGTCTTTACAGAGTTCATCGACCGAGGCGAAGCTTTTTGCTTGAAAATCAGCTTCGAATTTCGAGCGCGCCTCCGGCCGCGGATCGGCGGCGGCGACGAGCTCGACGCGGGGGTCGCGCGACAGCGCGGGCAGCATCAGCGTGAACGCGCGCCCGAGCCCGGCTACCCCGATGCGGAGTTTTTTCATGGTATGCTGAATACTTAGGCGCCTAAGGATATCTCATGCTGACCCGCGAGCAAAATGAGCTGCTGTGCCGCGTCGAGGGCGGCGCCACGATGGGGCAGATCATGCGGCGCCACTGGCTGCCGGTGTGCATGGCCGAGGAGGCCGCGGCCAGAGACGGGACGCCAGTACGCTCGCGCCTGCTCGGCGAAGACCTGGTGGTCTTCAGGGATTCGCAGGGCCGCCTCGGAGTGCTCGGCGAGCACTGCCTGCACCGCGGCGCCTCGCTCGCCTTCGGCCGCAACGAGGAGTGCGGCCTGCGCTGCCTGTATCACGGCTGGAAGTTCGACGTCGAGGGCGTCGTCGTCGACATGCCCTCCGAGACGCCGGGCGCGGCGGCCCGGCTCGGCAAGAAGACCAAGTCCTACCCGGTGCGCGAAGGCGGCGGCTTCCTCTGGGTCTGGATGGGACCGCGCGGCGAGATGCGGGAATTCGAGCCGCCGGCCTGGGCGCCGACGCGCGAGACGCGCATCAGCATCGTCAAGATGCACGCCGCCTGCAACTGGGCGCAGGTGCTGGAGGGCTCGATCGATTCGGCCCACAGCTCGAGCCTGCACTCGACCAACATGCCCTCGGCCGAGGTCGATGGCGCGAAAGCCACCGGCAGCGCATGGCTGCGCCCCTCGGTGGACAAGGCGCCGCGGCTGCAGTTCGAGCCGACGAGCTACGGCTTTCGCTACGCCGCGATCCGCAAGCCGATCCGCAATCCCGAGACCGACCAGTACATCCGCACGACGCTGTTCATCGCGCCGTTCACCGTGCTGATCCCGCCCAACGACCGCTACAACCTGGCGCAGATGCTGATTCCCATCGACGACGTCAACACGATGTTCTACTGGGTCGCCTGGCATCCCGACCCGAAGAAGGGGATCCCGCAGGAGGAGTGGCGCCGCTTCTGCGCGGCGAGCGTCGGCGTCGACCTCGATGAGAACTATAGAAAGAAAAGAAACCTGGAAAACCGCTACCTGCAGGACCGCGAGGCGATGGCGCGCGGCGACTGGACCGGCATCCAGGGCATTCCGACCCAGGACATGGCGATGTGGGAGTCGATGGGGCCGATCACCGACCGCAGCCGGGACAGTCCCGGCGCGAGCGATCTCGCGGTAGCGCAGTTCCGCCGCATGATGCTGGCTGCCGCGAAGAAATTCCAGGAAGGCGCGCCGGCCATCGGCACCGCCGAGCCGCGCATTCCCCACGTGAAGCTCGCCTCGTTCGAGGGCATCGTGCCGAAGACCACCGACTGGCGCACGCTCGGCGCGGCGCAAGAGGAGCCGGTCAGCTGACGACCGGATTGCGCAGCAGCCCGACGTGCTCGACCTCGACCTCGATCACGTCGCCGGCGCGCATGAAGACTTTCGGGCTGCGGCCGTAGCCGACGCCGCTCGGCGAGCCGGTCGTGATGACGTCGCCCGGCAGGAAGCGGTAGAACTGCGAGTAGTACTCGATGAGCTGCGCGACGTTGAAGACCAGGTCGTCGGTATTCGCCGATTGCATGGTTTTCCCGTTCAGCCTCGTCGTCAGGCGCAGATGGTTCGGATCGGGCACTTCATCGCGCGTCACCAGCGCCGGGCCCATCGGGCAGAACGTCGGGAACATCTTGCCCAGGAGATTGTGCTCCCACGCGTGGATCGGACCCATCACCCCGGTCGAGGAAAAGATCGGCCACGCTCTTGGTGAACGCCGCGGGCTTCTGCGGCACCGGCGTTTTCATCTCCTTCAGGTGCTCGTAGTAGTTCATGCCGCAGGAGAGCACCATGCCGGGGTTTTGTATCGGCGCCAGCAGCCTCGCGGACTTTGCCGGAATCGGGGTCGGCGCGGATTTCAGCATCGATCGAATTCGCTCGAGGCTGCCGCCTTGCAGAATGGCGCGAAGATCAGCGCCAAGAGGCTGCAGATCGATGATGCCGTCGCCGGCAAGCACGCCGGGACGGGGCTGCCCGGCGATTTCAAACGTAACGAGTCGCACGGCCTTAATATAGCGCTTGTAAATGGGACACCGCGTCACTCTCAAGCCAAGCGCTCACAGCTTCGAGGTGCCTGAAGGGCAGAGCATCCTGCAGGCAGGGCTCGATGCCGGCTTCATGATGCCGTACAGCTGCCGCACCGGCGTCTGCCGCACCTGCCGCGGCACCCTGCTCGAAGGCAGGGTCGATTACGGCGCGGTGCATCCGACCTATCTTCCCGACAGCGACAAGGCGAAGGGCTATGCCCTGCTTTGCCAGGCAAAACCGCTTTCCGACGTCGTCGTCGAGGTGCACGAGCTCGCCGGCGTGGCGGGCATCCGGCCGCGCAAGATTCCCTGCCGGGTCGAGAAAATCGAGCGTCCGGCGCCGGACGTCGCGATCCTCAATCTGCGCCTGCCGATGAACGAGAACTTCCGCTTCCTTGCCGGCCAGTACATCGACTTCCTGCTGAAGGACGGAAAGAGGCGCAGCTACTCGATCGCCAATCCGCCGCGGCCCGAAGGCGTCACCGCGCTCGAGCTCCACGTGCGCCACACGCCGGGAGGTGCCTTCACCGACCAGGTCTTCAGCACCCTGAAAGTCCGCGACCTGCTGCGCTTCGAAGGCCCGCTGGGCACGTTTTTCCTGCGCGAGGAGTCGGACAAGCCGATCGTCATGGTGGCGAGCGGCACCGGCTTCGCGCCGATCAAGGCGATGTGCGAGAGCGCCCTGCAGCGGGGACTCAAAAGAGAGATGACCTTGTATTGGGGTTGCCGCGCAAAGCGCGATCTCTACATGCTCGACGTTCCGCAAGGCTGGAAGGCGGACAACTTCCGCTTCGTCCCCGTGCTCTCGGACCCCACCCCCGAATGCCAGTGGATCGACCGCACCGGTTTCGTCCATCGCGCCGTGATGCGCGACTTCCCGGACATGTCCGGGGTGCAGGTCTATGCCTGCGGCGCGCCAGTGATGGTGGACGCTGCGCGGCGCGATTTCGTTGCGCAGTGCAGCTTGCCGGCCGAGGAGTTTTTCGCCGATTCTTTCCTGACCGAAGCGGACAAGGCGCCGGCCGCGGCAGCCGCTTCGTAACGCCTACCGAGGAGGACCACGATGTCGCTGACCCGAGAACTGATCCAGGATGGGATCGCCGAGCCGAAGAACGAGCAGGCGCTGGTGAAGGCCTTCGTGCTTTCGCACGGCACGATGGAGGTCTACAGCCTGAAGGAATCGCGCAAGTTCTACGAGGAATTTCTGGGCCTGGAATGCGTGCGCCACGCCAAGCCGGCGATAGTGGTCCGGCTGGGGCTCAAGTTCCACATCGTCGCGGTCGAGGTCGGCGAGGCGGTGCACCCGGTCAACGTGCTCAACCACTGGGGCATGGACGTCAATTCAGACGCAGAGGTCGACGACGCCTACCAGAAAGCGCTCAAGTTCAAGGAGAAGTACAAGATCCGCCAGGTGCTGAAACCGGTGAGGCAGCACGGCGTTTACTCGTTCTACATGGAGGACCTCGACCACAACTGGTGGGAGATCCAGCACTACCCTGGCTTCCAGAACCAGGACCTGTTCGATTTCGGCGACCGCTTCTCGATGGAGGATGGCGCCGAAGTGGGCGAGCTCAAGGAGCTCGGCATCAAGACCACCGCCTAGCCGCGGGGGGTGCCTGAGCCCCCTATGAGCCAGTACGTATACACGATGCGCCGGGTCGGCAAGGTGGTGCCGCCCAAGCGCGTCATCCTGAAGAACATCTCGCTCAATTTTTTCCCCGGGGCCAAGATCGGCGTGCTCGGCCTGAACGGCGCCGGCAAGTCCTCGCTCCTGAAGATCATGGCGGGCGTCGACCAGGACTTCGAGGGCGAAGCGATCCCGCAGCCGAACCTGCGCGTCGGCTTCCTGCCGCAGGAGCCGCGGCTCGACCCGGCGAAGGACGTGCGCGGGAATGTCGAGGAGGGTCTTGGCGCGGTGCTCGCCGCGAAGCAGCGCCTGGAGGAGATCTACGCGGCGTATTCGGAACCGGACGCGGATCTGGAAAAGCTGGCGGAGGAGCAGTCCAGACTCGAATCACTCGTCAACGCTTCTGATCTGGAACACAAGCTCGATATCGCCGCCGACGCCTTGCGCCTGCCGCCCTGGGAGATGGACGTCACGAAGATCTCGGGGGGCGAGCGCCGCCGGGTGGCGCTCTGCCGCCTGCTGCTGTCCGAGCCCGACATGCTGCTGCTCGACGAGCCGACCAACCACCTCGACGCGCTCTCGGTGCAGTGGCTCGAGCAGTACCTCGAGCGCTTTCCCGGCACCGTGATGGCGGTCACGCACGACCGCTACTTCCTCGACAACGTCGCCGGCTGGATCCTCGAGCTCGACCGCGGCTACGGCATCCCGTGGCAGGGCAACTACTCCGGCTGGCTCGAGCAGAAGGAGCGGCGCCTGGAGGTCGAGGCGAAGCAGGAGGCGGGGCGCATCAAGGCGATGCAGGAGGAGCTCGAGTGGGTGCGCGCCAATCCCAAGGGCAGGCGCGCGAAGAGCAAGGCGCGCCTCGCGCGCTTCAAGGAGCTCGAGTCCGCCGACGTGCAGAAGCGCAACGAGACCAACGAGATCTACATCCCGCCCGGGCCGCACCTCGGCGACCTGGTGATCGAAGCCGAGGGGCTGAAGAAGGCGTTCGGCGAGAAGCTGCTGTTCGAGAACCTGTCTTTCCGCCTGCCGCCGGGCGGCATCGTCGGCATCATCGGGCCGAACGGCGCCGGTAAGACCACGCTCTTTCGCATCCTGACGAAAGAGATCAAGCCCGACGCCGGGAAGCTCAAGTTCGGCGAATCGGTGCGCCTTTCGTATGTCGACCAGTCAAGAGATTCCCTAAACCCTTCGCGTTCTGTCTGGGAAGAAATCTCGGACGGGCAGGAAAGCATCCAGGTCGGTACCTATTCCACGCCTTCGCGCGGCTACGTCGCGCGCTTCAACTTCCGCGGCGCCGACCAGCAGAAGCCCGTGGGCGAGCTCTCGGGCGGCGAGCGCAACCGCGTGCACCTCGCCAAGCTGCTGAAGAGCGGCGGCAACCTGCTGCTGCTCGATGAGCCGACCAACGACCTCGACGTCGAGACGCTGCGCGCGCTCGAGGGCGCGCTGCTCGGCTTTCCGGGCTGCGCGGTGGTGATCTCGCACGACCGCTGGTTCCTCGACCGCGTGGCGACCCACATCTTGGCCTTCGAAGGCGATTCGCAGGCCGTGTGGTTCGAGGGCAACTATGCCGACTACCTCGAGGACCGCAGGAAGCGCCTCGGCGAGGACGCCGACACGCCGCACCGCATCCGCTACAAGCCGCTGGCGAAGTAACCTCGTCGGAGTAGTATTGGTGCCCTCTGGAGGAGGGCGGTCATGGAGATGATTTCACGTTCGTGGTGGATGTTTGCCTGGCGCGGCGCGGTCGCGGTCCTGTTCGGCGTGCTGGCGCTGGTGTGGCCAGGCCTCACGCTGCTGTGGCTGGTGGCGCTGTTCGCGGCATTCGCGCTGCTGAGCGGCGGGGCCGCGCTAATCGCCGGCATCAAGAATCGAAAGAGCGACGAAGACTGGTGGCTCGCGCTGCTGCTCGGGCTGGTCGGCCTGGCTGCAGGCGTCATCGCCATCCTGCATCCCGATCTGACGGCGCTGGTGCTGGTGCTGTGGATGGGCGCCAACGCCATCGTCACCGGCGTCCTCGACATCGCCATGGCGATCCGCCTGCGCAAGGTGATCCGCGGCGAGTGGCTGCTGATCCTCACCGGCATCGTGGCGATCGCCTTCGGCGTGCTGGTATTCCTGTTCCCCGCGGCCGGGGCGCTGGCGCTGGTGTGGCTGATCAGCTTCTACGCGATCCTGACCGGCGTGCTGCTGCTGGCGCTCGCCTGGCTGATCCGCAAACGCGCGCAAGGCTCCTGGCACGGCGAGCCTGCCGGCGGCCAAGCATAAGCCTTACGCCATGCTCTCCAGTCGATGGTTCCTGGGCTTGCTCACGGTGGTCATCGTCGGCGGGTTTCTCGCCTGGCAGGGGCCGCGCTGGTCGGGGCAGCCCGCCGTGGAGGAAGCGGCGGCGCAGCCGCGCCCGATTGCCGCCCGCGGCGACCTGGCCGCCGACGAGAAAGCCACCATCGAGCTGTTCGAGCGCTCAAAGGGCTCGGTGGTGTACATCTCCACCACCGCGCGCGTGCTCGATCTGTTCTCGCGCAACATCTTCACCATTCCGCAGGGCACGGGCTCGGGCTTCGTGTGGGACGAGCGCGGCCACATCGTGACCAACAACCACGTCATCGTGAACGCCGCCGGGGCGCGCGTGCGCCTCAACGACGGCCGCGACTACGACGCGACGCTGGTCGGCGCGAGCCCGGTGCACGACCTGGCGGTGCTGCGCATCACCGTCGCTCACCGCCGCCCGCCGCCGCTGCCGATCGGCGCCAGCGCTGACCTCAAGGTCGGGCAGAAGGTGTTCGCCATCGGCAATCCGTTCGGCCTGGATTGGTCGCTGACCACGGGCATCGTCTCGGCCCTCGACCGCGCGCTGCCCCACGAGGAGGGGAAAGGCGCGCTCGAGCACATGATCCAGACCGATGCCGCGATCAATCCGGGCAATTCCGGCGGCCCGCTGCTCGACTCGGGCGGCCGGCTGATCGGCATCAACTCCGCCATCTTCAGCCCCTCGGGCGCCTACGCGGGGATCGGCTTCGCGGTGCCGGTGGATACCGTCAACCGCGTGGTGCCGCAGCTGATCGCGAAAGGCAAATACCTCCGGCCGGTGCTGGGCATCGCGATCGACGAGCAGCTGAACGAGCTGGTCATGCGGCAGGCAGGCTTGAAGGGCGTGGTCATCCTCAAGGTGAGCCCCGGATCCCCGGCCGAGGCCGCCGGGCTGCGCGGCGCCAGGATCGGCCCCGATGGCAGCATCGTTCCCGGCGACATCATCACCGCCGTCGACGGCAAGCCGGTGGACGGCGTAGCGCGGCTGCTCAGCCGCCTGGACGAGCACCAGGTCGGCGACACCGTCAAGCTGACCGTGCGGCGCAACGGCAAAGATGTCGAGATCCCCGTCACGCTGAGCGCCGGCGCCTGAAAACAGGCGCCTGAAAACAGGGACAGACCACGTTTTGGGACCGAACGCCGCGCGTTTCTTTTAGGCGGCTTTCAGTACGCCTGCGTCGTCTTCGAGTGGCAGCGGCTTGGTGTTGCGCGATACGACCCAGTCTGGACGCGAAGTCGGCCCGAACTGCGGCGCGTTGGCGCAGGCATTGAACGAGATGTAGATGTGCCAGCGGTCCTCGGCGCTGAGGTTGTGGCCCGAGGCGTGCAGCAGGTTGCAGTGGAACAGCACCGCGGTGCCGGCGGGACCGACGATCGGAACGGGTTTTTCCGATTGTTGTAATACGGAAATGATTTCCTGCTTTGGAACGGCCCAGAACTTGTACGAAGTGCTCTCGTCGTAGTACGGCTCGATGCGGCCGCGCGAATGGCTGCCGGGAAGCACGTACAGCGCGCCGTTCATCTCCACTGAGTCGGTGAGCATGACCGCGAAGGTCGCCATGTCGGGGCGCGGGCAGCCGTCGCGCTGCCACGAGCCATAGTCCTGGTGCCACATCCACACCGTGCCCTCGATGGCGGGCTTGGTATTGATCTTTGTGTGATATACGTAGACCTCGCCCGTGCCGAGCGCCTGCCTCGTCGGCGCCAGCACGCGCGGCGTGCGCACCAGCGCGCGAAACGCCACCGAGCGCGTCGCGCCGTCATCCTCGTGCACGCGGAAAATCGAGCGCACGGCGCCGGTGCGCTCGCGGATTACGCTGTCGGCCTCGATGCTGGCGAGCCGAGCGGTTTCTGCGCGCAGCACCGCGACCTCGGCCTTCGAGAACAGGCCCGGGAAGACGAGGAACCCGTCGCCCCTGAATCGCAAGAGCTGCTCTTCGCTGAGCTGCATACTACCTCGAGGAGCGCAAGAAGCGTCTCGGCGAGGACGCCGACACTCCGCACGGCATCTGTTACCGGCCTCTGAAACTCTAAGCGGTCGCTGACCCCTTACGCGCCAACGCTACCAATACCATCACGGCGCCAACCACGTAAATCAGGGTTCCCAGATAGATAGCCCCAAGATGGGCTACCCAATCGAGCTCGAAGGCTCCCGTGTAGTGCATCGGCAGGGCAACCGCCAGGCCCACGACCGGGGAAATCACCGCGGTGATCCACGCCCACCATAGGCCTGCGCGTACCCCATACCACGCCAATCCGATCACCGCGATGGCGGTTGCCGCGATGAATCCGGCAGTGGCCACATGGAGGTGCGCGATGTAGCCCATGACAGCCGGGTTCAGCTGATTGAGCTGTTGCGGGGTTACGCCATTTAGCGTCGCGACTCCCAGCTCGAAGCCGGCGCTCGAAAAGGCGCGAAAGAAAAACACGACGGCGTATAGAAGGAAAATTGCCGCTCCTACGACCATCGTCAAGGCGCCGCGGTTGACCAGCGAATTATGCGCTTGCATGGTTGTGCCTCCTCTCGGTGCAGCTTGTTGAAATTTCATTCTACTCGCGTAAAACGCTGCGAATGAGCCGCGCTCCGGTTTCGCTGCGTGTTTCCGTTCAATATTGAACAGCTTTCACGTCGCGTAGCTGTTATTTCTTCATCATGCTCGAGTTGCGCGATGAGCCGGAAGAGCCAACGGCGCAAGTTCGCTGCGGCCATGACCTCAGGGCGTTTCCGCCAGCCTGGCTGCCTCGTGACCGGCGCGACGCTACACGAGCATCCCGTGGCTCGCCCTGGAGATCGACGCTGCGGCGCTGGGCCGCATCGAGCGGATGGGCGATCTCGTCGCCCGTGTACTTCCTGACGCCCGCGTCTCAGCCAGCGACCGCTCGCCCGGCGCCCCGGTGACAAAGTGATGCGAATTCGCGCCGTGCTCGGCTTGACCCTCGCGGTCCTGGCGGTTCCGTCCGGGGGCGAGCCCCTATCCACCTCGGCCAGCCAGCCTAGCCCCGCCATCGACCACCGCGTGCGCGAACGGGTACAGCGGGAAGGCCGCGCGCGTGTGATCGTGGAACTGCAGCTCCCAGCCGGCGTCCACGTCCCCGAAGCCCACCTGACCGCGGTCGCCGCGGCCGCCCAGCGTGCGGATATCACGGCGGCGCGGGCACAGATCGAGTCGCGCCTCGCCTGGACCACTCACCGACTGACTCGCCGCTACCAGACGGTGCCCCTGCTGGCCCTCGAGGTGGGGCCGGACGCGCTCCGCGAGCTCGAGGCCGCACCGCTGATCGTCCGCCGTGTCCTGACGGACGAGCGGCTGGCTCCAACGCTGCCGCAGAGCGGGCCGCTCGTGCAGGCCGATCAGGCATGGAGCGAGGGTTACGATGGCACCGGGACCGTCGTGGCCGTCCTCGACACCGGCGTGGAGAGCGCGCATCCCTTCTTGGCCGGCAAGGTCGTGGAGGAGGCGTGCTACTCGACGACGTTCTCCGGCCAGAGCGTCTCCCTCTGCCCCAATGGGCAGGACACCCAGCTCGGCACCGGCGCGGCCGCGCCGTGCGGCTTCGGTGATTGCTGGCACGGCACTCACGTGGCCGGAATCGCTGCCGGCAACGGTGCGGGCACCGGCCAGTCGTTCTCGGGCATCGCGCGGGGCGCCCAGCTGATGGCCGTCCAGGTCTTTTCACGCTTCGACAATCCCAACGACTGCGGCGGTGGCGCCCCCTGCATCATGGCCTGGAGCTCCGACATCATCGCCGGGCTCGAGCGCGTTTATGCGCTGCGGGCCAGCCGGACCTTCGCGTCGGCCAACCTCAGCCTGGGCGGCGGACTTTTCAGCAGCTACTGCGACGGCGAGCCTTACAAGCCCATCATCGACAATCTCCGGGCAGCGGGGATCGCCACCGTGATCGCCTCCGGCAACGACGGCGCGACGAACGCGATCAGCTCGCCGGCGTGCATCTCTACAGCGATCAGTGTCGGCTCGACCACGAAGAGCGACATCGTCTCCTCTTTCTCCAACGTCGCGCCGATCCTTTCGCTGTTCGCCCCCGGCAGCTCGATCACCTCCTCGGTCACCGGAGGCGGCTTCGGCACTGCCAGCGGCACCTCGATGGCTACGCCACACGTGGCCGGCGCCTGGGCCATTCTCAAGCAGGCGGGACCGGGAGCGACGGTGACCCAGACGCTCTCGGCGCTGCAGTCCACGGGGGTGTTGCTCACCGACGCACGGCCCGGTGGCAGCGTGACCAAGCCGCGGATTCGCGTGGCCCAGGCTCTGGCCGCGCTGCTCCCGGATGCGACCCCGCCGACGGTTTCGATCACCACCCCGGCCAGCGGCGCCACCGTCTCGGGTGCAGCGGTCACAGTCTCGGCGACCGCCGCCGATAACGTGGGAGTAGCAGGCGTGCAGTTCAAGCTCGACGGCACCACCAACCTCGGCGCTGAAGACACCACCTTTCCCTACTCTGTCGCCTGGAACAGCACGACCGCCACCAACGGCCTCCACACGCTTACCGCAGTCGCTCGAGATGCAGCGGGGAACACGACGACCAGCGCAGGAGTGAGCGTAACGGTCAACAATACAGGTCCTGCTCTCCCCGACGTCATCGTCACCGCGCTTTCCTACGCCGGCGGGGTCTTCACGAGCACGGTGAAAAACCAGGGTACCACATCCGGAAAGGCGGCGACGCGAAGGACCGGCTGGCGAAGAACGACAGATACGGCTTCTTCGGCGAGCGCGGCGAGAACCGCCTTGACCTACCCTACGTAGAGATCGCGCGAGCCGAAGTCGGTGAGAGGACGATCAGGCGGCTTTGGCCGCTTCTTTCTTCTCGGTCTTCTTCGCGGGCGTTTTACTCTCGTCTGCAGGCGCGGCCGCGGCCTCCTCGACCCGGTCCATGAGCGTCACCAGCGCGAGCGGAGCGTTGTCGCCCTTGCGGAAGCCGGTCTTCAGGATCCGCAGGTAGCCGCCGTTGCGCTTGGCGTAGCGCGGGCCGAGGTCGCCAAACAGCTTCTCGACGATGCCGCGGTCGCGCAGGCGGTCGAACGCGAGGCGGCGGTTGGCGAGCGAGGGCTTCTTGCCGAGGGTGATCATCGGCTCGACCACGCGTCGCAGCTCCTTCGCCTTGGGCAGCGTGGTGGTGATCTCCTCGTGGCGCAGCAGCGATACCGTCATGTTGCGAAGCATCGCCAGGCGGTGGCCCGTCGTGCGGTTGAGCTTGCGCAGCCCGTGTCCGTGACGCATCGCTAAGTCCTGTGCTCCAGGCCGGCCGGCGGCCAGTTCTCCAGCTTCATCCCCAGGGTCAGGCCGCGCGAGGCGAGCACTTCCTTGATCTCGTTGAGCGACTTGCGCCCGAGGTTCGGCGTCTTGAGGAGCTCGGTCTCGGTGCGCTGGATCAAGTCGCCGATGTAGTAGATGTTCTCGGCCTTGAGGCAGTTGGCCGAGCGCACGGTGAGCTCGAGGTCGTCCACCGGGCGCAGCAGGATCGGGTCGACCGCCGGGGACTTCGGCTGCTCGGTCGGCATCGCAGTGCCTTCCAGCTGCGCGAACACCGAGAGCTGGTCGACCAGCACGCGCGCGGCGTAGCGGATCGCCTCCTCCGGCTCGATGGCGCCGTTGGTCTCGATGTCCATGATCAGCTTGTCGAGGTCGGTACGCTGCTCGACGCGCGCCGACTCGACCGCGTACGACACCCGGCGCACCGGGCTGAAGGACGCGTCGAGGATGACGCGGCCGATGCCCTTGGTTTCCTCGGGCAGATAGCGCATGTTGCCCGGCAAGTAGCCGCGGCCGGATTCCACCTTGATCTGCATCTCGAGCTTGCCGCCGGAGGCGAGGTGCGCGACGACGTGATCGGGGTTGACGATCTCGACATCGTGCGCAGGCTCGATGTCCGCCGCCGTGACCGGCCCGTCGCCCTTTTTCTTGAGCGACAGGATCGCCTCGGCGCGGTTGTGCAGGCGGAACACCACGCCCTTGAGGTTGAGGAGGATGTCGACGACGTCCTCGCGCACGCCGTCCAGCGTGGAGTACTCGTGCACCACGCCCGCGATCTGCACCTCGGTCGGCGCGTGGCCGGGCATCGAGGACAGCAGAACGCGGCGCAGGGCGTTGCCGAGCGTGTGGCCATAGCCGCGCTCGAACGGCTCCATGGTCACCCGGGCGTGGTTCGGCGAGAGGTTCTGGACGTCGACAATACGCGGCTTGAGGAATCCCGATTGGGGCATGTTCGGTCCTGTTTGCTTACTTCGAGTACAGCTCGATGATGAGGCTTTCGTTGATCGTGGACGGCAGATCGGCGCGGCCGGGCATGGCCTTGAACGTGCCCTTCAGCCCCTTCGAATCGACTTGCAGCCACTCGGGGATGCCGCGCGACTCCGCCGCCTCGGCGGCGGCCTTGATGCGCAGCTGCTCCTTCGCCTTGCCGGCCACTTCCACTACGTCGCCGGGACTCACCTGGAAAGACGGGATGTTGACGCGCTTGCCGTTCACCAGGATGCCGTTATGGCGCACCACCTGGCGCGCCTCGGTGCGCGAAGCGCCGAAGCCCATGCGATAGGCCACCGTGTCGAGGCGCGATTCGAGGAGCTGCAGCAGCCTCTCGCCGGTCACGCCCTTGGAGCGCGCAGCCTCGGCGTAGGTCTTGCGGAACTGGCGCTCGAGCACGCCGTAGATGCGGCGCAGCTTCTGCTTCTCGCGCAGCTGCTTGCCGTAGTCGGAGAGCCGCGCGCCGCTCTTCTGGCCGTGCTGGCCCGGGGCGTAGGCGCGCCGTTCGATGGCGCATTTGTCGGTGAAGCACTTCTCGCCCTTCAGGAACAGCTTCTCGCCTTCCCTGCGGCACTGGCGGCACTTGGCGTCGAGGATTCTTGCCATGCTGTCTCCTGGTTAGACGCGCCGGCGCTTCGGCGGACGGCAACCGTTGTGCGGAACCGGGGTCACGTCGGCGATGCTGGAAATCTTCAGCCCGACCGCATTGAGCGCCCGCACCGCCGATTCGCGCCCCGGGCCGGGGCCCTTGATGCGGACCTCGATGTTCTTCACGCCGCATTCCTGCGCCGCGCGCCCGGCGCGCTCGGCCGCGACCTGCGCCGCGAACGGCGTCGACTTGCGCGATCCCTTGAACCCGGCGTTCCCCGAGGTCGCCCAGGAAAGAGTGTTGCCCTGCCGGTCGGTGATGGTGACGATGGTGTTGTTGAACGACGCGTGCACGTGCGCGATGCCCTCGGCGACGTTTTTCTTGACCTTTTTGCGCGCGCGCGCAGACGCCGTCTGCTGAAGCTCCTGCCGCGTCGGTGCGTTCCTGCTCGCCATGAGTTTTCCTGGAATGGGTTCCTGGGTTAAGCGACCTTGCCGACCGGCACGTTCATCTTGATGGCGGCCTTGCGCGGGCCCTTGCGGGTGCGAGCGTTAGTGCGCGTGCGCTGGCCGCGCACCGGCAGCCCCTTCCGATGGCGCACGCCGCGGTAGCAGCCCAGGTCCATCAGGCGCTTGATCGACATCGAGACCTCGCGGCGCAGGTCGCCTTCGACCGTGAAGCGGGCGACGTTTTCGCGGATCTTCTCGAGCTCGCCGTCGGTGAGGTCCTTGATCTTGCGCGTGCCCTGCACGCCGGCGGCGACGCAGATCGCCTGCGCGCGGGCGCGGCCGATGCCGAAGATCGCCGTCAGCGCGATCTCGGCGTGCTGATGGTTCGGGATGTTGATGCCTGCTATGCGTGCCATGGGCGAAACCTGAAATTATATCAGTTTGAACAAGACGTTATCAACCTTGGCGTTGCTTGTGGCGAGGCTCCGAGCAAATCACGCGCACCACGCCCTTGCGGCGCACGATCTTGCACTTGCGGCAGATTTTCTTGACTGAGGCCATTACTTTCATGGTGAGTCTCCTTATTTCGCGCGGAACGTGATGCGGCCCTTGGTGAGGTCATAGGGCGTCATCTGCACGGTCACCTTGTCCCCGGGAAGAATGCGGATGTAGTTCATGCGCATCTTTCCGGAGATGAAGGCGTGGATCGTGTGCCCGTTTTCGAGCTTGACGCGGAACGTCGCATTCGGCAGGTTCTCCAGCACTTCGCCTTGCATCTCGATGACATCTTCCTTGGCCATGGCCTCAGCGCGCCGGCAACCCGCCCTTGAAGTTGGCCTTGCGCAGCAGGCTCTCGTACTGGTGAGTCATGATGTAGGCCTGCACCTGCGCCATGAAGTCCATCGTCACGACCACGATGATCAGCAGCGACGTGCCGCCGAAGTAGAACGGCACGTTCCACCTCAGGATCAGGAATTCCGGCAGCAGGCACACCAGGGTCACGTAAATCGCGCCGCCTAGCGTCAGACGGGTGAGGATTTTCTCCAGGTAGCGCGCCGTCTGCTCTCCCGGCCGGATGCCGGGGACGAAGGCGCCGGATTTCTTCAGGTTGTCCGCCGTCTCCTTGGGGTTGTACTGCAGCGCGGTGTAGAAGAAGCAGAAGAACACGATCAGCGCCGCGTACAGCAGCACGTAGATCGGCTGCCCGGGAGTGAGGGTGCCGGCGATGTCGCGCAGCCAGATCATCCCTTCGGCGGAGCCGAACCAGCCGAGCAGCGTTGCCGGGAACAGGATCAGCGAGCTGGCGAAGATCGGCGGGATCACGCCCGACATGTTGAGCTTGAACGGCAGGTGCGAGCTCTGGCCGCCGTAGACGCGGTTGCCGACCTGGCGCTTGGCGTAATTGACGAGAATCTTGCGCTGGCCGCGCTCGACGAAGCACACGAAAGCGGTCACCGCGATGACGGCGACCGCGATGAGCAGCGCGGTCAGCGGATGCATGGCGCCGGTGCGCACCAGCTCCAGCGTGCCCGCCACCGCGTTCGGCAAGCCGGCCGCGATGCCGGCGAAGATGATGATCGAGATGCCGTTGCCGAGGCCGCGCTCGGTGATCTGCTCGCCGAGCCACATCAGGAACATGGTGCCCGTCACCAGGGTGGTCACCGTGGTGATGCGGAACATCAGCCCCGGATCGAGCACCAGCCCCGCCTGCGACTCGAGCGCGATCGAGATGCCGGTCGCCTGGAACAGGGCGAGGAACACCGTGGCGTAGCGCGTGTACTGCGTGATCTTGCGGCGGCCGGTCTCGCCCTCCTTGCGCAGCTGGTCGAGCTGCGGGTTGACCGCCGTCATCAGCTGCATGATGATCGAGGCCGAGATGTACGGCATGATGCCGAGCGCGAAAATCGTGAAGCGCCGCAAGGCGCCGCCCGAGAACATGTTGAACATGCCGAGGATGCCGCCCTGCTGGTCCTTGAACAGGTCGCCGAGCACGTGCGGGTCGATCCCCGGCACCGGGATGTGCGCGCCGACGCGGAACACGACGAGCGCGGCGAGCAGGAACAGCAGCCGGCGTTTCAGGTCGCCGTAGCGCGAGGCCTTGCCGACGTTGGGCAGCGCGTTGGCCATCAGGCCTTCGGGGTCTCTTCAGGTTTCTTCTCGGTGAACTCGACCTTGCCGCCGGCGGCCTCGATCATCGAGCGCGCGCCCTTCGTCGCCTTCACTTCCTTGAGAACGATCTTGCGCGAGAGCTTGCCGGAGAGGATCACCTTCGCGGCGAGCGCCTGGTGCGAGACGATGCCTTCGGACTTGAGCGCCGCCAGGTCGATGTCGGTCGCCTGCATCGTTTCGAGCGCGCCGAGCCGTACTTCGGCGACGTCGCCGCGCGTGAGGGAATTGAAGCCGCGCTTGGGCAGGCGGCGATGCAGCGGCATCTGGCCGCCCTCGAAGCCGAGCTTGTGGAACCCGCCCGAGCGGGCCTTCTGCCCCTTGTGCCCGCGGCCCGCGGTCTTGCCCCAGCCCGAGCCGCCGCCGCGGCCGACGCGATGCCGGTCCTTCTTCGAGCCCGGTGCGGGCTTCAGGGAGTTCAGTCTCATGGGCTCAGTCGTCGATACGCACGAGGTAATTGACGCGGTTGATCATGCCGCGCACCGCCGGGGTATCGGCGAGCTCGACCGTCTGGTTGATCTTCTTCAGCCCGAGCCCGCGCACCGTGTCGCGGTGGCGCTGCTTGATGCCGGCAAGCCCCTTCACCAGGCGCACCTTGAGCTTATTCACCGAGGATTTCCTCGACCTTCTTGCCGCGGCGCGCCGCGATCTCCGCGGGCGTGCTCATCGCCTGCAGGCCGTTCAGCGTGGCGCGCACCACGTTGTAGGGGTTGGTCGAGCCGAAGCACTTGGCGAGGACGTTGGTGACGCCCATCACCTCGAACACGGCGCGCATCGGCCCGCCGGCGATGATGCCCGTGCCCTCGTGAGCCGGCTGCATCAGGACCCGCGCCGCGCCCCAGCGCCCGGTCACGGCGTGATGCAGCGTGCCGTTCTTCAGCTTTACCTTGAAGAGCTTGCGCCGCGCCTCCTCCATCGCCTTCTGCACGGCCACCGGCACCTCGCGCGCCTTGCCCTTGCCCATGCCGATGCCGCCGTCGCCGTCGCCGACCACGGTGAGCGCGGCGAAGCCTAGTACCCGGCCGCCCTTCACCACCTTGGTGACGCGGTTGACCGCGACCATCTTCTCGCGCAGGCCGTCGCCGCGCTCTTCCGACTGCTGCATCCGTGGCTGGATTTTCGCCATAAGAGTCCTGGAACCTGCCCTCTAGAATTTAAGTCCGGAGGCGCGCGCCGCCTCAGCGAGCGCCTTCACGCGTCCATGGTATTTATAGCCGGCGCGGTCGAAAGCAACCTTCTCGATCCCCTTTTCCTTCCCCTTGACGGCGATGCGCTGGCCGACGATCTCGGCGGCCTTGCGGTTGCCGCCGTTCTTCACCTGGGACCGGACGTCCTTCTCCAGCGTGGAGGCGCTCGCAATGACCTTGTCGCCCGCAGCGGACGTGAGCTGGGCATAGATGTGCCCGTTGGTGCGATGCACGGTGAGACGCACCGCCCCGACGGCGCGGATCCGGAGCCGGGTCTGGCGAGCGCGCCGCAGTCGCGCGAGGTTCTTGTCGATCATGGCTTGCCCCGTTACTTCTTCTTGGTCTCTTTCAAGATGATGATCTCGCCGCTGTAGCGCACTCCCTTGCCCTTGTAGGGCTCGGGCGCGCGCTGCGCGCGAACCTCGGCGGCGACCTGGCCCACCAGCTGCTTGTCGACGCCGGTGATGACGATCTCGGTCTGCGTCGGCGTCGCCACCTTGATGCCCTTGGGCATCTGCTGCACCACCGGGTGCGAGAAGCCGAGCGACAAATTGAGCTTGTCGCCCTGCGCCTGCGCGCGGAATCCGACGCCGACCAGCGCCAGGCGCTTCTCGAAGCCCTTGGTCACGCCGGCGACCATGTTCGCGACCAGCGCGCGCATGGTGCCCGACATGGCGTTGGCATGGCGCGAGTTGCCCAGCGCCTTGCACTGCAGCTGGGCGCCGTTCGTTTCGACCGCGACGTTCGGATCGGCGGCGCGCTCGATGGTGCCGAGCGGGCCTTTCACCGAGATCTGGCCGGAGGCGATGCTCACCTCGACGCCCTTTGGCAGGTCGATCGGGATTCTTGCGATGCGCGACATGGCCGTCCCTATGCAACGATGCAAAGCACTTCACCGCCGACGCCGTCGGCGCGCGCCTTGCGGTCGGTCATCACGCCCCGCGACGTGGAAAGGATCGCCACGCCGAGCCCGTTCATCACGCGCGGGATGTCGTTGCGTCCCTTGTAGACGCGCAGCCCGGGCTTCGACACGCGCTCGAGGCGCTCGATGACCGGCCGGCCGGCGTAGTACTTGAGCGCGATCGCCAGCTCCTTTTTGACGCCGTTGTCGCGCAGGGCGAAATCCTCGATGTAGCCTTCCTGCTTCAGCACCTGGGCGATCGACGCCTTGAGCTTGGAGGCGGGCATCACGACTTCCACGTGCCGCACCAGCTGGGCGTTGCGGATGCGGATCAGCATGTCCGCGATCGGGTCGCTCATGCTCATCGATGTCTCCTTACCCTCATTTCTACCAACTTGCCTTGATCACGCCTGGTACTTCGCCGCGCAGCGCCAGGTCGCGCAGCTTGTTGCGCCCCAGGCCGAACTTGCGGTACACGCCACGCGGCCTGCCGGTCAGCGCGCAGCGGTTGCGCAGGCGCACCGGGGAGGCGTCGCGAGGCAGCTTCTGCAGCTTGTCGCGGGCCGCGTCCTTGGCCTCGTCGGTGGCGCGCGAGTCGTGGATCACCTCGAGCAGAGCGGCGCGCCGCGCCTTGAACTTCTCGACGGTCCTGCGGCGCTTCTGGTCGCGGAGCTTGAGTGCGAGCTTGGCCATGCCTGGGTCCTTCAGTGCTTGAACGGGAAACGGAACGCGGCGAGCAGCGCGCGCGCCTCGTCGTCCGTCTTCGCCGTGGTGGTAATCGCGATGTTCATCCCGCGCAGCGTGTCGATCTTGTCGTAATCGATCTCCGGGAAGATGATCTGCTCCTTGAAACCGAGGCTGTAGTTGCCCCGGCCGTCAAAAGCGCGGTTCGACACGCCGCGGAAATCGCGGATGCGCGGCATGGCGATGTTCACCAGGCGGTCGAAGAACTCGTACATCCTCGCGCCGCGCAGCGTCACCATGCAGCCGACGGGAAAGCCGGCGCGAACCTTGAAGTTCGCGATCGACCTGCGCGCCTTGGTGACCACCGGCTTCTGCCCCGCGATCCTGGTCATGTCGGCGAGGGCGTTGTCGAGCGTCTTCTTGTCGGTCGTGGTCTCGCCCACGCCCATGTTGAGCGTGATCTTGTGCAGGCGCGGCACCTGCATCACGGTCTTGTAGGCGAACTTCTGCATCAGCTCCGGCACCACTTTCTCGCGGTAGTAGATCGCGAGGCGGGCCGGCGGTGCCGGCAACTGCGGCGCGTCGGACTTGGGTGCAGCTTCTTTTTTTGCCGCGGCCTCTTTCTTCGGCGCCGGCTTCTGCGCCTGCGCCGGCTTCTGTTCCTGCCTGGGCTTTTCGTCCTTGGCCATGGCTTACACGTCCACCTGCTCGCCGTTCGCCTTGAACACCCGCACCTTGCGGCCGTCGCTGAGCAGCTTGATGCCCGCGCGGTCGGCCTTCTTGGTCGCCGGGTTGAACAGCGCGATGTTGGAAATGTGGATCGGCAGGTCCTTGTCGACGATGCCGCCGGTGACGCCCTTCATCGGGTTGGGGCGCTGGTGCTTCTTGACGCGGTTGACGCCCTCGATCACCAGGTGCTCGGCGTCGACGCGGCGCAGCACGGTGCCGCGCTTGCCCTTGTCGCGCCCGGAGATTACCACCACCTCGTCGCCTTTCTTGATCCGCTGCATCACAGGACCTCGGGTGCAAGCGATACGATTTTCATGAAACGCTCGGTGCGCAGCTCTCTCGTGACCGGACCGAAAATGCGCGTGCCGATCGGCTCCATCTTTGGGGTCAGCAGCACCGCAGCGTTGCGATCGAAGCGGATCAGCGAGCCGTCGGAGCGGCGCACGCCCCTCGCCGTACGCACCACCACCGCGTGATAGATCTCGCCCTTCTTCACCCGCCCGCGCGGCGCGGCGTCCTTGACGCTCACCTTGATCACGTCGCCGATCGAGGCGTAGCGGCGCTTGGAGCCGCCGAGCACCTTGATGCAGATGACCGCCCGCGCGCCCGTGTTGTCGGCGACGTCCAGGATCGACTCCATCTGAATCATTGCTTGGCTCTCCAATCCAACTTGCGCCGCAGCCGGCGCAGTTTTGGACCCCGAAGGGACGGGAAAAGGCGCGGATTCTAAACGGCTTTGGACTTCTCCACAAGCCTCGTGACGCGCCACGACTTGGTTCTCGAGATCGGCCGGCACTCGGCGATCTCGACCAGGTCGCCATCGCCGAACTCGCCCGACTCGACATGCGCGTGGTACTTGCGCGAGCGCGTGATCGTCTTGCCCATCATCGCGTCGCGCACACGGCGTTCCACCCGCACCACCACCGTCTTCTGCATCTTGTTGCTGGTCACCCGGCCCACCAGCTTGCGCTGGTTCTTGGGCGTGGAAGCTTGCTCGGTCATTTCGCCGCCTTCTCCCTCATCAGGGTACGCACGCGCGCGATGTCGCGGCGGACCTTCTTCAACTGGCTGGTGTTGGTCAGCTGCTGGGTGGCGAGCTGCATGCGAAGTCCAAATTGCGCCCGCAGCAGGCCCTCGAGCTCCTTCTGCAGCTCCTCGCCGCTCTTGGCGCGAAGTTCGGTCGCATTCATGCCTTACCCCAGCGTGCGCTGCACGACGATGGTGCGGAACGGCAGCTTCGCCGCAGCGAGCGCGAAGGCCTCCTTGGCGAGCGCCTCGGTGACGCCGTCCATCTCATAGATGATCTTGCCCGGCTGGATCTCGGAGACGAAGAACTCCGGGTTGCCCTTGCCGTTGCCCATGCGGACTTCGGCAGGCTTCTGCGAGACCGGCTTGTCCGGGAACACGCGGATCCAGATGCGGCCGCCGCGCTTGATGTGGCGCGACATCGCCCGGCGGGCAGCTTCCAGCTGCCTCGCCGTCAACCGGCCGCGGGTGGTCGCCTTGAGGCCGAACTCGCCGAACGCGACCTTGGTGCCGCGGGTCGCGACCCCGGTATTGCGGCCTTTCTGCTGCTTGCGATATTTGGTTCTTGCCGGTTGCAGCATGACTATTCCTTGGTTCCTCCGCCTTCGTCCTTCAATACTTTCTTGGGCCGCTTCACCGTGGTCTTCGGCGCGGGGGCGTCGGGCTTCTTCGCCGCCTTGCGCTCGCCCTCGGGCCTCGGCCTGCCGGAGGGGCGCCTTGCGCCCGGCTTGGGCACCGGCTTCTTGGCCCGCCTCGGCTCCGCGGGCGTTTCGGGCTGCGCCGCCGGCGCGGCCGACGGCAATACCGCCTGGACCTCGCCCTTCGGCATGATTTCGCCCTTGTAGACCCACACCTTGATGCCGATCACGCCGAAGCTGGTCTTGGCTTCGCCCAGGCCGTAGTCGATGTCGGCGCGCAGCGTGTGCAAGGGCACGCGTCCCTCCCGGTACCACTCGGTACGGGCGATCTCGATGCCGTTCAGGCGGCCCGAGCTCATGATCTTGATGCCCTGCGCGCCCAGGCGCATGGCGTTCTGCATCGCGCGCTTCATGGCGCGCCGGAACATGATGCGCTTCTCGAGCTGCTGCGCGATCGAGTCGGCGATCAGCTGCGCGTCGACCTCGGGCTTGCGGATCTCCTCGATGTTCACATGCACCTGGTTGACGCCCATCAGCCGGCGCAGTTCGGCCTTGAGCGCCTCGATCTCCTCGCCCTTCTTTCCGATCACCACGCCCGGTCGTGCCGAGAAGATGGTGATGCGGGCATCCTTCGCCGGCCGCTCGATCAGCACGCGGCCGACCGAGGCGTGCGCGAGCTTGCGCTTGAGGAAGTCGCGCACCTTGATGTCCTCGGCGAGCATCGGCGCGAACGAGCGGCTGTTCGCATACCAGCGCGAGCTCCAGTTGCGATTCACCGCCAGCCGGAAACCGATAGGATTGATTTTCTGGCCCATTTAATCCCCGACCGTGATGAAGACGTTGCAGGTGTGTTTCAGCACGCGGTTGCCGCGACCTTTGGCACGCGCCTGAAAACGCTTGAGGAACGTGCCGCGCTCGACGAAGATCGTCTTCACTTTCAGCGTATCGATGTCGGCGCCGTCGTTGTGCTCGGCGTTGGCGATGGCCGATTCCAGCACCTTGCGGATGATGCCGGCGCCTTTCTTGGGCATGAAGGCGAGCGCGCTCATCGCCTGGTCGACGGGCTTGCCGCGGATCAGGTCGGCCACCAGCCTGCCCTTCTGGGCCGACAGGCGCACGCCGCGCAGGATCGCTCTGGTCTCCATGTCCCGGGCGCCTTACTTTTTCGCCGCGGGAGCCGGCGCCGCCGCCGGCGCCGCTGCCGGTGCGGCGGCCGGCGCTGCCGGGCCCTGGGTGCCCGGCGGGGGCCTGCGCTCGCCGCCGACGGCCTCCTCGGTGCGCTTGCCGACCGCGGAGTGGCTCTTGAAGATGCGCGTCATCGCGAATTCGCCGAGCTTGTGTCCCACCATGTTCTCGGTGACGTACACCGGGATGTGCTGCTTGCCGTTGTGCACGGCCATCGTCAGCCCGACGAAGTCCGGGACGATGGTCGAGCGCCTCGACCAGGTCTTGATCGGCCGCTTGTCGTTCGAGCCGCGCGCCGCGTCGACCTTCTTCATCAGGTGGTGGTCCACGAAGGGACCCTTCTTGA
This sequence comes from Betaproteobacteria bacterium, assembly GCA_005881595.1. GTDB lineage: Bacteria > Pseudomonadota > Gammaproteobacteria > Burkholderiales > SG8-39 > SCGC-AG-212-J23. The sequence continues at coordinate 3,074 of VBBY01000032.1, read as the reverse complement.
TTGAACGTGCCATCTTGCGCCTCTCCTATGCCCGGCGCCGGTCGCGGACGATCATGACCTGCGTGCGCTTGTTGCGGCGGGTCTTGTAGCCCTTGCTCTGCACGCCCCAGGGCGAAACCGGGGGCTGCGCCGCCGCGGTGCGGCCCTCGCCGCCGCCGTGCGGATGGTCGATCGGGTTCATGGCGACGCCGCGCACGGTCGGGCGCACGCCGCGCCAGCGCTTGCGGCCCGCCTTGCCGATCGACTCCAGGTTGTGCTCCTCGTTTCCGACCTCGCCGATGGTCGCCCGGCAGTCGATATGCACCTTGCGGATCTCGCCCGAGCGAAGCCGCAGCTGCGCATACGAGCCTTCGCGGGCGAGCACCTGGACGTGCGAGCCCGCCGAGCGCGAGATCTGCGCGCCTTTGCCAGGCATCATCTCCACGCAGTGCACGATGGTGCCGACCGGGATATTGCGCAGCGGCAGCGCGTTGCCTGCCTTGATCGGAGCCTCGGCGCCCGACATGAGCTGCGCGCCGACGCCGATGCCTTTCGGCGCGATCACGTAGCGACGCTCGCCGTCGGCATAAAGCAGCAGCGCCAGGTGGGCGCTGCGGTTGGGGTCGTACTCGAGCCGCTCGACGCGGGCCGCGATGCCGTCCTTGTCGCGCCTGAAGTCGACCAGGCGGTAATGCTGCTTGTGGCCGCCGCCCTTGTGCCGCACGGTGATGCGGCCATGGATGTTGCGGCCGTCGGTCTTCGACTGCTTCACCATCAGCGGCCAGTACGGCTCGCCCTTGTGCAGCTCGGGCGTGACCACCTTGACCAGCGCGCGCCGGCCCGGCGAAGTAGGTTTGACTTTTACGAGTGGCATCGCGAGTCGTGTTCCTATTGCGTCGCCGCGAAATTGATTTCCTGGCCCGCGGCGAGCCGCACATAGGCCTTTTTCCAGTTGCGCCGGCGGCCCTCGATGCGGCCGAAGCGGCGCGGCTTGCCCTTGACGTTGGACACGGTCACCGAGTCGACCTTGGTCTTGAACATCAGCTCGACCGCCGCCTTGATCTGCGGCTTGGTCGCCTGGTCGGCGACACGGAACACGTACTGGCGGTTCTTGTCGGCGACGAAGGTGCTCTTCTCCGACACGACCGGCGCGAGCACGACGCTCATCAGGCGCTCGGCGCTGTACTTCCTCGTCGCCGTCATTTCAGCATCTCCTCGAGCTTCGCCAGCGCGGCCTTCGTCAGGAGCACGCTGGGAAAGCGCACCAGCGCCACCGGATTGGCATGGCGCACGCTGATCACCTCGACGTTCGGCAGATTGCGCGACGAGAGCCGCAGGTTCTGGTCGATCTCGTCGGTGATCACCAGCACGCCATCGAAGCCCATCGACCTGACCTTCTGCGCGAGCAGCTTGGTCTTCGGCTGCTCGACGCGGAACTCGTCGACCACCCGGACGCGGTCCTCGCGCGCCAGCTGCGACAGGATCGAGCAGAGCCCCGCGCGGTACATCTTGCGGTTCACCTTGTGCGAGAAGTTCTCGTCCGGCGAATTCGGAAAAATCTTGCCGCCGCCGCGCCACAGCGGGCTGGAGGTCATGCCGGCGCGGGCGCGGCCGGTGCCTTTCTGCCGCCATGGCTTCTTGGTGGAGTGGTTGACCGCGCCGCGATCCTTCTGCGCGCGCGTGCCAAGGCGCGCGTTTGCCTGGAACGCCACCACGATCTGGTGCACCAGCGCCTCGTTGAAGTCGCGCGCGAACAGCGCGTCGGGCGCGTTGAAGGTGCCGGCAGCGCCTTTGTCGTTCACCATTTTGAGTTCCACGGCGCCTCACCTCTTCTTCGCGTCGGGTTGCGCTGCCGGCGTGGCGGGCTTGGCAGGCTGCGGCGCGGCTTTCGGGGCCGCAGCCTTGGGGGCCGCAGCCTTGGGGGCCTGGACCACTGGCTTGGAAACCTTGACCGCAGGCCGCACGAGCACGTCGCGGCCGCTCGAGCCGGGCACCGAGCCCTTGACGAGCAGGAGCTGGCGCCCGGCGTCGACGCGGACGATCTCCAGATTCAGGATCGTGCGGCGCACGTCGCCGAGGTGGCCGGCCATGCGCTTGCCGGGAAACACGCGCGCCGGGCTCTGGTTCTGGCCGGTCGAGCCGGGCTTGTTATGCGAGATCGAGTTGCCGTGGCTGGCGCGGTTGGACGAGAAATGGTGGCGCTTGATCACGCCGGCGAAACCCTTGCCGATCGTGATGCCCTGGACGTCCACTTTCTGGCCGACCTTGAAGATCTCGACGCCGATCTTGCCGCCGACCTGCAGGTTGACGAGGTCCTCCGCCCTGGCGCGGAACTCGCGCAGCGTGTGGCCGGCCTCGACGCCCGCCTTGGCGAGGTGCCCGGCAATAGCCTTGTTGACGCGGCTGGCGCGCCGCTTGCCGAACGCCACCTGGACCGCTGCATAGCCGTCCTTTTCGGCGCTCTTGATCTGGGTCACGCGGTTGTCGGAGACGTCGAGCACCGTCACCGGCTGCGTGCCGCCCTCGTCGGTGAAGATGCGCGTCATGCCGACCTTGCGGCCGACCAGTCCTATAGGCATTTCAAGAGCCCTTACTGAACCTTGATCTCAACGTCGACTCCGGCCGGCAGATCGAGCTTCATGAGCGCGTCCACGGTCTTGTCAGTCGGGTCGATGATGTCCATCAGCCTGAGATGCGTGCGGATCTCGAGCTGGTCGCGCGACGCCTTGTCGATGTGCGGCGAGCGCAGCAGGTCGAAGCGCTGCTTGCGCGTCGGCAGCGGCACCGGCCCGCGCACCACTGCGCCCGTCCGCTTCGCGGTGTCGACGATCTCGAGCGCCGACTGATCGATCAGGCGGTAATCGAACGCTTTGAGTCGAATTCTGATTCGCTGGCTTTGCATCGATTACTCAATGATTTTCGCCACCACGCCGGCGCCCACGGTCTTGCCGCCCTCGCGGATGGCAAAGCGCAGCCCCTGCTCCATCGCGATGGGGGTGATCAGCGTCACCACCATCTTCACGTTATCCCCCGGCATCACCATCTCGGTGCCCTTGGGCAGCTCCACCGACCCGGTCACATCGGTGGTGCGGAAG
>VBBY01000031.1 GCA_005881595.1 Betaproteobacteria bacterium | reverse complement strand
TCCGACCAGCAACATCGGCAGTTTTTCAAGCGGGACTTCTCCAAGCCAGACTTATCCGACCTTGTCGCTTGACTTCAATACACGGAGCGTGCAGGTCGGCAGCTTCAGCTGGGCCTTCGCCAACGGCTCGTTCAGCTTCTCGGCCGGGTCCGGAACGATTTTCGTCGTTCCCGGTAGAGGCGCCGGAGTCAACGCGAGTAGCGCCGGCACATTCTCGACTCCCTTAATCAGCAGCGCTCCGGCCGCGGCGGCAATGTCGGGCGCATTCTTTGGCCCGGTGGGAGACCACCTCGGCGTGGGAATCGGAGTGACGTCTGCGAACACGGGCGCGACGCCGGTCTCCGGCCAAGGCGTGGCGATTTATAAACCGGGGGGCGCTTAGCATCTCATGCGCTTCAAGGGCTCGCCGTCGTACGTTTCAACCGATGACCTGACGCTCGCGGTCAACGCGGCGATCACGCTGCAGCGGCCGCTGCTGGTGAAGGGCGAGCCCGGCACCGGCAAGACGATGCTCGCGCTCGAGGTCGCCAGGTCGCTCGGCGTGCCGATCCTGGAATGGCACATCAAGTCGACCACCAAGGCGCAGCAGGGCCTCTACGAGTACGACGCGGTGAGCCGGCTGCGCGACTCGCAGCTCGGCGACGAGCGCGTGCACGACATCCACAACTACATCGTCAAGGGCATGCTGTGGCAGGCCTTCGCCGCGGATTCGCCGGTCGTGCTGCTGATCGACGAGATCGACAAGGCCGACATCGAGTTTCCCAACGACCTGCTGCGCGAGCTCGACCGCATGGAGTTCTACGTCTACGAGACGCGCGAGCTGGTGAAGGCGAAGCACCGCCCGATCGTGTTCATCACCTCGAACAACGAGAAGGAGCTGCCCGACGCGTTCCTGCGGCGCTGCTTCTTCCACTACATCCGCTTCCCCGACAGGGAGACGATGGAGAGAATCGTCGCGGTGCATTTCCCGGCGCTGAAGAAGTCGCTGCTGCGCGAGGCGATGGAAGTGTTCTTCGAGGTGCGCGAAGTCCCGGGCCTGAAGAAAAAGCCCTCCACCTCGGAGCTCCTCGACTGGCTGAAGCTGCTGCTCGCCGAGGACATTGCGCCGGAGGCGCTGCGCTCGAAGGACCGCAAGACGATCATTCCGCCCCTGCACGGCGCGCTGCTCAAGAACGAGCAGGACGTGCACCTGTTCGAGCGCCTGGTGTTCATGACCCGCGCGAAGGGCGGCTAGTCGATCTTCAGGCCGATGCTTTTCACGATCCTGGCGTAGCGCGCCGTATCCGCGCGCACCAGCGCGGCGAACTCCTCTGGCGAGCGCGACACGGTGCCGTCCGCGCCGATGCCCTCGAGCTTCGAGCGCGTCTCAGGCGATTGCATGGCTTTCACGGTGTCGGCATGCAGCCGGCGAACGATCGCGGCAGGCGTGCCGGCGGGCGCGAACACGCCGTACCAGGTCGTGATCCGGTACCCGGGCAGCCCGGCTTCTTCGGCGGTCGGAACATCCGGAAACGCCGGCAGGCGGCCCGCGCTGGAGACGGCGAGCGCGCGCAGCCTGCCCGAGCGTACGTGCGGCGCGGAAGCCGGCATCGTGTCGAACGCGACGACGTGCTGCCCGCCAAGCAGGTCCTGCATCGACTGGCCGCTTCCCTTGTACGGGACGTGGACCAGCTCCACCCCGGCGAGGCTCTTGAAGATCTCGCCGGCAAGATGCGGCATGCTGCCGTTTCCGGCGGAAGGAAAGGTCAGCTTGCTCCCCTGCGCCTTCAGATAGGCGATCAGCTCCTTGAGAGATGCGGCCGCGACCGACGGATGCACCACCACGAAGTGCGGCACCGAGGCGGCGAGCGCCACCGGGGCGAAGTCCCGGATCGCGTCGTACTGCAGGTTGGCGAACAGGCTCGGTGCGATCGCGTTCACCGATACATGTCCCATCATGATCGTGTAGCCGTCCGGCGGCGACTTGGCCACCATCGCGGCGGCCGCCGTGCCGGTGGCGCCGGGGCGGTTTTCGATCACCAGCGGCTGGCCGAGCAGTTCGGAAAGCTTCGGCGCGAGGATGCGCGCGACGACATCCGTTCCGCCGCCCGGCGGAAAGCCGACCACCATGCGCACCGGCTTGCCGGGATAGTCCTGCGCCCAGCCCAGGACCGGTGCCGCCGCAAGCAGTAAAGCCAGCGTTTTCACCATACAATGAATCCGCATCATGGCCGAGCCCGCGCTCTCGTACAACCCGAACCCGACCGAGCCCAAGCTCAAGCTGCCCGATGGCGCCTGCGACGCGCACTTTCACGTCTTCGGGCCGCAGGCGCAGTTCCCGTTCGCCGAGAACCGCACCTACACGCCGGCCGACGCACCCAAGGAAAAACTGTTCGATCTGCACGACTTCCTTCTGGTCGAGCGCGGCGTGGTGGTGCAGCCGGCCGTGCACGGGTTCGACAACGCGGCCGCCGCCGACCTGATCGCCGCCAAACCGGGGAGCTACCGCGGCGTCGCGCTGCTGCCGCCCGGCATCGAGGTCGCAGAAATGAAGCGCCTCCACGAGCAGGGCTTTCGCGGCGTGCGGTTCAATTACATGCAGCACCTCGGCGCTGCGGTGCCGATCGCCGACGTGATGAAGCTCGCGGCGCGGATGGCCGGCATCGGCTGGCACCTGCAGCTGCACATGGAAAGCTCCCTCATCGCCGGCATGACGCCGGCGCTCAAGCTCTCGCCGGTGCCGGTGGTGATCGATCACATGGGGCGGATCGACGCCTCGCACGGCCTGGATCAGCCGGAGTTCAAGCACCTGCTCTCGCTCCTCGAAGACAAGCGCTTCTGGGTCAAGGTGTGCGGGGTCGAGCGCGCTTCGCGCCAGGGCGCGCCGTACGCCGATGCCGTTCCCTTCGCGCGCAAGCTGGTGCAGGAATTCGGCGACCGCACGCTCTGGGGCACCGACTGGCCGCACCCCAACCTGGCCGCGATTCCCGACGACGGCGTTCTGGTCGACCTGCTGGCCGAGATCGCGCCCTCCGAAGCGCAACGGCAGGCGCTTCTCGTCGACAACCCGCAGCGTCTTTATAAATTCAGCTGAAAAGACTTCAGGATCGCGTTGCGATCATCACCGGCGCCGGCTCGGTCGGCCCGGGCTGGGGCAACGGCCGCGCCACGGCGGTGCGCTTCGCGGAGGAAGGCGCGAAGGTTTTCGCCGTCGACCGCGATGCAGCGAGCCTGCGCGAGACCGTGCAAAAAGCTGCAGTCAAGACGCATATCTGTGACGTGACCGATGGCGTTTCCGTCAAGGCAATGGTGCAATCCTGCCTCGATGAATGGGGGCGCATCGACATCCTGGTCAACAACGTCGGCGGCTCGGCGCCCGGCGGACCGGTCGAGATGAGCGAGGAGCTCTGGGATGCGCAGGTGGACCACAACCTGAAGAGCGTGTTCCTTGCCTGCAAGCACGTCCTGCCGGTGATGGAACGCCAGGCGGGCGGCGTGATCATCAATCTCGCCTCGACCTCCGGCCTGCGCTGGACCGGTTCCGCGCAGGTTGCGTATGCCGCGACCAAGGCCGCGGTGATCCAGCTCTCGCGCGTGGTCGCCGTGCAGTACGCCTCGAAGGGCATCCGCGTGAACACCGTGGTTCCCGGGCAGCTGCATACGCCGATGGTCGAGGCGCGGCTGGCGCAGCAGCGCGCCGGCGGCAACGTGGAAGCGCTCCTGGCTTCCCGCCTGAAGCGCATTCCGCTGGGCTTCGCGGGCGATGGGCGCGACACCGCGAACGCGGCGCTGTTTCTCGCCTCGGACGAGGCGCGCTTCATCACCGGTGCCGAGATCGTCGTCGACGGCGGGATGACCGTACGGTGCGATTGAAAAGACTTTTTGTTTCATTGTTATTTGTTCCTGCATTGGCGCTGGCACAGGCCTATCCCTCCAAGCCGGTGCGCATGATCGTGCCGTTCCCGCCGGGCGGGCCGGCCGACATCTTCGCGCGCGGCCTCGCGCAGGGCATGCACGAGCCGCTCGGTCAGCCGGTGGTCATCGAGAACATCGGCGGCGTCGGCGGCGTGCTCGGCGTCGACCGCGCGCTGAAGTCGGCGCCCGATGGCTACACGCTCGGGTTCAACAGCGGCTCGACGCTGTCGATCGCGCCCTACTCGCTCAGCAAGCTGCCGTACGACGTCAAGAAGGACGTCGGCCTCATCACTCTCGTCGTTCGCGTGCCCGAGGTCCTCGCGGTGCACCCGTCATTACCGGTGACGTCTCTTCCCGAATTGATCGCTTATGCGAAAGCCAACCCAGGAAAAGTGAACTTCGGCTCGGCCGGCGGCGGCAGCATCACGCACCTCGCCGGCGAGCTGCTCAAGGCCGAGGCGAAGATCGACCTGGTGCACGTCCCTTACAAGGGCGCCGCGCCGGCGGTGAGCGATCTCCTCGGCGGGCAAGTACAAATGGGCATTTTCGACGTGCCGGTGCTGCTGGGCCATCTCCGCGCCGGCAAGCTGAAGGCGCTCGCCGTCACGAGCGCGAAGCGCACCCAGTCGCTGCCCGACGTGCCGACCACGGCCGAGATGAGCTATCCCAGCGTCACTTCGGACAACTGGTACGGCCTGGTCGTCCCCGCCGCCACGCCCGCGGACCTCCAGAAGCGCATCCACGCCGCGGCGGTGACTGCGCTGCGCTCGCCGGCGGTCATCGAGCAGTTCGCCAGGGTGAGCGGAGTCGCATCGCCTGGCACGCCGCAGGACTACGCCGCCTTCCTCGCCGCCGAGCAGGCGAAGTGGAGCCAGGTCGTGTCGACGATCGGTTTCAAGGAAAACTAGGCTTGCTGATCGATTTCTTCCTCAAGCTGAAGTCGCACAAGCTGCCGGTCTCGATCAAGGAGTACCTGACGCTGCTCGAGGCGATGGACAAGAAGGTCATCGGCCAATCGGTCGACGAGTTCTATTACCTGTCGCGCTGCGCCCTGGTGAAGGACGAGGCGAACTTCGACAAGTTCGACCGCGCCTTCGCCGAGTTCTGGCAGGGCGTGGAGACGCTCCCCGGTATCGAGACGCAGGTGCCGCTCGAATGGCTGCTCAAGCAGATCGAGCTGACGCTGAGCGAAGAGGAGAAGAAGCAGATCGAAGCGCTCGGCGGCTGGGAGAAGCTCATGCAGACGCTGAAACAGCGCCTCGAGGAGCAGAAGGGCCGCCACCAGGGCGGCTCGAAGTGGATCGGCACCGCCGGCACCTCGCCGTTCGGCGCCTACGGCTACAACCCCGAGGGCGTGCGCATCGGCCAGGAGCGCTCGCGCAACCGCAGCGCCGCGAAGGTCTGGGACTCGCGCGAATACCGGAATCTCGACGATTCTGTGGAACTCGGCACGCGCAATATCAAGGTAGCTCTGAGAAGATTAAGAAAGTTCGCACGCGAAGGCGCTCCTGAAGAGTTCGATCTTGAAAATACCATCCACAGCACGGCGCGAAAGGCCTACCTCGACATCCACATGCGGCCGGAGCGCCGCAATGCGATCAAGGTGCTGATGCTGATGGACATCGGCGGCACGATGGACGATCACATCAAGCTCGCCGCGGAGCTGTTCTCGGCCGCCAAGACCGAGTTCAAGCACCTCGAGTTCTTCTACTTCCACAACTGCCTTTACGACTTCGTCTGGAAGGACAACCGGCGCCGGCACGCCGAGCGCACTCGTACTTGGGACCTTCTGCACAAGTACGGCCACGACTACAAGGTGATCTTCGTCGGCGACGCCACGATGAGCCCCTATGAGATCCTGCAGCCGGGCGGCTCGATCGAGTACTTCAACGAGGAGCCGGGCGCGGCGTGGATCAAGCGCGTCACCGACGTGTACGCCAAGTGCGTCTGGCTGAATCCCGAGCCCGAGGAGATCTGGTCCTACCGGCAGTCGATCGCGATCGTGAAGGAGCTGATGAACGGGCGCATGTATCCCACCACGCTCGCGGGCCTCGAGCGCGCGATGCGGGTACTGGCGAAGTAGTGAAAATCCTCGAAAACCTGCTGCGCCGCCGGTTCGGCCTGCGGGGCCTGCGCCCCGGACAGCGCGAAGTGATCGAGAGCGTGCTCGCGGGACGCGACACGCTTGCGATCATGCCCTCCGGCGCCGGCAAGTCGCTCTGCTACCAGCTGCCGACGCTGCACAGGCGCGGCACCACGATCGTAGTGTCGCCGCTCATCGCGCTGATGAAGGACCAGGCCGACAAGCTCGAGGAGCGCGGCGTCGACGCGGCCGCGGTGAACAGCGCGCTGCGCGCGCGCGAGCGGCGCGAGGCGATGCGCCGGATCCGCAGCGGCGAGACGGACTTCATCTTCGCCACCCCCGAGCAGCTTGCCAACCCGGCGTTCGTCGAAAAGCTGAAGGCGCATCCGATCGATCTGTTCGTCATCGACGAAGCCCATTGCATCACGCAGTGGGGCAACGATTTCCGTCCCGCCTACCGCGAGCTCGGCGCCGCGCTGCGCGCGCTCGGCGACCCGACGCTTCTCGCCCTCACCGCGACCGCGACCCCCGACGTGATCGAGGACATCGCGCGCCAGCTCGAACGCCCGCGCATGCGCGTCCTCAACGCAGGGGTGTACCGCCCGAACCTGTATTTCGAAGTGCTGCAGACCACCAACGAGGCCGAGAAGAAACAGGCGCTGCTCGAGGTGGTTCGCTCCGGCGGCGCCGGGATCGTGTACTGCGCCACCGTGAGGGCGGCCAAGGCGGTGCACGGCTGGCTTGCCGGGCAGGGCGAAGAGGCGCAGCTCTACCACGGCCGCCTCGCCGGCCGCGAGCGCGCCGAGCGTCAGGATGCCTTCATGAGCGGGGGGGCGCGCACCATGGTCGCGACCAACGCTTTCGGCATGGGCATCGACCGGCAGGACATCCGCTACGTCGTGCACTACCAGCTCCCCGGAAGCCTGGAGGCGTACTATCAGGAGGCCGGGCGCGCGGGCCGCGACGGCAAGGACGCCCGCTGCACCCTGCTCTACGACCACGCCGATCGCCACGTCCAGCTCTACTTCGCGAGAAAGCGCAGCAAGGTCGAGCTGCTCGCCGCCTACGCGCGCGGCACGCAATGCCGCTGGAAGATGATCCTCGAGTACTTCGACGAGGAAGTCGAACAGAGCGACGAGTGCGGTGCGTGCGACAACTGCGTACAGCGCAGCGCGGACGGGTACGCCTCCACGCTGAGGATGAAGGCACGGCCGCCCCTGAAGAAGGGTGACGCCGTGCGCGTGCCAAAGTACGGCCGCGGCACCGTCGCGGAGGTGTACGACGACCGCATCGCGGTGACCTTCGCGAGCGGCGACACGCGCGAGTTCGCGCCGCGCTACGTGGCGCCGGTTTCCTCGCGGTAAGGCAAATTCGCGACCTAGCGCTCGCGCGCAGGCCTGGGCGCGGGCAGGAATCCGAAGACTGTTTCCACTGCGCGCGCGACCGCCAGCAATCGCCGGTCGCTCCCCGCGGGCCCGTCTAGCTCGAGGCCGACCGGCAGGCCATCGCCGGTCATTCCGACCGGCACGCTCACCCCTGGAATGCCGGCGTTGGAGCCGGGGTCGGTGTGGCGGATGTAGGTGAGGAGCGTGGAAACCTGCCGGCCGTTGAGTTCCACGGTCTGGTCCTGGCCGATGGGCCGCGCCGGCAGCGGCGTCGTCGGGAACACCAGCGCGTCGAGCGCGTGCTCGTCGAAGCTGCGCTGGTAGGCCGCCTGGAGCTGCGGGCGGAACACCTCGATCGCTTCTCGATAGACGGACTCCGGGATGGCCCCCGGTCCAATGATCGATTGCTCGAAGATGGCCTTGACGTCCGGGCTCGCGATGGCGCCGACCAGCTCTTCGAGCGTCACGCCGGTGTGGTTCGCCTCGAGATAGACAGGAAGGTCGGTGCCCGCCTCGAACAACGCCACGGGGAAGCCCACGCCGGCGTTGAGGTTCTCGAGGTTCGGGATGTCGACCTCGACCAGGACCACCCCGCCATCCTGAAGCCGACGAAGAGCCTCATCGACGACCTCTTCAAGCTCGGGATCGAGGTCCGCGAAGAAGCTGCGCCGGGCCACGCCGAGGCGCAACCCGCGCAGGTCTGCGCGCGGCAGGGCGAGCGGTTCTCCGGTGATCACGGCATCGAGCAGCGCGACGTCGGCGACGGAACGCGCGATCGGTCCCGGAGTGTCGCGCGTGTGCGCGATGGGAACGACTTCCCTGACCCCGGCGAGAGTGCCGGTCCCCGCATAGCGCCCGACGGTGGGCCGGAAGCCGACGACACCGCACAAGGCTGCCGGGATGCGCGTGGACCCGCCGGTGTCGGAGCCGATGCCGGCGGGCGCGAACCGCGCTGCGACTCCGGCCGCGTTGCCGCCGCTGCTGCCGCCCGGGATCTTGGACAGGTCGTACGGATTGCGCACCGGCCCGAACGCGCCATTGTTGCTGGTGATGCCGAACGCCAGCTCGTGCATGTTGGCCTTGCCGAAGAGAATGCCGCCGGCGCGAAGCAGGGCGTCGAGGACGTGCGCGTTCGCGCGCGGGCGGTTGCCGATAAGGCTCGGCGTTCCCGCCGTGGTGGGCAGCGTCGCGCTGTTGATGTTGTCCTTGATGAGCAGCGGCAATCCATGCAGCGGGCCCAGCAGATGCCCATGAGCCCGCGCCTTGTCGGCGGCTCGGGCCGCTTCCAGGACCTGCTCGGGATCCTGGGCGATCAGCACGTTGAGATTCCTGAGCGAGCGGGCCCGCCCCAGCAGGATGGCGGCGTAGGTCTCGGCCCGGAGATCTCCGGCAGCGATTGCCGACAACGCCTCCGTGGCAGTCAGCTCCAGCACCTCGCCCCGTGCCGCCGGGGCGGCGCCTGCAAAGGCCCAACCCGGACCGGCCAGGCCGCTAGTTACGAGAAACTTCAGGAACCCCCGCCGACTGCTACGCATGCATTGCCTCCCCTCACGCATTGCCACGAAGCCGAGCCTGATTGTGACCGTCGATTGTTGAGAGTCCATGACGCGCCGGGGTCCCGATCGAACTATGCGGCACGCCCAGCGGCGCACGCCCGGTCTCGTGCCCGGCGGCGTCGCGGTACACCAGCTGGTTGCTGTCGAAGTCGTACCCGGGGTGGCGGCTATCGTTCCAGCGCTCGAGGAAGTAGGTGTAGAAAGGCACGAACAGGCCCCGCCGCGGATCGCGGTGCTGGAGCGCGAACACGTATTCCGGCTGCTGGTTGAGCTCGCAGCCGTGGTGGCAGTGCTGCACCCAGACGTGGTCGCCGAGGACGACGACCTTCCAGAACGGCTCCTCGTCGTAGAACTTGAGCGTGACCTTCTTGCCGAGCTTGCGCAGCTCCGCGAGGTACGCGATGCTGGCCTCGATCTCGCCGTGGAACGACAGCGCCGTGACTTCCGGCGGCAGCGATTCGACGCGCCGGCGCACGCCTTCGCCGACCGGGTTGACCAGCATCACGCGGATCTCGTAGGCCGACCTGAGGACCTCGCGCACCGGGCTCCTCTCGTCGACGAACGTGCCGTGACCGGTCAGCGTGAGGACGCAGGCGTCGCGCGCGGCGGGGAGGCTCTTCGCCAGAGCGCGCTCGCGCAGGCGCGACAGCCAGTCGTTGCGGGCGTCGCGCGCATAGACCAGCGCCGTCAGCCGCGCCATCGCCACCGTGTTCCGGTTGTCCCAGGCCACCTTGCCGAGATTGAACAGCAGCACCAGCGCCGAAGCGAGGCCGATCTCGGTCACCAGCAGCAGGCTGGTGTTCGTCTCCACCCGCGGCCACCATACGTACAGGATGTAGCGCGCCGCCGGCGGCAGGGAAAAGGCGATGACGATCGCGAGCAGCGTAATGGTGCCGTGAACGAGGATCTGGCGGATGCCTACAAGGAAACTTTGCGCTTGTGTGTTGGTGTCCATTTTTGCAGGTTCGGAAAAAGAAAACCTGCTACGCGCAAGCACCGTGCCAGCGTCGGAATAGCCATGCGGCTGAAGGAGTTGCGCGTGGCGCGCGCAGCATTGAACGTCTCCGTGCGGCGACGGCTGGCGCTCGCCATACGGGAAATCATTGATGGGCAAGCGGTTGTTCCGTCGCCCACGCGCGACACAAACAGGTCTTATGCTTTCAGCGCCGCGCGTACCCTTTCCGGCGTGAACGGCACCGAGCGCAGCCGCACGCCGACAGCGTCGTAAACCGCGTTGGCGATCGCCGAAGGCACGACCGCCGCGGTCGGCTCGCCGGCGCCCCACGGCCGTTCCTTCGGCCGGTCGACGAGATCGATGACGATCTCTGGTACTTCCGGGAAGCGCAGGATGGGATAGCTTTGCCAGTCGACGCTCGTCACGGCGGACCGGTTCCACTGCAGGTCCTCGATCAGCGTGCGGCTCACCGTCTGGATGATGTTGCCGTCGATCTGGTTGCGCAGCCCGTCGGGGTTGATGATCTGGCCGCAGTCGTGCGCCACGAAGAAGCGCTCGACGCGGACCTTGCCGGTGCGCCGGTTTACCTCGACATCGGCCACCACGCCGACGTACGTGCGCACGAGCTCGTACTTGATGTACGACACGCCGCGCCCCTTCGCGATCTCGCCTGCATCGCCGGCAGGCGCGGTGCGCGGCGTCCACGCCGCGAGCTTGCGCAGCCTCTCCATCAATTCCAGGCCGCGCGGATCTTTCAGATTGCGCACCCGGTATTCGAACGGATCGGCGCCGGCGGCCGCAGCGAGCTCGTCGAGGAAGCACTCGTTGCCGAAGCTGTTCTGCATGCGGCCGGGAGTGCGGATCCACGACGGCCTGAACGGCGTCTCGGCGAGCCAGTGCGCGCTCGCCCTGATGTTCGGCACCGCGTAGGGAATCGCCAGCCCCTGGTGAATGTTTCCCGGGTGCGATGCCTCCTTCGGCAGGTTGGCGAGATCAGCCGCGACGAGCGTCACCGCGATCTGCCCGGGCCGCTCGGGGATGAAAGCCTCGGACTCCCAGGCGGACACGTTGCCGTTCGCGTCGAGCGCGCCGCGGTAGTCGATCAGCGTCGGCGGCCCCTTCGGGTCCCAGCCGTGCTCGTCGGCGCGGCTCCACTGCACGCGCACCGGCCGCCCGACCTCCCTCGCGATCAGGGCTGCGTCAGCGGCAGCATCCTCGTGGCCGTTGCGGCCGTAGCAGCCCGAGCCCTCGACATAGAGGCAGCGGATATTCAGCTCCGACATGTCGAGCATCCGCGCCAGCTGCTTGCGCAGCAGGTGCGTCGCCTGCGAGGCGCTCCACGCCGTGAGCTTGCCGTCCTTGAACTCCGCGACCGCGCACGAAGGCCCGATCGAGCCGTGCGTATGCACCGCAAAGTCGTAGGTCGCCTTGAGCAGCTTCGGCGCGGCGCCGAGCGCGGCGGCGCTGTCGCCTGCATTCTGCAGCACCTCGTCCTTCGCCACCCTGCTGGCGCGCACGTGATCCCAGAGCTTTGCCTTGTCGGGCAGCCCTTCCCACTTCGACCACCGCGCCTCGATCGCGCTCGCGGCCTTGATCGCGGCCCACTCGTCGTGCGCCACGACGGCAAGGAAGCTGCCCTTGCGCACCGCGCCGAGATAGCCGGGGATCTGCTTGCACTGCGCGTCGCTCCAGTTCTCGAGCGTGGCCCGCATCGCCGGCGGGCGCACCACGCGCGCGTGGACCATCCCCTTGACCTTGAGGTCCTGCATGTAAGTGAAGCGCCCGGTGACTTTCTCAGGGATGTCGAGGCGCGGTACCGGCTTGCCGACGATCGTGTAGTCGGAAGGGTCCTTGAGCGGCGCTTTCGCGTCGAGCTTGAGCTCGAGCCTGCGATCTCCCACCAGCTCGGCGTAGGCGACGCGCTTGCCGTTGCCGCGAATCCAGCCGTCCTGGACCGCGAGATCGCTCCTGGAGACGCCGAGCTTCTGCGCCGCCCGGTCGAGCAGCGCCTCGCGCGCCGTCGCGCAGGCCTGCCGGATCTGGACGCCGCCGTTCTGGATCGTGAGGCTGCCGAAGGTGGGGCCCTGATCCGGAGTGAGCAGGGTATCGCCCGTGACGAGCTTCACGCGCTGCATCGGCACGCCGAGCTCCTCGGCGGCGATCTGCGTCAGCGCGGTGTCGGTGCCGGTGCCGAGGTCGACCTTTCCGGAGTACACCGTGACCACGCCCTTGCCGTCGATGGCGACGAAGCCGTCGACGCGATCGGCGGCGACGGTCTTCGGCCCCAGGTCGTTCGGGTCGATGGCCGCGTTCGCGGCTTTCGGCGCGAGCGCGTAAGTCACCACCAGCGCGCCCGAGGTTTTCAGGAAGTCGCGGCGCGAGATCTGGTCAGTCAGCATGGTCGTCTCCTCACGCCATCGATTCGGACGCGCGCTTCACCGCGCGCACGATGCGCGCGTGCGTGCCGCAGCGGCACAGGTTGTCGGCGAGCGCCTCCTTGATCTGGCTGTCGGTAGGCCGCCGGTTCGTCTGCAGGAACGCCGCGGCCTGCATGATCATGCCGTTGATGCAGTAGCCGCACTGCACCGCCTGCTCCTCGATGAAGGCCTTTTGCAGCGCATGCGGTCTCTCGGGCGTGCCGAGCCCTTCGAGGGTCAGCAGCTTTGCGCCCGCCGCCTGGGCCACCGGGAACGTGCAGGAGCGCACTGCCTTGCCCTCGACGTGCACCGTGCAGGCGCCGCACTGCGCGAGGCCGCAGCCGAAGCGCGGGCCGTGCAGACCGAGATCGTTGCGCAAGGCGTAGAGCAGCGGCATCTCCGGATCGTCAACCTGCACCGAGCGCTGCCTTCCATTGAGGACGAAGGAAATCGTTTTCGACATGACGTGGCTCCGGTTATTTCAGGAGATATGCTGGTGCCCGCCGTTCTCGGCGAGCGCTTCCTCGCGGTAGAAGCCGAGCGCCTCGATCACCGGCCGGTCGTGGATCGAGAACAGGATCGCGTCTTCCTTTCCGGTATTGGCGTGCTCGTGCAGCGCCCACGAGGGCAGCGCGAGGATGTCGCCCTTGCTCCAGTCGTACGGCCGGCCGTCGATCACCGTGCGGCCCTTTCCCTGCGCGACGCAGAACACGGCGCTGCCGGTGACCCGCCGGGCCCGCAGCCTCTCTCCGGCACGGATGAGCTGCACCCGGCAGCCGAGGGTCGGCAGCACCGGGCCGCCGGTTTGCGGATGCGTGTATTCGAGCGCCACGCCCTCGTACGGAGAGCCATCGCGATCGCGCAAGGCGCGCAGCGCCTCCGTGGTCTGCTCCCAGGAATAAAGCAGGAGCGGCGAGATCTTCGAGACCTGCGTCATCCAGGTCGGCGAGAGGCGCCCGTGGCCGTACATCGCCTGGGAGCCATTCACCGGCTTGGTCGCCGGCACCTGCCGCTCGCGGTACATCTCGAAGAAGATGCAGTCGAGCGCCTTGGCGAGCGGCACGTCGAGCCCGTCCATCCACACCACTGTCTCGCCGGTCTCGTTGCCGTGGTCGTGCCATTGCCAGCTCGGGGTGAGGACCAGGTCGCCTTCGCGCATCACGACCTTCTCTCCCTCCACCGCGGTGTAGGCGCCGTTGCCTTTCATGATGAAGCGGATCGCGCTCGGCGAATGCCGGTGCGAGCGCGCGACTTCGCCAGGCATCAGGACCTGCACCGCGGCGATCAGCGTGCTGGTGGTGGCCCATTGATCTTTCAGGCCGGGATTGAAGAGCTGCATCGCGCGCCGCTCGTCGCCCACCGGGACCGCGGTGCACGACTGCTCCACCACGCGCTCGAGCAGCGACCACTTCCACAGGTGCGGGATCGCCTCGGGCCGCGGCTGCGGCGTCATCTGGCTCGCGATCTCCCACAGCCCGTACATGTGGTTCTCGTGGATCAGCTTGTGGAAGGCGTCTGCGTGGCGGATCGGCGCGTTCATGGCTGGCTCCTGGCCGCCCATCTTACTCGTTCGCGGCGCGGATCTTGGCCCAGGCGGGGTCGTAGGCCCCATTCAATATATGCTACTGCCCGTTTCACTCGCCAGCGAGGCAGCCATGCTCAAGGGAAAGACCGCGGTAGTCACCGGCTCGACAAGCGGAATCGGCTTGGGAATCGCCGAGGCGCTCGCCAAGAAAGGGGCGAACATCGTCCTCAACGGATTCGGCGACAAGGCGGAGATCGAGCGCCTGCGCGCGCGCTTGACAGATAGCTGCAAGGTGAACGTCGCCTACGACGGCGCGGACATGACCAAGCCCGACAGCATCGAGGCGATGATGAAGTCGACGATCGGCCGGTTCGGCGCGGTCGACATCCTCGTCAACAACGCCGGCATCCAGCACGTCGCGCCGGTGGAGGAGTTCCCGGTCGACAAGTGGAACGCCATCATCGCCCTCAACCTGAGCGCGGCCTTCCACACTACCCGGCTGGCGCTTCCAGCGATGAAGAAGAAGGGCTGGGGCCGCATCGTCAACATCGCCTCGGCCCACGCGCTCGTCGCCTCGCCTTTCAAAGCCGCCTACGTCTCCGCCAAGCACGGCCTCGCCGGGCTCACCAAGACGGTGGCGCTCGAGGCGGCCGAGCACGGCATCACGGTGAACGCGATCTGCCCCGGGTACGTCTGGACGCCGCTGGTGGAAAAGCAGATCCCCGACACGGCGAAGGCGCGCGGCATGACCGAGGAGCAGGTCAAGCGCGACGTGCTGCTCGCCGCGCAGCCGACGAAGAAATTCGTCGCGGTCGAGGAAGTGGCCGAGCTCGCCGTGTTTCTCGCCAGCGACGCCGCGGCGTCGATCACCGGCGCGCTGCTGTCGATCGACGGCGGCTGGACGGCGCAATGACCCCCGAGCGCGTGGACGCCATCGTCATCGGCGTCGGGCAGGCCGCGCCCGCGCTCTGCGCGCGGCTAGACAAGGAGGGGCTCAAGACCGTTCTAATCGAGCGCAAGCTGCTCGGCGGCACCTGCGTGAACAACGGCTGCATCCCGACCAAGACGCTGATCGCGAGCGCCCGAGCGGCGCACGTCGCGCGGCGCGGCAGCGACTACGGCTTCTCGGCAGGCAGCGTGCGCGTCGACATGCCGGCGGTGAAGAAGCGCAAGGACGGTGTCGTCAAGCACTCTACCGACGGCCTCGCCAAGTGGATTGCGAGGATGAAGAACGTGTCGCTGGTGCACGGACACGCCGCATTCACCGCGCCGCGCACGGTGTCGGTGAACCACCGCCTGCTGCAGGCCGACAGGATCTTTCTCGACGTCGGCGCGCGCGCGCTGGTGCCGCCGCTGCCGGGCGTGAGGGAGGTGCCCTTTCTCACCAACAGCACGATGATGGAGGTCGATTTCCTCCCCGAGCAC
This sequence comes from Betaproteobacteria bacterium, assembly GCA_005881595.1. GTDB lineage: Bacteria > Pseudomonadota > Gammaproteobacteria > Burkholderiales > SG8-39 > SCGC-AG-212-J23. Next base: position 6,368 of record VBBY01000031.1, on the reverse strand, counting down.
CTGGTGATCGTCGGCGGCAGCTACATCGGCCTGGAGTTCGCGCAGATGTACCGGCGCTTCGGATCCCGGGTCACTGTGGTCGAGAAAGCGCCGAAGCTGCTGCCGCGCGAGGATGACGACGTGGCGCAGGAGATCCGCGCCATCATGGAGCGCGAAGGCATCGAGCTGCGCATCGACGCCGAGTGCATGGAGCTGAAGAAGGAAGGCGGGCGCATCGTCGTCGGGCTCGCCTGCAAAGACGGCCCTCCGCTTGCCGAGGGCAGCCACCTGCTGCTCGCCGTCGGCAGGGTGCCGAACACCCAGGATCTGGGGCTCGACAAGTCAGGCATCGACAGCGACGAGCGCGGCTACATCAAGGTGGACGACGAATGCCGGACCAGCGCGCCCGGCGTCTGGGCGCTCGGCGAAGCGAACGGCCGCGGCGCATTCACGCACACCTCGTACAACGACTACGAGATCGTCGCCGCGAACCTGTTCGACGGCGAGCGGCGCCGCATCTCGGAGCGCATCCCGGCGTACGCCCTGTTCATCGACCCGGCGCTCGGCCGCGCCGGGATGAACGAGGGCGAGGCCCGCAAGAGCGGCAAGCGGGTGCTGGCGGCCAAGATGCCGATGGCGCGCGTGAGCCGGGCGCGCGAGGCGGGCGAGACGCAGGGCTTCATGAAAGTGCTGGCCGACGCCGACTCCAGGGAGCTGCTGGGCGCTTCCCTCCTCGGCCTCAACGCCGACGAGGTCGTCCACTCGCTGCTCGACATGATGTACGCGAGAAAACCCTACACCACGATCCAGCGCGCCGTGCACATCCATCCCACGGTGAGCGAGCTGATCCCCACTCTGCTCGAGACTCTCCAACCGCTCCGCTAGTGGCGCAGCGCCGCGGTGCGCTTCAGCTGGCGCTCGATCGCGCCGAAAGCGAGGTTGATCAGCGCCGCCAGCTCGCTCTGGATGTGGCGGATCTCCTTCTGCTTTTTTACCGCCAGGTCATGGTGAGGCGGGATCCGCACCTCGACCATCACGCTGTAGCGGTTGCCCTTGTGATGCTTGCTTTGCTCGCGCGCCAGGGTGACGTGGGAGGAGGTGATGCCTTCGGCGTAGCGCTCGAGCTTGAGGAGCCGCTCCGCGACGTAGTCCTGCACCCAGGACGAGCGCTTGATGCGATGGAAGGTGATTTGCGGGTAGACCTGCACGGTCTCTTGCGCTATAAGGCGAACTTCCCGAGGAGGATGAGCATGATACCGCTTAGATCCGCAGCCGTCGCGGCCGCCGTATTCGCAGCAATGAGCGCGACCGCCCTCGCCGCTCCCACCACGCTGCGCGCCTCGCATCAGTTCCCCGGCGGACGGGGGGACGTGCGCGACGAGATGGTGCAGATCATCGCCCGCGACGCCAAGGCGGCCAACGTCGATCTCGAGATCCAGGTCTACCCCGGGGCGTCCCTGTTCAAGCCCAACGAGCAGTGGAACGCGCTGGTCAACGGGCAGCTCGACCTCTCGTCGTTCCCGCTCGATTACGCGAGCGGCAAGGTGCGCGCCTTCGGCGCCACGCTGATGCCCGGCCTGGTGCGCAGCCACGAGCGCGCGCAGCGGCTCAACGATTCGCCCTTCATGAAGGAGATCAAGGCGCACATCGACAAGGCGGGCGTCGTCGTGCTCGCCGACGCCTGGCTCGCCGGCGCGATCGCCTCGAAGAAAGGCTGCATCCGCAGGCCCGAGGACATCAGGGGCCTGAAGGTGCGCTCCGCCGGGCCGACTTTCGCCTCGATGTGGCAATCGGCCGGCGCCTCGATCGTGTCGATCCCGTCGAACGAGGTCTACAACGCATTGCAGACCGGCGTCGCCGACGCCACCGACACCAGCTCCGGCAGCTTCGTCTCGTTCCGCATCTACGAGCAGGTGAAGTGCCTGACCGCGCCGGGCGACAACGCGCTGTGGTTCATGTACGAGCCGGTGCTGATGTCCAAGAAAACCTTCCTGCGCCTGGACAGGAAGCAGCAGGACGCCCTGCTGCAGGCCGGCAGGAAGTCGCAGCAGTTCTTCGCCGCGAACGCCAAAGGTCTGGACGACGAGATGGTGAAGGTGTTCAGGGACCACAAGGTCGAGGTCATCACCCTCACGCCGGCCGAGTACGACGCGTGGATCAAGGTGGCGCGCGAGAGCTCGTATGCCGAGTTCGACAAGGAAGTCCCCAACGGCAAGAAGCTGATCGAAGAAGCGCTGAGCGTCAAGTAGCTTGGACTTCTTCGTTCGCGGCATGCGCCGCGTCTCGCAGCTCTGCGGCATCGTCGCCGCGGCGCTGATCGGGCTCGGCGTGCTGGTGGTCTGCGAGATGGTGTTCGTGCGCTACGCGCTCAACCAGAACACCATCTGGCAGACCGACTTCGTCACCTGGAGCCTGGTGGCCGCCACGTTCGTCGGCAGCCCCTATGTGCTGCTCACCCGCGGGCACGTGAACGTGGACGTTCTCCCGCACTATCTCGGGCCGCGCGGCCGCTGGTGGCTCGCCCTGGCCTCGATCGTCATGTCGCTCGCGTTCTGCCTGGTCCTCGCAGCGCTGACCGCGCGTTTCTGGCTCGAGGCCTGGGACAGCCGCTGGGTCTCCGACACGATGTGGCGCGCGCGGCTGTGGATTCCCTACAGCTCGATGCCGATCGGCCTCGCGATCCTCTGCCTGCAGTACTTCGCCGATCTTTATTGCCTCGTGAGCGGGCGCGAGCCGCCGTTCGGCATCGAGCCATGAGCCCTGCCACTCAAGGCGCCATCGTCCTCACCGCGACGCTGATCGTGCTGCTTTGCGGCGCCCCGGTGGCGTTCGGGCTCGGCGCGCTGGCGATCGTGTTCCTGCTGATCTTCCAGGGATTCGGCTCGCTGCAGGTGGTGGCGGAGACTTTCTATGCGGGCCTGAACGATTTCACCCTGGTCTCGATCCCGATGTTCGTCATGATGGGCGCGGCGATCGGCTCCTCGCCCGCTGGACGCGACCTGTACGAGGCGCTCGACCGCTGGCTGTACCGGCTGCCGGGCGGGCTGGTGATCTCCAACCTGGGCGCCTGCGCCCTGTTCGCGGCGCTCACCGGCTCATCCCCGGCGTGCTGCGCCGCCATCGGCAAGATGGGCATCCCGGAGATGCGCCGGCGCGGCTATCCGGACGAGATCGCCACCGGCTCGATCTGCGCCGGCGGCACGCTCGGCATCCTGATCCCGCCCTCGATCACCTTCATCCTCTACGGCATCGCGACCGAGACCTCGATCGGCCGGCTGTTCCTCGCCGGCGTGGTTCCCGGGCTGATGCTGACGGGCCTGTTCATGCTCTGGACGCTGTTCGACATCTGGCGCCGGGGCTTCCGCGCCCATGCGCCGGAGTTCCGCTATTCCTGGAAGGAGAAATTCCAGTCGGTGCCGAAGGTAGCGCCGTTCCTCGCCATCATCGTCGGCGTCATGTACGTGCTGTATGGAGGCGTGGCGACGCCCTCGGAAGCCGCCGGCGTCGGGGCGGCGCTGTGCGTGGTTCTGGCGGTGCTCATCTACCGCATGTGGCAGCCGCGCGACTGGTGGCAGATCCTGCGCGACACGACGCGCGAGTCGGTGATGATCCTGACGATCATCGGCGCGGCGGTGCTGTTCGGCTACATGCTGACTTCGCTCTACCTCACGCAGACGCTCGCGCAGGCGATCGCCGACATGCACGTCAACCGCTGGGTGCTGATGGCGCTGATCAACCTGTTCCTGCTGGTGTGCGGCTTCTTCATCCCGCCGGCGGCGATCATCCTGATGACCAGCCCGATCCTGCTGCCGATCATCCGGGCGGCGGGCTTCGACCCGGTGTGGTTCGGCGTCGTCATGACCATCAACATGGAGATCGGCCTGATCCATCCGCCGGTCGGCCTCAACATCTACATCGTCAAGGCGATCGCTCCCGACGTGCCGCTCATGAAGGTGATCTGGGGAACGATTCCCTACGTGCTGTGCATGTTCCTCGCGATCGTGATCCTCTGCGTGCTCCCGACGATCGCTACCTGGCTGCCCGATCACCTGATGGGCGCGGTGCGCACGAAGTAGCAAGCCGCGGATGCGCGATGCCGTTGCGCAGGCGCAGCACTTTCCACAGCAGGTTGATGCGCGCCACTTCCGACACCTGCTCCGAGCCATCCACCAGGTCGCGCAGCGCGAAGTCGGGACGGAATCCGAGCTTGTCCGAGAACCGCGCCAGGCTCTTTTCCACGGCGCCGAGAAGCGGGTTGTCCGAACGCAGGTGATTGACGATGAAGATCTCGCCCTGCGGCCGGCAGACGCGGTGCAGCTCCTCGAGCAGGCGCGCCGGGCGCTCCACGACCGAGACCACGTACATCGCCACCACCTTGTCGAAGCTCGCGTCGGGGAACGTCATCTCCTCGGCGTTCATCTCGAGCAGCGCCTCGACGTTCGCCAGCCTGCGGTTTTCCACCCGGGCGCGCGCCTTGTCGAGCATCTCTGTCGACACGTCGATGCCGGTGACGCGCGTATGCGGCGGATAAAGCGGCAGCGACAGCCCGGTGCCCACGCCGACCTCGAGCACGCGCTCGCCCGGCCGGCAGCCGAGCGCCTTGACGACCGCCTTGCGACCGGGCTGAAGGACGGGCCCGAACAGCGCGTCGTAGACGCGCGCGTAGCGGCGGTACGCCGCCTTGACGGTTTGGATGTGCATCCGGGAGATTATTATAGGCATGGATTCGGACCTGACGGCGGAGGATTTCGACTGGCTGCGGCAGCTGAGGGACGCCGCGGACGCGAAGCGCGACCCGCCGAGCGTTCCAATGAATATCGCCGCCAAGCTTGGCGCCTTCGGCCTCGCCAGGCCGAATGCTGGCGCCTTCACCATCACCTCGAAAGGCCGTGATGCGCTGCTGGACCAGGACATGCGCGACGCCGAGGAGCGCTAGCCGGGGAGCAACTTTCATGTCGAGACTTGCGCCTTTGCTGTTCCTCGCCCTGCCGTTGTGGCCGGGCGGCTGCGCCACCGTGCTGCACGAGCAAGCCCTGGTCACCGAGGAGTTCATGGTTGCCTCGGCCGACCCCGGCATCGAGCTCTACGTGCGCAACAAGCGCCCGGCCTCGGAGTCGCGGTTCCCCGGCGAGCGCATCGTGCTGTTCGTGCACGGCTCGACGTATCCGGCGGAAACGGCCTTCGACCTGCCGCTGAACGGCGTGTCGTGGATGGAGTACATCGCGCGGCAGGGCTACGACGTCTACCTCGTCGACCTGCGCGGCTACGGGCGCTCCACGCGTCCCCCGGAGATGGACCAGCCGGCCGAGCGCAATGCTCCGCTCACCACCACGTCCACCGCCGTGAAGGACGTCGGCAGCGCCGCCGAATTCATCCGCAAGCGCCGCGGCGTAGAGAGAATCAATCTGCTCGGCTGGTCGTGGGGAACCACCATCATGGCTACCTACGCCACCCGCAATCCCGACCGGGTCAACAAGCTGCTGCTGTACGCGCCGCAATGGATACGCACCACGCCCTCGCTCATCGCCACCAGCGGGCCGCTCGGCGCCTATCGGGTCGTGCAGGAGGATGCGGCGAAAGCGCGCTGGCTCACCGGGGTGCCGGAGACGAAGAAAGCCGAGCTGATTCCCCCCGGCTGGTTCGACGCCTGGGCGGCGGCGACTTTCAGCTCGGACCCCTGGGGCGCGAAACAGAGCCCGAAAAAACTGCGCGCGCCGAACGGCACCCAGCAGGACACGCGCGAATACTGGAGCGCCGGCAAGGCGTACTACGAGCCGGAGACGATCCGCGTGCCGACCCTGCTCCTGGTCGGCGAATGGGACCAGGACACGCCGCCCTACATGGCGCAGGCCCTGTTTCCGAAGCTCGTCAACGCGCCCTACAAGCAGCTGGTGCAGATCGGCGAGGCGACGCATACCGTGCTCATGGAGAAGAACCGCATGCAGCTGTTCCGCGCGGTGCAGGCGTTCCTCGATCAGCCGGCGCCGCGGCCTTAGCGCATGGCGGGCGAGCGGTGGCTAGAAGCGTCGGAGGTCATCCCGATGTTTCCCACCCTGGTCTGGAAGTTCCTGATCGAGGCCGGGCTGCGCTCCGCGATCGACGCGAAGATCCTGGCGACGCTTGAAGGAATGCGGCGCGAGCTGCCGAAGCTCGCGCCCGGCCAGGGCTGGCAGTCGGAACAGGCGCTGCATGGGCGCGAGGAATTCGGGCAGCTTGCTGCGTGCGTCGGCAACGCAGCGAAGAGCATCCTGCGCTTCCTGCGAATCGGCTGTGAGGCCTGCGAGATCACCGGCTGCTGGGCCACGGTCCTGGCCAGGGGCGCCGCCCACAAGGCTCACAGCCACCCCAATAACTTCCTGAGCGGCGTCTACTACGTTCGAACCCGCCCG
>VBBY01000171.1 GCA_005881595.1 Betaproteobacteria bacterium | reverse complement strand
CTCCGAACATCGTCTTCGACGACGCCGATCTGCCGCAGGCAGTGAAGGGCGTGGTCTCGGGCATCTTTGCCGCATCGGGGCAGAGTTGCCAGGCCGGATCCCGCCTGCTGGTGCAGCAGAACATCCACGACCGTTTCGTCGAGATGCTGGTCGAATTCGTGCGCAGCGCCAAGCTGGGCGATCCGGCGGTCCCGGAAACGCAAGTCGGCCCGATCGCCACCCGGCCCCAGTTCGAAAAGATCCTCAGCTACATCCAGATCGCCAAAGACGAAGGGGCGCGCTGCGTGCTCGGCGGAAAAGCGCGGCCCGACCTCGGCGCCGGCATGTTCATCGAACCGACCATCTTCACCGGGGTGCGCAACGACATGCGCATTGCGCAGGAAGAGGTATTCGGCCCGGTACTTGCGGTGATCCCGTTCCGCGACGAGCAGGACGCGATCCGGATCGGAAACGACGTCGCCTACGGACTCGCCGCGGCCGTGTGGACCCGAAGCCTCCATCGGGCGATGCTGCTCACCGACAGGCTGAAGGCCGGCACCGTCTGGGTCAACAATTACCGCGCCACCAGCTTTACGTCGCCCTTCGGCGGCTACAAGAAATCCGGCATCGGGCGCGAATCGGGTACCGAGGCGATCAACGAGTACCTGCACACGAAGACGGTGTGGATCTCCACCGATCTCGATGTCCCGAATCCTTTCATCCGCCGCTAGAGCGCGCGCCCGTGACCAAAGCGCTGTCCGGTATTCGCGTCCTCGATCTCACCAACGTCCTTGCCGGACCGCTCTGCGCTTATCAGCTTGCACTGCTCGGCGCCGAAGTCATCAAAGTCGAGATGCCGGATGGCGGCGATCTGGCGCGGCAATTAGGCGCCGACGCCTCGCTCAACCGGCGCCGCATGGGCGCCTCTTTTCTCGCCCAGAACGGCGGCAAGAAGTCCGTCACAGTCAACCTGAAATCGGACACCGGCAAGGCCGTGCTGCGGCGCCTGGTCGCCTCGGCCGACGTGCTGGTCGAGAACTTCCGACCGGGCGTGATGGACCGGCTGGGATTGGGCTACGCGGAGTTGCGCGCGATCAATCCGCGGCTCGTGTACTGCGCGATTTCGGGCTTCGGGCAGAGCGGTCCGATGCGCGACGCGCCGGCGTACGACCAGATCATCCAGGGCCTGTCGGGCATGATGAGCGTGACCGGCGACGAAAAATGCGCGCCTTTGCGCGCCGGCTATCCGGTTGCCGATGCCGTCGGCGGCATCACGGCGGCATTCGCGATCGCAGCCGCGCTGGTGGGAAGACAGAAAGGCGGAGAGGGCGGCTTCATCGACGTCTCGATGCTCGACTCGGCAATCGTGAGCATGGGATGGATCATCTCCAACTATCTCCTTGCGGGCGAGAAACCACGCCCGATCGGCAACGACAACTTCACCGCCGCCCCTTCGGGCACGTTCAGGACGCAAACCGGCCTGCTCAATATTGCCGCCAACAAGCAGGAGCAGTTCCAGGCGCTGGCGAAAGCCGTGGGGCGAGAAGACTTGGTGCGCGACCCGCGCTTCGCCGAGCGCGAGAGCCGCAAGCGCAATCGTGCCGAGCTCACCGCGGAGCTCGAGAGCGCGCTCAAGCGCAGGTCGGCTGCGGAATGGGAAGCGCTGCTGAATCGCGTCGGCGTACCCGCCGGCCGGGTCTTGAGCGTGCCAGAGGCGCTCGACTCCGCGCAGGTCATGCATCGGCGGCTGCTGCAGGTCTTCGACGAAGTTCCCGGCGTGGATCGCCGCGTCAGCGTGCTGTGCACAGGCTTCAAGATGTCGAGCGGCGACCCGCGCGCTTCGTCGCCGCCGCCTCGTCTGGGCGAGCACACCACCGAGATCCTGCGCGATCTCGGCTATTCGGAAAGCGAAATCGGCGAGCTCAGACAGGCGCAAGCGATATGATCGCGAAGAGCCCCGAGCAGCTCCTGAAGGACGCCTCGGCGTGGTGGTCCACGGCGCTCATCGATATTCGGCCGGGCGAAATCGGCATCGGCGGCTACCCGATCCAGGACCTGATTGGGAAGCTCAGCTTCCCGGAAATGATCTGGGTGATGTTGCGCAGCGAGTTGCCCACTGCCGAGCGCGCCAAGCTGCTCGAGGCGGCGATGGTGGCGGCAGTGGACCACGGCCCGCAGGCGCCGTCGATCGCCATTTCGCGCATGGCCATTACCTGCGGGCTGCCGATCAACGGCGCCATGGCTTCGGCGATCAATGTCCTCGACGACGTCCACGGCGGCGCCGGCCAGCAGTGCATGGAGCTCTACTACGCCATCGCGCGCGCCGAGGACGCGGGCGTCGCGGACGCCGTGGAAGTCGAGCTCGCACGCTTCATCTCCGAGCGCGGCAAGATCGTTCCCGGCTTCGGCCACCGCTTCCACCCGGTCGATCCGCGCAGCGGGCGCCTGCTCGCCCTGGTCGAGGTGGCGCGCGGCAAAGGCGCGGTTTCGGGCCGCTACGCGAGGATCGGCACCACGGTCGAGAAAGCGCTGGAACGCCGCAAGGGCGCGCGTATCCCGATGAACATCGACGGCGCGACAGCGGTGATCTATTGCGAGCTCGGTTTTGCGCCGGCGCTCGGGCGGGGCCTCTTTATCCTTTCACGCTCGGTCGGCATCCTGGCCCACGCCTGGGAGCAGAGCCAGCAAGGCGGCCGCATCAAGGGTCCGATGCCCCCGGCCATTCCCTATCGATATACCGGGCCCCAAACCCGGCGCCCACAACGCGAAGGACTGGAATCCACATGAACCAAGCGCGCGACCTGAAAGAGATCCTCGTTTCTCACCAGCTCGTAAAATACCTGGAGGAGCGGGGCGTCGAGCACATTTTCGGCCTGTGCGGGCACACCAACATCGCCGTGCTCGCAGCGCTCGCGGGCAGCCGGATCAAGTTCATCAATACGCGCCACGAGCAAGTCGCGGCGCACATGGCCGACGGCTACGCGCGCGCCAAGCGCCAGACTGCGGTGCTGCTGAGCCACCTCGGGCCGGGGCTGACCAACGCCGCGACCGGCGTTGCGAACGCCGCGCTTGATTCGATCCCGATGGTGGTTATTGCGGGCGACGTGCCGAGCCACTATTACGGCAAGCATCCGCACCAGGAAGTGAATCTCCACGCCGACGCCTCGCAGTATGAGATCTACCGGCCTTTCGTGAAGCGCGCCTGGCGCGTCGAGCGGCCGGACCTGTTTCCGGAAATCATCGAGAAGGCGTTCCGACTCGCCGAGAGTGGGAGGCCTGGACCGGTGCTGGTATCCGTGCCCATGGACATCTTTTCCAAGGAAGTCGACCCGAGCCTGTTCGCGAGGCTCTCGCACAACACCAAGGCGCTGCATAGGCCGTCGATCGACGACGAAACCGCGGCACGGATCATCAAGGCGATCGGCGCGGCGAAGAATCCGGTGGTCTACGCCGGAGGCGGCGTCATCCTGGCGGACGCCAGCACCGAACTGCGGGAGCTTGTCGACCACTTCGGTCTGCCGGTCGCGCACAGCCTGATGGGGAAGGGCGCGCTGCCCGACGACCATCCGTTGGTGCTTGGCATGACGGGCTTCTGGGGGACAAAATTCATCAACCAGAAATGCCGCGAGGCCGATTACGTGATCGGACTGGGCACCCGGTTTGCGGAAGCCGATTGCAGCTCGTGGGATTCGCGCTTCACGTTCAGCATGCCACCCACGAAGCTCATCCACATTGACATCGATCCGAGCGAGATCGGCCGTAATTACCCCGTGGAGATCGGCGCCGTGGCCGATCTCAAGCAGGCGTTGCGCGTCCTGGTTCGCAAGGCGAAGGAACTCTATCCCTCCGGCCGCAAGAACGAGGACCTGGTGCGCGAGATTGCTGCCTACCGCAAAGATTTCACTCAGAGCAACGTCCAGCATGTCCGCAACCCGGCGTATCCAATGCGGCCGGAACGCATCCTCGCGGCAGTGCGCGAGGTTCTGCCGCGCGACGCGCTGATCACCACCGATGTGGGCTGGAACAAGAACGGTGTGGGACAGCAGTTTCCGGTCCTCACGCCGGGAACCATTTTCACGCCCGGCGGCTACGCCACCATGGGGTTCGGGGCGCCGGCGGCGCTCGGCGCCAAGCTCGCATGTCCCGAGCGCGTCGTGGTGGCGCTGGTCGGAGACGGCGGTTTCGGACAGAATCCGGCGTTCCTCGCCACCGCGGTCGAGTCCGACATTCCGGTGGTTTGGGTCGTCATGAACAACTACGCCTTTGGCACCATCGCCGGGCTCGAGATGGCGCACTACGGAACGGCGTTCGGCTGCGTCTTTCGCAAGGACGGCGAGCCGTACTCGCCGGACTTCGCCGCCGTTGCGCGTGCCTACGGCGCGCAAGGCGAGCAAATCCGCGCCGCGGAGGACTTCAAGCCCGCCCTCGAGCGCGCGGTCAGATCAGGCAAGCCCTTCGTGATCGACGTCGCGATGATGAACGAGCCGGTGCCGACCGGCGGCCACTGGAACATCAATGACATCTACTCGCCGGGGCGCGAAGCGTCGCATGTCGCCATCGAGTACGTCCCCGGTTCGCGCCGCTAGGAAGAGCGATGACCGCAACCGGACAGAAGCGATCGTGAGGGCAAGGGAGCTGAAGCTGCTGCTGTAGGAGCAACCTATCATTTGATAGGCGACTGAGAGCATCCGCAACGGTAACTTCGTTGCGAAGAGGGGGAGACGATGAACAGGCTTGGCGCTGTGCTGCGCGTAGCCGCCAGCACGGCGAGTGTCGAAGAAAAGGCGCTGCCGCAGGAGGAGTTCGAGCGCGCGCACCGCGTCGCGAGCGGTCAGATCGGCGCTGAAGATCTCGACTGGTTGAGCAAGGGCTTCGCCGCTTTCCTTGCGAATGGCGGCGCGCTTCCGCTGGAGCGCTGTCTGCGGCTGCCCTGGAAGGAAGGCGCGCTGCGCCGTGCCTGCCGCGATTACTGGCTGCGGCGCGCGTGGAAGCTCCTGGAGGAAGATCTCTCGCCGTGGCGTCGGTCCGAGGTGCTGGCGACGACGGTGCGCGCTTTTTCGTCGCGCCAGTGGGCCCGCTGGCGCAGCCTGCAAGTGCCGCCCTCGGACGCGACCGAGCTCGAGATGGCGCTCTTCCAGGCGTTCCGGGCCTGCGAGCGGGTGCCGGCCACCGGCATGCAGATCCACAACATCGCACATCACCGCCGCCATTCCTGAGCGGCGCAACTTCGTAGTAATCTACGTTTTCTCCTGGGAGGAGGTGCGGCCATGCGAAGCCTCGTCGAGGGGTATTTCCACGTCCTGAAGTTGATCGTGGTGCTATGCCTGGCCGTGATGGTGGTCTTGGTTTTCGGCAACGTGGTCCTGCGTTATGGATTCAATTCGGGGATCACGGTCTCTGAAGAGTTGTCGCGCTGGTTCTTCGTTTACCTCACCTTCCTCGGCGCAGTGATCGCTATGCGCGAGCACGGGCATCTCGGCGTCGATTCCTTGGTCAAGGTCTTGCCCGCAGTCGGCAAGAAAGCGTGCCTGCTTGCCAGCCATCTCCTCATGCTCTTTGCGACGCTTCTCTTCCTGCAGGGGAGCTGGGCGCAAACGAAGATCAATCTCGGCACCACCGCGCCTGCGAGCGGGCTGTCGGTGGCGTGGGTGTATGGCGTGGGCATCGTGTTCAGCGTTTCAGTCGCGCTCATCCTGCTCTATGACCTCTACCGCATGATCACCGGCCGCATCTCGGAGAACGAGCTCGTCATGGTGATCGAGTCCGAAGAGCAGGCCGAGCTCGAGGCCTTGCAGGAGCAGGAGCGAAAAGAGCGGCGCGGCCAATGACCATCGCCGTCTTCCTTGGTGCTCTGCTGGGCGCCATGGCGCTCGGCATGCCGATCGCGTACGCGCTCATCATCTGCGGCGTGGCGCTGATGGCCCAATTGAGCATTTTCGACGCGCAGATCATCGCGCAGAACCTGATCAACGGCGCCGACAGTTTCCCGCTGATGGCGGTGCCGTTTTTCATGCTCGCGGGCGAAGTCATGAACGTCGGGGGGCTGTCGAAGCGCATCATCGACCTCGCGATGGCGCTCGTGGGCCACATCCGCGGCGGGCTCGGCTATGTCACCATCGTGGCGGCGTGCATCCTTTCCGCGCTGTCCGGCTCGGCGGTGGCCGACGCGGCTGCGCTTTCGGCGCTTCTCGTCCCGATGATGGTCGCGGCCGGGCATGACAGGAAGAAGGCGGGCGGGCTCGTGGCCGCTGCCGGCGTCATCGGGCCGGTGATCCCGCCGAGCATCGGCTTCGTGATCTTCGGCGTCGCGGCGAATCTCTCCATCACGAAGCTGTTTCTCGCTGGCATCATGCCCGGCATCTACATCGCGGCCGGCCTGTGGTTCGCCTGGTGGTGGGAGGTGCGCAAGGAGAAGCTCGCGCCGCCCGCGAAAAGTTCGCTCGCCGATGTGATGCGCGCGCTACGCTCGGCGTCATGGGCGCTGGTGCTCCCGTTTATCATCATCTTCGGCCTGAAATTCGGCATCTTCACGCCGACCGAGGCGGCCGTCGTCGCGGCGGTCTATTCGCTTTTCGTCGCGGTCGTCGTCTACCGCGAGCTCTCGCTGAAGCGCCTTTACGCGGTGTTCCTGTCCGCCGCGATGACGACGAGCGTCGTGATGTTCCTCGTTGCCGCGGCACTGGTGTCCGCCTGGCTGATCACAGTGGCCGACCTGCCGAGCAAGGTGGTCGGCCTGCTCGAGCCTTTCATGGGCAATAAGACGCTGCTCATGTTCGCGATGATGGTCCTGGTGCTCATCGTCGGCACCGCGATGGACATGACGCCGACCATCCTCATTCTCACCCCGGTCCTGATGCCGCTCGTCAAGGCGGCGGGCATCGATCCGATCTACTTCGGCGTGCTCTTCATCGTCAACAATTCCATTGGTCTCATTACGCCGCCGGTCGGGGTGGTCCTGAACGTGGTGGCAGGTGTCTCGAAGATTTCCATGGAGGACGTGATGCGCGGCGTATGGCCCTTCATGCTGGCTGAGACGGCGGTCCTTCTTCTGATGGTCGTATTCCCGCCGCTCGTCACGATTCCCGCGAAGTGGTTCGCCGGTTAGCGAAATTCACACAAGAGGAGATTGAGGGTGAGACTGCATAAAGGGCTGTTGGTCACTGTGGCGATCGCGCTCGCGGCCGCCGCGCAGGCACAGGAGCGAACGCTCAAGTTCGCGACGCAAAACCCCAAAGGGCATCCGATCGTGATCGGCATGGAGAAGTTCGCCGAGCTCGTCGCGGCGAAAGGCGGCGGCAAGCTCAAGGTGCAGCTCTTTCCCGGCGGCGTGCTTGGCGGCGACCAGGCGAACGTCTCGTCGCTACAGGGTGGGACGCTCGAGATGGCGTCGATGAACTCGGGAATCCTCGCGGCGCAGGTCAAGGAATTCGGCATCTACGATTTCCCGTTCATGTTCGCCAGCTCCAAGGAAGCCGACACCGTAGTGGATGGCCCCTTCGGCAAGTCGATGCACGACAAGCTGGAGGCGAAAGGCATCATCGGCCTTGCGTACTGGGAGCTCGGGTTCCGCAACATCACCAACAGCCGCCGCGCGATCAACAAGGTCGACGACATCGCCGGCCTCAAGCTGCGCGTCATCCCGAACGCGATCAACGTCGACTGGGTGAAGGCGCTCGGCGCCAATCCGACGCCGCTGCCTTTCCCGGAGGTCTACGCGGCGCTCGACCAGAAGGCGATCGACGGGCAGGAGAACCCGGTGACGGTGATCAATGCGAACAAGTTCTACGAGGTGCAGAAATATCTCGCCCTGACGCGCCACCAGTACAACCCGCAATCGGTGATCTTCAGCAAGAAGGTCTGGGATTCGCTGAGCGCCGGCGAAAGAAAGATCATCACCGACGCGGCGGGCGAGGCCGGAAAAGTCGAGCGCCAGGCCGCGCGCGAGCAGGAAGGTCAGGCGCTCGACAACCTCAAGAAGAACGGCATGCAGGTCACGGAGCTGTCGGCGGGCGAGCTCGCCAAACTCCGCGAGGCGATGAAGCCGGT
>VBBY01000002.1 GCA_005881595.1 Betaproteobacteria bacterium | reverse complement strand
CGAGATGGAGTTCATTGCCATCCGGGAGAATCAAAAGATGATTCCGGGTCTAGAAAGGCAACATCCCGGCGAATCGTTCGGCGCCAGTATCCCGAAGCTCGTCACCCCGGAGTTCGTGCGCGACGAGGTGGCGCGCGGGCGCGCCATCATCCCGGCGAACATCAATCACCCCGAGACCGAGCCGATGGTCATCGGCCGCAACTTCCTGGTGAAGATCAACTGCAACATCGGCAACTCGGCGGTGACCTCGTCGATCGGCGAGGAAGTCGACAAGATGACCTGGGCGATCCGCTGGGGCGCCGACACGGTGATGGACCTCTCCACCGGCAGGAGGAAAGGCGGAGGACCTCACCTGGGAAATATTCCGCGACACGCTGATCGAGCAGGCCGAGCAGGGCGTCGACTACTTCACCATCCACGCCGGGGTTCGCCTGCCGTTCATTCCGCTCACCGCCAACCGCGTGACCGGCATCGTGTCGCGCGGCGGCTCGATCATGGCGAAGTGGTGCCTGTCGCACCACGAGGAAAGCTTCCTCTATACGCGCTTCGAGGACATCTGCGAGATCATGGCGGCGTACGACGTCTCCTTCTCGCTCGGCGACGGACTGCGCCCGGGCTCCATCCATGACGCAAATGATGAAGCCCAGCTCGCTGAATTGCGTACTTTGGGAGAATTGACGAAAACAGCCTGGAAGCACGACTGCCAGGTGATGATCGAGGGCCCGGGCCACGTGCCGATGCAGCTGATCAAGGAGAACATGGAGCTGCAGCTCAAGTACTGCGACGAGGCGCCGTTCTACACCCTCGGGCCGCTCGCCACCGACATCGCGCCCGGCTAAGGACGGCATCATGGCGTACAAGATCGCCGCGCACGCCGCCGACCTCGCCAAGGGCCATCCGGGCGCGCAGGCGCGCGACAACGCGCTCTCCAAGGCGCGCTTCGAATTCCGCTGGGCCGACCAGTTCAACCTCGGCCTCGACCCGGACACCGCCAGGGAGTTCCACGACGAGACGCTGCCGCAGGAAGGCGCCAAGGTCGCGCACTTCTGCTCGATGTGCGGGCCGCACTTCTGCTCGATGAAGATCACGCAGGACGTGCGCGACTACGTCGAGAAGGGAATGAAGGAGAAATCCGTCGAGTTCGTGAAGAAGGGCGGCGAGCTCTACACCAAAACCTGAAATCAGGGACAGACCACGTTTTCCGCGGGCGGCAACGGGAGCTCTTCTTGAGAGTCTCCGGGTGCCGCATCGCGCAATGGCCTTCCCGGCTTTCCCTTGTCCACACGACGCCCAAGCGCGCGGGCCATCGTCCTCCTGAAAAACTCGTCGCCGAGCGCATAACCACCGTTCGTTGCGGCTCTTATCTCCTCCTCAAGCCGCTCGTTGGCGGCAGTCGAGCCAAATAGCCCTGTGTACACTTTCTGGCGCTCTTGGGTGCTTTCGCCGAGCCGAAGGTATTCAGAGTGGGGCATGACAAGCCGGGCCGCCGCTTCGCCCAACGCGTTATTGCGGTGGCTCGACCACGGATAATCACCGGGGTGAATAACCAGACTGGCACGCACCGGATTAAGCTCGATATAGCGATAGCAGGCGAGCACGTATCCTTCGGACTGGACGAGGCAGGAACGGAAACGCCCTTCCCAAAGCGACCCCGTGCGTCCGTAGCGCTTGTTGAAATATTGCGAGTGCAGCTGTCCCATATGCTTCATCAGTACCGCGCAGCTCTCCGCGCCTTCGGGAGTCAGGAGCAAGTGCACGTGATTGGTCATCAAGCAATACGCGTGCAGCCGGCATCCGCAGCGGCCAAGGCCACGCGCCAGGTGGAACAGATAAAAGTTGCGGTCTTCGTCGTTGACGAAGCACGCCCCCCGGTTGTTGCCGCGTTGGATGACATGTACGGGCACGCCGGCGAGCATGATGCGGGCGCGTCGTGGCATGTCCAATCAACGAGGGATCGTCTCCGCCGTTGACGAAAACGTGGTCTGTCCCTGATTAGTCGTTGAACAGGCTGTCGGCGGTGACCGGGATGCGGCCGTACTCGAGGGTGCGGCGGATGCGGTAAGGTTCGCCGTCGGGGGCCTTGAGCCCGCGCGACAGGTCGAGGAGCTTCTGCGGCTTGAGCGGGTTGCCGGCCGCGTCGCGGATCACCATCACGCGCGGCTGCAGGCGTTTCTCCAGGTTCTGCGCGATGACGATGCCGATCTCGCCGCTGTTGAGCTCTACCGTGCTGCCGAGCGGGAAAATGCCGATGCAGCGGATGAATTGCTCGATCAGCACCGGATCGAAGAAGCTGCCGCGCCACTTGTACAGCATGCTGAGCGCGGCCGACGGCGGCACCGGCTCGGCGTAGGGCCGGCGCGCGGTGAGCGCATCGAAGGTGTCGATGATGCCGGCGATCGAGCCGAGCAGCCCGATGTCCCTGCCCTTGAGGCCCTTCGGGTAGCCGCTGCCGTCCTGGCGCTCGTGATGGAGCAGGGCGAGCTCGCCCAGGCCAGGCGGCAGGCCAGGCGTGTTGCTTAGGATCTCGACGGAGTACTGCACGTGCTGCTTCGCCTGCGCGAATTCGGCTTCGCTCAGGCGGTTGCGCTTGTTGAGGAGCTCGGTCGGCAGCCTGGTCTTGCCAACGTCCTGCAGCAGGCCCAGGTAGCCGAGCAGGCTGATGTCCTCGGCCGGCAACTGCAGGAAGCGGCCGAAAGCGGTCATGTACACGGCGCTGTCGACCGCGTGCGACGTCGTGTAGTCGCCTTTCTCCTTCAATTGCGAGAACAGGAGCAGCGCGTCCGGGTTG
This sequence comes from Betaproteobacteria bacterium, assembly GCA_005881595.1. GTDB lineage: Bacteria > Pseudomonadota > Gammaproteobacteria > Burkholderiales > SG8-39 > SCGC-AG-212-J23. Next base: position 73,509 of record VBBY01000002.1, on the reverse strand, counting down.
CGCAGCACGCTCTCGGTCATGCTCCTGACCGCCTGCTCGACGCTCGGCGCGTCCAGGGTGCGGCCGGCGCGCACCGCTTCTACCGCCTCGCTCGCGAGCTTGGTAGTGCTTTTATAAGCGACCTCCGCCTGCTTTACCTCGCGCTCCACCGGCGCCTGCTCGACGTAGCGCACCTTGCCGATGCGCGACAGGTCGAGCTGGCTTGCCCCGCTGCGCGCCGCCGGCCGCGGCATCGCGCGCGGCCTCAGCGCGATCGGCTCGGCCAGCTTGGGCGGATCGGGATCGACGAATACCGTCTTGCAGTACTGCTTCAGCGTCTCGAGCTGCTCGTCGGTCTCCAGGTAGAACCCCTGGAACATGAACGGCGTCTCGGTCCAGGGCCGGTCGAGCTCCGCGACGTACATGCCCATTTTCAACTCAGCGACCGGAACGCTTTTCTTCATCTGTGTAAGATTACCGCATGCTCGAGCCGCTTCAGGATGCGGACGCGCCCGAAGTGCTGAAGGAGCGCTGCGAGTACATTTATCGCAGGATCCTGCCGGCGGTCGGCGCGACCGCAGTGCTGAGCCTGCTGCTGAGCGCCTTCCTGTGGCCATCGAGCCCGGTCGAGCTGATCCTGTTCTGGCAGACCGCAATCCTGCTCATCGCGGCGGGATACTGGGCGCTGGCGCTCGCTTACCAGCGCAGCGGCGACGCGCGCGAGCATCCGCAGCCGTGGATCCGGCGGGCGGCGTTCGGCGCGGCGGCGCTCGGCGCCGCCTGGGGGTTCGCGACGGCGGTGTTCTTCCCGGGCGGCGATTATCAGCAGGTCTTCATCGCCTTTGTCGTGGCGCTGGTGACTGCGGGCGGGCTGCCGATGTTCTCGACCGTCTGGTGGATTTACGCCCTCTACGCGGCAGGCGTGATGATCCCGTTCAACGGCGTGCTGTTCGCGTACGGCACGGATTTTTTTCATCTGCTCGGCGCCGCGGTGCCGCTCCTCTATATCGCGAACGTCGCTACCGCGTATCAGCTCGGCAAGGCGTTCAGCAGTGCCTACGGGCTGCGCAGCGCCTACGAGCGGCTCTCGGCCGACAACGCCGCTACCCAGGCGCAGCTCGGCGAGCAGCTCGACAGCCTGCTCGAGGCGCACCGCGAGGTGCAGGCTTTCGGCCGCAAGCTCGCCCTGTTTTCCGAACGCGCGCCGATCGCGGTGTTCGAGGTGGACCCGCGCGCCACGATCCTCGACATGAATCCGGCGGCCGAGAACCTGTTCGGCTACGCGGCGCCGGAGATGGTAGGGCGAAACTGCATCAGCATGCTGCTCAATCCGGACGATCGCGAGAGCACCGACAAGTGGTGGGGCGAGCTCGTGGCGCAGGGCCGGCCGGCCACCGTGGTCGCCGAGCGCTGCCTGCGGCGCGACGGCCTGGAGCTCGCCTGCGAGTGGACGATGACGCCGCTCGTCGACGACGACCACCGGGTCATCTCGGTCATCCTGCAGGGCCGCGACATCACCCAGCAGCGCGCGGCCGAGCGCATGCGAAGCGAGTTCACCTCCACCTTGAGCCACGAGCTGCGCACGCCGCTCACTTCGATCATCGGCTCGCTGCAGCTGTTGCGCGCCGGGGCGATCGGCGAGGTCTCCAAGGAGCAGGACGAGATGGTCGAGATCGCCGAGAAGAACAGCCAGCGCCTGCTCGACCTGATCAACGAGGTGCTGGACATCGAGAAGATCGAGTCGGGGCAGCTGACGCTGGTGCCCGAGCCCATGCTGCTCGATGCGCTGTTGGGCGAGTCGCTGCGGCTCAACCAGGGTTACGCCGACCGCTTTCGCGCCAACCTCGCGCTGCACGGGGAGGTCCCCCAGGTCGTGGTGCGGGCGGACCGAAAGCGCCTGATGCAGGTGATGACCAACCTGCTGTCGAACGCCGCCAAGTTCTCGCCGCCGAACAGCGCCGTCGACGTGACCGTCGCGCAGAAGGAGGCGGTGGTGCGCGTGGAGGTGAGCGACCGGGGGCCGGGCATTCCCGAGGCCTTTCGCGGCCGCATCTTCGGCCGCTTCGCGCAGGCCGATTCGGCCGATTCGCGCGTCAAGGGCGGCACCGGGCTGGGGCTCGCCATCTGCAAGCGGCTGGTGGAAATGATGCAGGGGCGCGTCGGCTTCGAGGACCGGGAAGGCGGCGGCACTACGTTCTTTTTCGAACTGCCCGTCATGCCGCCGGAAGAGACCGCCGCCAAGGCGGCCCCCCGGGTGCTCCTCACCGAGCACGATACCGTCGCTGCCGAATACCTCTCGATGGTCCTCGAGAAAGGCGGCTATCGCGTCGACGCCGCGCCTGACGCGAGCGCCTCGCGCGAGCTGCTCGGACGATGGAAGTACGCCGTGTGGCTGCTTGCCCGCAGGCTGCGCGACGCCGAGGACCCGCTCGCCCTGATCGCCGAGGTGAAACCGCGCCTGGGCGGTACGCCGATCATCATGCTGGCGAGCACGCGCAGCGATGAAGCCTACGTGAGCGAGCCGCAGCGCGTGGGGGTCGTCGACTGGCTCCTGAAGAGCGATTCGCGCGCGCGCATCCTCGAAGCCGTGGCGCATGCCCTCGGACGCGCCTAGTTGGTCGCCTCGCTCATTGCCGTAGGCGCCGTCGTCGTCGGGTTTCCGGTGCTCATGTACCTGATGCAGGACTCGCTGATCTTTTTCCGCAAGCCGGTCCACGAAGCGCAACGCGACTCGATCGCGCGGCGCTTTCCCGCCGTTGAAAGCGTCTTCATTCAAGCCGACGTGCGCCTGCACGCCTGGCACATCCGCGGATCCCCGCTGGTGCTTTACTTCGGCGGCAACGCCGAGGAAGTCTCCTGGATGCTCGAGGAGGCGCCGCGCCGCGCGCCGGGCGTCGGCTGGCTGCTGATCGACTACCGCGGCTACGGCTCGAGCGAGGGCTCGCCTTCCGAGGCGGCGCTCACTTCCGACGGGCTCGCCTGGTATGACTACGCCACCGGGACGCTGAAAGCGAGCAAGGTGTTTCTCTTCGGCCGCAGCCTGGGCAGCGGTGTAGCGGTGCAGCTAGCCGCAGAGCGCCCGCTGGCCGGGGTGATCCTGGTCGCGCCGTTCGACAGCCTGGTTGAAGTGGCAAAGCGCCATTACCCGTACCTCCCGGTAGACTGGATGCTGAAGCATCGCTTCGATTCGATCGGCCGGGCGCCGAAGATCGCCGTGCCGCTGCTCTGCCTTGTCGCCGCGGACGACCGGATCATTCCCGCCGAGCATTCGCGCCGGCTGTATGCGGCCTGGGGGGGACCCAAGCAGTGGATCGAACTGCAGGGCGCCGGGCACAATAGCACGGACAGCGCGCCCGCATTCTGGGAAAACATATGGAAATTCTTGACGCGCTGATCCTCGGCATCGTCGAAGGGCTGACCGAGTTCCTGCCGATCTCGAGCACCGGGCACCTGATCCTGGCAAGCGACCTCCTCGGCGCGAACGACGAGCGCGGCAAGGTGTTCGACATCGCGATCCAGACCGGCGCCGTCGTCGCGGTGATCTGGGAATACCGTGCGCGCCTCTTCCGCGTCGACCCGAAGCTGTGGCTGAACCTGATCGTGGCCTTCATCCCGGCCGCGGTGCTCGGCCTTGCCTTCGGCGCGTACATCAAGGCGCATCTGTTCAGCGCGGTGCCGGTGGCTTCGGCGTTCATCGTCGGCGGCCTGATCATTCTTCTTGTCGAAAGAAAAAAGCTCCCCTCCCGGGTCGACAGCACCGAAGCGATGACCCGGCTCGATGCGCTCAAGGTCGGCGTCGCTCAGTGCTTCGCCCTGATCCCCGGCACCTCGCGCTCCGGGGCGACGATCATCGGCGGCATGCTGTTCGGCCTGTCGCGCCGCGCCGCGACCGAGTTCTCCTTCTTTCTCGCCGTGCCGACCCTGCTCGCGGCAGGCGCCTACGACCTGTGGAAAAACCGCGCGCTCTTTGCGGCGCGGGATCTGCCGATGTTCGCGCTCGGCCTCGCCGCCGCCTTCGTCTCCGCTTTCGTCGTCATCCGCTGGCTGATCCGCTACGTCGCGACCCACGACTTCCGGCCGTTCGCGTGGTACCGGATCGTGTTCGGCGCGGTGGTGCTGTTAACGGCTTACTTCGGATGGGTAAGCTGGAGGGCTTAGCCTTGCACCCAGGGCAGGCCGGCTTTTCTCCAGCCGCCGACGGTGTTGCGATGCTGCTGGTCGTCCTTGTCGCCCTCGAAGCCTTCGAGCACGTTGTAGGTCTCGCGCCATCCGGCCTGCATGGCCGCTTCAGCAGCGCCGTGCGAGCGGGCTCCTGAGCGGCAGATGAACATGACCGGTTCGTCCTTTTTCGTTACCGCTGCCAGCTCGCCGATGAACTCGGGGTTCGGCCGGCTGCCGGGATAGGTCTGCCACTCGAGGGCGATACTCCCGGGGATGTGGCCGACGTACAGCAGCTCGGGCTTCGTGCGTACGTCGACCAGCTTGGCGCCGGCCTTCATCAGCGCGTGAGCTTCGGAAGGAAGCAGGGCGCCGGCGTACGTCAGCCCCATTTTCCGGGCACGCTCGGCGGCTTTTTTCTTGATGTCGTCCATGTGCTGCCGCATTATAGTGCGCGAGCCCTCAAAATGCCCCTAGACGGTGCGCCGCGGGCGGGTAAAATGCCCCGGCTCCGGGCGGTGACATTAGGCATGGAAACTGCTCACCGCCGACTTACCTACTACACCTACTCGCAATCCATCCAAGCCAGGAGAACCGCAGATGGCGACGACGCCCGATGACGTATTGAAGCTTATCAAGGACAAGGAGGTGAAGTTCGTCGACCTCCGCTTCACCGATACGCGCGGCAAGGAGCAGCACGTCACCGTCCCGGTCAAGCACTTCACCAAGGACAAGTTCGAGCTCGGCCACGCCTTCGACGGCTCGTCGATCGCCGGCTGGAAGGGCATCCAGTCCTCCGACATGCTGCTGATGCCGGACGCGGTCAGCGCGCGCATGGACCCGTTTACCGATGAGCCGGTGCTCAACATCACCTGCGACGTGTACGAGCCGATGGACGGCAAGCCCTACGACCGCGACCCGCGCTCGATCGCCAAGCGCGCCGAGGCCCACCTGAAGTCGACCGGCCTCGGCGAAGTGGCGTACTTCGGCCCGGAGCCCGAGTTTTTCATCTTCGACGGCGTCACCTGGAACGTCGACATGTCGGGCTGCTTCGTGAAGATCAAGTCCGAAGAAGCGCCCTGGTCCTCGGGCATCGACTACGAGTCGGGCAACATGGGCCACCGCGCGCCGGTCAAGGGCGGCTACTTCCCGGTGCCGCCGACCGACACGCTGCTCGACATCCGCAACGCGATGGCGCTCGCGATGGAGCAGCAGGGCGTCGACGTCGAGGTGCATCACCACGAAGTGGGCGCGATGGGCCAGAACGAGATCGGCACGCGTTTTGCGCCGCTGGTGCAGCGCGCCGACTGGATGCAGATCTACAAGTACACGGTGTGGAACGTGGCGCAGTCCTACGGCAAGACCGCGACCTTCATGCCCAAACCGGTGGTGGGCGACAACGGCTCGGGGATGCACGTGCACCAGTCGGTATGGAAGGGCGGCAAGAACTTATTCGCCGGCAACGGCTACGCCGGGCTGTCGGACTTCGCCGTCTACTACATCGGCGGCATCATCAAGCACGCCAACGCGCTCAACGCCATTACCAACCCGGGCACCAACTCGTACAAGCGGCTGGTGCCGGGCTTCGAGGCGCCGATCAACCTCGCCTACTCGGCGCGTAACCGCTCCGCGGCATGCCGCATCCCTTACGTGTCGAGCCCGAACGGCCGACGAGTAGAAGTGCGCTTCCCCGACCCCACCACGAATTCCTACCTGGCGTTCGCCGCGATGCTGCTGGCGGGCCTGGACGGCGTGCAGAACAAGATCCACCCGGGCGACCCGATCGACAAGAACATGTACGACCTGCCGCCCGAGGAGGCCGCCAAGGTGCCGCACGTCTGCGCCTCGCTCGAGCAGGCGCTCGATTGCCTGCGCGACGACCACGCGTTCCTGACCAAGGGCGGCGTGTTCTCGGACGATTTCCTGGAGTCCTACATCACGCTCAAGGAAGAGGAGCTGACCCGCTTCCGCATGACCACTCACCCGGTCGAATTCGACATGTATTACTCTTCTTGACGGTTTCCGGTGCAGGAAAGGGGCGGTTTGTCCGCCCCTTTTCTTTTTGTTTGATAGACTTAGCTCATGCACCGCCCGTGGGCGCTGGGATGGATGGTAATCGGCGTGTTGGCCGCGCCCGCCTACGCCCAGGTCACGGAAATCTACAAGTGCGTCGATGGGACCGGCCGGTCGCTGTACACCAGCGACAAGCGCGACACGGCGGGCAAGAAGTGCGACCTTGTGTCGCGCGAGATCAATGTAGTCCCGGCCCAGCAGATCCCGGTGCAGAGGCCGTCGGCCTCCAGCTCCAGAGCCGGCTTCCCGAGGGAGTCGGCCTCGGATCGCGCCAGCGCGAAGGAACGCCAGCGCGAAATCCTGGAAAAGGAGCTCACCACCGAGCAGCAGCTTCTGGGGAAGGCGCAGCAGGACCTGGCGGAGCAGGAATCGGTGCGCTCGGGCGACGAGCGCAATTACGCGCGCGTGCTGGAGCGGCTCCAGCCGTACAAAGACAGCCTCGAAGTCCATCAGAAAAACGTAGAAGCGCTGCGCCGAGAGCTCAGCAACCTCAACCGCTAGGTGGCCTCGTTCCCCGGCCTGGATCTGCTCGCCACGGCGGTGGTGGCGCTCGACGACAGGTTTGTCGTGCGCTATGCCAATCCCGCGGCTGAAAATCTGCTGGCCACGGGCGCGCGCAGCCTGATCGGCCAGCCTTTTCTCGGCCTTTTCTCGGAGCGCGCCGAGCTCGAGCGCACGCTCGACGAGGCGCGCGTCACGCACTGGGATTACTCGGCGCAGGACGCGACCTACGCCCGGACCGGATTGCCGCTTTCGTGCGTCGTCACCCGCATCGAAGCGCAGGGCCTGGCGTTGCTCGCCGAGCTGCGCCCGCTCGACCGGCAGCTGCGCCAGGCGCGCGAAGAGCGCATGCTGTTCGAGCAGCAGACCAACCGCGAGCTGATCCGCAATCTCGCGCACGAGATCAAGAATCCGCTCGGGGGCCTGCGCGGCTCGGCGCAGCTGCTCGAGCGCGAGCTCGAGCGGCCCGAGCTGCGCGAATACACGCAGGTGATCATCAAGGAAGCCGACCGGCTGCAGGCGCTGATGGACCGCATGCTCACGCCGCATCGCGCGCCGCGCGTCGAGCCGCTCGGCATCCACGAGGTACTCGAGCGGGTGCGCATCCTGGTCAAATCGGAATATGGAATTGAAATTTGCCAGGACTACGACCCGAGCCTGCCGGAGATGTTCGGTGACCGCGAGCTGCTGATCCAGGCAGTCCTCAACATCGCGCGCAATGCGGCCCAGGCGGGCGGCAAGAACATCGTCTTTCGCACGCGTGCCGTGCGCCAGCTCACCATCCTGCGCCAGCGCTTCAAGCTGGCACTAGAATTGCAGGTGGTCGACGACGGCCCCGGCGTGCCGGAAGAGATCCAGGACCGGATCTTCAGTCCGCTGGTGTCCGGGAGGGAAGGCGGTAGCGGCTTGGGACTCTCGCTCGCGCAGACGTTCATCCAGTATCACCAGGGCGTGATCGAGTTCGAGTCCCGTCCGGGCCGCACTACATTCAGGATCCTGCTGCCGATAACATGAAACCGGTCTGGATCGTCGACGACGATCGCTCCATCCGCTGGGTGATCGAAAAGGCGCTCAGCCGCGAAGGCATAGCCTTCAACTCGTTCTCCTCCGCGCAGGAGGCGCTCGATGCGCTCTCCGGCGGTGCACCGGAGGTCCTGGTCTCGGATATCCGCATGCCCGGGCTTTCGGGGCTGGAGCTGCTGCAGGCAGTCAAGCAGCGGCATCCCGCGGTGCCGGTCATCGTGATGACCGCCTATTCGGATCTCGATTCCGCGGTGGCCGCGTTCCAGGGCGGCGCCTACGAATATCTGCCCAAGCCCTTCGACGTCGACCAGGCGGTGGAGCTCATCCGCCGCGCGCTCGACGAGAGCAGAAGGGAATCCGAAGTAATAGAGCCCATGGGCGAGACGCCCGAGATCCTGGGGCAGGCCCCTGCCATGCAGGACGTGTTCCGCGCCATCGGGCGGCTTTCGCAATCGAGCGCGACGGTGCTGATCACCGGCGAATCAGGAACCGGAAAGGAGCTTGTGGCGCGCGCCTTGCACCGGCACAGTGCGCGCGCGTCGCGGCCGTTCGTGGCGATCAACACCGCGGCGAGCCCGAAGGACCTGCTCGAGTCGGAGCTGTTCGGCCACGAGCGCGGCTCGTTCACCGGCGCGCAGCAGCAGCGGCGCGGGCGCTTCGAGCAGGCCGAGGGCGGCACGCTGTTCCTGGACGAGATCGGCGACATGCCGGCCGAGCTGCAGACGCGGCTGCTGCGCGTGCTCTCCGACGGCACGTTCTACCGCGTCGGCGGCCACCAGCAGATAAAGGTGAACGTGCGCGTCATCGCTGCCACGCACCAGAACCTGGAGCAGCGCGTGCGCGACGGCTCGTTCCGCGAGGACCTGTTTCACCGGCTGAACGTGATTCGCCTGCGGCTGCCGAGTTTGCGCGAACGCGCGGAAGACATACCTTTATTATCAAAACATTTTCTTGCCGCTAGCGCGCAGCAGCTCGGCGTCGAGCCTAAGCGGCTCGCCGACGAGGCGCTGCAACACCTGTCGCGGCTCGAGCTGCCCGGCAACGTCCGCCAGCTGGAAAACCTGTGCCATTGGCTGACGGTGATGGCGCCGGGCCAGGTGATCGAGGTGGGCGATCTCCCGGCGGAGTTCCGCGATCAGTCCACCGCCGTCGCCTCGGACTGGCTCTCGGCGCTCGAGCAGGAAGCCGAGCGCCGGCTCGCGCGCGGGCAGACGGGAATCCTTGATGATCTGGGCCGGCAGTTCGAGCGCACGCTGATCTCGAAGGCGCTGCAGCGCACCGGCGGCCGGCGCATCGAAGCGGCGAATCTGCTCGGCATGGGGCGCAACACCATCACGCGAAAAATCCAGGAGCTCGGCATCGAGGACGACCCCGAGCCGGAAAGCTAAACCACTTTTACCGTCCCACAGCAGCCTTGCCAGCGGACCGGTCAGCGGCGCGTCGATTCGCCTCCAGGCGTGCATCGACCAAGGCAACTATCTCGTCGACGGCGTCGGACCGCGTGCCCTTCTGCGCTGCGATGGTTTTCACCAGGCGGTCGACGCGCTCGATATTGGGCGCACCGCCGAACAAGGCCCGCGCCGCGGAAGACGCAGTGGTGAGCCCCTGTGCCGCGGCAGCGTATTTCTCGAACGGCACCAGGTCGTCTTTTCGGGCGCCGAGAGACTGGCAAAGCGTGACCACCCAGTTGTACACCGAGCGCGAGGCCTCGATGTCTGTGTGCACGGCTTCCTTGATGGAGCGGATTCCGTCCTTCGTGATGCAGCGGTAATTGCCCGCCATCAGCATCGCCCACTTCGCGAGCGGCACGAAGACCGACTCGTGCACCTTCAGCTTCACCGGCAGCTCGATGTTCTCGAAGCGGGCGGCTTCGATGTCGGCTTCCAGCCGGCGCAGGATCGCCGTGTGCGCATCCGAAGGAAAGCGCGCCGACTTGAAATTGGTCGGCAGCCTGACTTGCAGCACGTTCAGCTTTTCTTCAGGCGGGCGGAAAGCCTGCGGATCCGGGCTGCACAGGGTCATCAGCGCGGGGTCGAAGCGGTCCCAGACCGTGGGGTCGGTATAGCAGCTTCTGCATGCGTCGGCGGAGACGCCCGGAATGCGCGCGAGGTAGGGCAGCGGCGGCATGTTCATGATCGACATGCACGGAACCCTGGCCTTGGCCACCGCCTCGAGCAGCTCGCGCACGCCGGGCGAACGATACTGCGGCTCCTGCATGGCGAGGGCTACCAGGTCGTAGTCCGCCGGCTTGACCTCGGCCGGCAGCGAAGCGGACAGCTTGCCCGGCAGCTTGCGCGAGTCGACCTCGACCAGCCCTTCTCGACCCTTGACGGGCATGCGCACGCGGGCGCCTTCCTTGTTGATCAGCTCGGCCTCGGCGGGGAGGCATACCAGCTTGACAGTATGCCCAGCGAGCAGCAGCTTGATCGCCAGCAGCGAACCGTAGGAAGCGCCGAAAATCAGAATTTGGCGTGGCATGGAAAGCTCCGATAAAAGACGGCGAGGCTACTCCCAAACGCCGCGCGATTTCATTTTGCAGTGCCGCATTTCATCACGTAAAATGCTGCGATGCAAAGAGTTGTTCCTCGCTCGCGGGACATCAGCGTACTTGGTGGCGTCAGCGCCGGGTTCGCCGAGATCCTCACCGGGGAAGCGCTCGATTTCATAGCGAATCTGCATCGGCATTTCGAGGCGCGGCGCCAGGACTTGCTCGCGCGCCGCGCTGCGCGGCAAAAAGAATTCGACCGCGGCGCGCTGCCTGATTTTCTTCGAGACACCCGGGAAATAAGAGAGCAGGAGTGGCGCGTAGCGCCGCAGCCGAAGGATCTGCTCGACCGCCGCGTCGAGCTCACCGGCCCCACCGACCGCAAGATGGTGATCAACGCGCTGAATTCGGGCGCCTCCACCTTCATGGCGGACTTCGAGGATGCAAACTGCCCGACCTGGCACAACATGGTGGATGGGCAGATCAACCTGCGCGACGCAGTGCGGCGCACCATCAGCTTCGAGCAGAGCGGCAAGCGATACCGCCTGCAGGACAGGACCGCGGTGCTGATTCCGCGCCCGCGCGGCTGGCACCTCGATGAGAAGCACGTGCACGTCGACGGCAAGGCCGTATCGGGGGCGCTGTTCGACTTCGGGCTGTTCTTCTTCCACAACGCGAAAGAGCTGATCGCCCGCGGCTCGGGCCCGTACTTCTACCTGCCGAAGATGGAGTCGCACCTGGAAGCGCGGCTGTGGAACGATATTTTTGTGTTTTCACAAGAGGAATTAAAAATTCCACGCAGCAGCATCAAAGCCACCGCGCTGATCGAGACCGTCGTCGCGGCGTTCGAGATGGACGAGATCCTTCACGAGCTGCGCGAGCACTGCGCCGGCCTCAACATCGGCCGCTGGGATTACATCTTTTCGTGCATCAAGAAATTCCGCGCCAACCAGGAGTTCTGCCTCGCCGACCGCGCCCAGGTCACGATGACCGCGCCGTTCATGCGCGCGTACGCGCTGCTGCTGATCAAGACCTGCCACCGGCGCGGCGCGCCGGCGATGGGCGGCATGGCGGCGCAGATCCCGATCAAGAACGACGCGAAGGCCAACGAAGCGGCGCTCGAAAAAGTGCGGCAGGACAAGCTGCGTGAAGTGACCGACGGCTGCGACGGCACCTGGGTCGCTCATCCCGGGCTGGTGCCGGTCGCGAAGGAGATCTTCGACCGGCACATGCCCCAGCCGAACCAGTACGGCCGCCAGCGCCCGGACGTGCGCGTCACCGCCAGGGAGCTGCTCGATTTCCAGCCCGAGAAGCCGATCACCGAAGCCGGGCTGCGCAACAACATCTCGGTGGGCATCCAGTACCTCGGCGCCTGGCTCGCCGGCAACGGCTGCGTCCCGGTGTTCAACCTGATGGAAGACGCCGCCACCGCCGAGATCTCGCGCTCGCAGATCTGGCAGTGGATCCGCTCGCCGAAGGGCGCGCTCGACGACGGCCGCAAGGTCACGGCAGAGCTGTTCAAGCGGCTGCTTGCCGAAGAGCTGCCGAAGGTGCGCGCTTACCTCGGCGAAAGCGCGTACCAGGCCGGGAAGTACGAGGAAGGCGCAAGGCTGTTCGAGAAGCTCACCGCCGGCGAGTACGTCGAGTTCCTAACGCTTCCCGCGTACGCGCTGATCGATTAACGCCGAGCGCGCGAGGGCGAGCCTGAATCTCCCCCTATCCTGTGTCACTTCCTTTGCAAGCGCTGAGGCGGCGCGCCGGGCGCGTACGGACCGCGCGGCGCCTCCTCTTCAGGCGCCGGTTTAACCTCCGCGCCAGGCTTCGGTTCCGCTTGGCTGCGGCGCGGCAGGATGCCGGCTTTCGGGTAGCCTGCGGCGTCCAGAATGCCGTGATAAGTGCGTTCCTCGAAACCCTTCTGCGTCGCGCTGCCGACGACGATGACCGGCACCGAGGCGCTGCCGGCGAGCTTGACGAGGTCGTTGACCTCCTTCTCGGTCACGCTCACTTCCTTGAACGGGATGCCGCGCGAGTTGAGCAGCTTGCGCGCATCGTTGCAGGGCTCGCAGTCGGCAGCGGTGTAGAGCGTTACCGGCGATTCCTTGCGCGCCTGTCGCAGGGCGTAAGGTTCGGAGCCGCCCTCGGCAGCGCTCGAAGCGGTGACGCGCCACTGGTGCACATCTCTCGCACCGGGCGGCGGCGGCGTGTCGGAGACGTTCAGCCGGCCCTTTTCGTCGGTCCAGCGATAGAGCTGCTGCGCCGCCACCGCGCCCGCGGCCAGCGCGAGAACCAGGACAGCGCCGATGCGCGTCATGCGGAAATCATACCATTGTGCTTCAGCAGCGCTTCGACGCGCGGCTCGCGGCCGCGGAACGCGCGGAACGACTCCGCGGCCGGCCGGCTGCCGCCGACGGCGAGGATCTCGTCGCGGAATTTCTGGCCGGATCGGGCGTCGAGCACGCCGTTTTCCTCGAAGAAGCTGTACGCGTCGGCCGAAAGCACCTCCGCCCACTTGTAGCTGTAGTAACCGGCAGCGTAGCCGCCGGCGAAGATGTGCGAGAAGTTGTTCGGAAAGCGGTTGTACCCGGGCGGGTGCAGCACCGCGACGCGCTCGCGCACTTCCTGCAGCAGGGCGAGCGGGGTTTGCCCCGATGCCGGATCGAAATCCGAATGCAGCCGCATGTCGAACACCGCGAACTCGATCTGGCGCAGCATCGCCAGCCCGCTGTGGAAGTTCTTCGCCGCGACCATCTTGTCGAACAGCTCGCGCGGCAGCGGCGCTCCGCTGCCGGCGTGGCGCGCCATGTTGCGGAGCACGTCCCATTCCCAGCAGAAGTTCTCCATGAACTGGCTCGGCAGCTCCACCGCGTCCCATTCGACGCCGTTGAGGCCCGAGACGCCGAGGTCATCGATGCGGGTCAGCAGGTGATGCAGGCCGTGGCCGAACTCGTGGAACAGCGTGAGCACGTCGTCGTGCGTGAATAGCGCGGGTTTGCCGCCGACCGGTCTGGAAAAATTGCAGTTCAGGTAGGCGACCGGGGTCTGCAACTGCCCGCCCCTGCGCCGGCGCGTGATGGCGTCGTCCATCCAGGCGCCGCCGCGCTTGGTGTCGCGCGCATAGAGGTCGGTATAAAACTGGCCGATAACGGGATTGGAGGCGGTGCCGGCGCTGTCGCGGATCTCGAAGAAGCGCACATCCTCGTGCCACACCGGCGCCTTCGAGGGGAGGATCCTGATTCCGTAGAGCCTCTCAGCCACCCTGAACAGCCCGGCGACGGCGGCATCCTCCGGAAAGTATTGCTTCACCTCCTGGTCGGAGAAAGCGTAGCGCTTGGCGCGCAGCTTCTCGGACGCGTACGCGACGTCCCAGGCCTGAAGGTCCTGGATGTGCAATTCGTTGCGGGCAAACTCGCGCAGCTCCTCGACGTCGCGCTCGGCGAACGGGCGCGCGCGGCGCGCCAGGTCGTCCAGGAACCGCAGCACCTGCCCGGGCGACTCGGCCATCTTCGGCACGAGCGACACCTCGGCGTAGCTGCCGTAGCCGAGCAGCTGCGCCAGCTCGCGGCGCAGGGCGACGATGCGCGCGATGAGCGGCGTGTTGTCCCATTCCGGCCGGCCGAATTCCGAGGCGCGGGTCACGCTTTCGCGATACATCGTCTCGCGCAGCCTGCGGTCGTCGGCGTATTGCATCACCGGCAGGTACGACGGCGCATGCAGCGTGAATTTCCAGCCCGCCTTGCCCTCGGCTTGCGCCGCTTCGCGCGCCGCATGCAGCACGTCCTCGGGAAGCCCTGCAATTCTTTTCTCGTCGACCACGACCGAGAACGCGTTGGTCGCGTCGAGCAGGTTCTCGGAGAACTTCGCGCCCAGCCTTGCCAGCTCCTCCTGGATCGCGGCGAAGCGCGCCTTCCCGTCCGGCGGCAGCTCGGCGCCGCCCAGGCGGAAGTCGCGCAGCGCGTTGTCGACGATTTTTCGCCTGGCGTTCGACAACTGGGCAAATTCGGGGGAATCGCGCAGCGCCTTGTACTTCTCGAACAGCGCCTGGTTCTGCCCGAGGTCGGTCCAGTACCGGGAGACCTTCGGCAGGTTGGCGTTGTAGACCTCGCGCAGCGCCGGGCTGTCGAGCACCGCATGCAGGTGCGAAACCTGGCCCCAGGCCCGCGCGACGCGCTCGTTCGCGTCTTCCAGCGGGGCGACGAACGCATCCCAGCTGGGGCTCGCGTGGGTCACCGCCGCAGTCGTGGCGCGGCCTTCGGCGAGCAGCTGCTCCACCGCCGGGGTGACATGCTCCGGTTTCAAATCCTGAAAACGGGGTAGAGCGGAAAAATCCAACAATGGATTCATGTCGAAGCAGCGCGCACGCAATTGTCCCGTCGGCGAGGCGGTTGATGCCCACGTCGATGACGCAGGCGCCCGGTTTGACCATCGCCGTGGTGACGAGTTTCGGCCGCCCGACAGCGGCAACGAGTACATCGGCTTCGCGGCTGAGCTTGTGCAGCTCCATGGTCTTCGAATGGCAGATGGTGACGGTGGCGTCCTTCTGCAAGAGGAGCAGGGCGAGCGGCTTGCCGACGATGCTGGAGCGGCCGATCACCACGGCATGGCGGCCGGCAAGCGCCACAGCTGCGTGCTCGATGAGCCGCATCACGCCGGCGGGCGTGCAGGGCACGAGCTTCGTCTGCCCGGCGACGAGGGCGCCGAGGTTCTCGAAGCGGAAGCCGTCGATATCCTTTGCCGGCGCGACCGCTTCGAGCACGCGCCGGGCATTGATCCGGCCCGGCAGCGGAAGCTGCACGAGGATGCCGTGCACGCCCGGGTCGGCGTTCAGTGCTGCGATGCGATCGAGCAGCGCGCGCTCGGTGACGTCGGCGCCGTACCGGTGCACCTCGGAGCGCACGCCGGTCTCCTCGCACGCGCGCGTCTTGTTGCGCACATAGACCGCGGACGCCGGGTCGTCGCCTGCCAGGATCACCGCGAGCCCGGGACGGACACCGCGCGCCGCGAGCCGCGCCACAGTCTCCTTGACCGAAGCGCGCACCGCAGCCGCGAGAGCCTTCCCGTCGAGGATGCGCGCAGCCATGGAGGGCGGGCAGTCTACCACTTGAGCCACCCGGTTCCCCGTATTAAGCTTGGGGCGCGCTCCCTCCGCGCTCGCAAGGCGCAATCCAGACTTTCAAAGAGCGAACCCATCATGTCCGCGCTCCCTCAATTTCCGGCCGCGAACGATCCCGACGCGCTAGAGACGCAGGAATGGCTCGACGCGCTCGAGGCGGTGCTCGAGCGTGAAGGTCCGGAGCGCGCGCACTACCTGCTCGAGAGGCTGATCGACAAGGCGCGCCGCTCCGGCGCCTACATTCCGTTCTCGCCGAACACGGCGTACATCAACAGCATTCCGCCGCACATGGAGGAACGCTCGCCCGGCAACGTGGCCCTCGAGGAACGCATCCGCTCCATCTGCCGCTGGAACGCCATGGTGATGGTCGTGCGCGCGAACAAGAACGACGATGAGCTCGGCGGCCACATCGCGAGCTTCGCTTCGGTCGGGACCCTGTTCGGCACGGGGCAGCAGCATTTCTGGCATGCACCGCATGACGACCACGGCGGCGACCTGATCTATTTCCAGGGGCATTCCTCGCCCGGTGTCTATGCGCGCTCCCTCATGGAAGGGCGATTGCCCCAGGAGCGGCTGCTCAACTTTCGCCGCGAAGTGGACGGCAAAGGCGTTTCGTCCTATCCGCACCCGTGGCTCATGCCCGACTACTGGCAGTTCCCGACGGTGTCGATGGGATTGGGGCCGATCCAGGCGATCTACATGGCGCGCTACCTGAAGTACCTGGAGGCACGCGGCCTGGCGCAGACCGCGAACCGCAAGGTGTGGGTGTTCTGCGGCGACGGCGAGATGGACGAGCCCGAATCGCTCGGCGCAATCGGATTGGCGGCGCGCGAGAAGCTCGACAACCTGATTTTCGTCGTCAACTGCAACCTGCAGCGGCTCGACGGGCCGGTGCGGGGCAACGGCAAGATCATCCAGGAGCTGGAGGGCGAGTTCCGCGGCGCGGGCTGGAACGTGATCAAGGTGATCTGGGGCTCGTACTGGGACCCGCTGCTCGCGAAAGACAAGGACGGCATCCTGCTGCGCGTGATGGAGGAAACCGTCGACGGCGAGTACCAGAACTACAAGGCGAACGACGGCGCGTTCGTGCGCAAGCATTTCTTCGGCAAGCACCCGAAGCTCCTCGAGATGGTTGCCAACATGACCGACGAGGACATCTGGCGCCTGAACCGCGGCGGCCACGACCCGCACAAGGTGTACGCCGCGTACGCCGCGGCCGTGAAGCACAAGGGGCAGCCGACGGTGATCCTCGCCAAGACCATCAAGGGCTACGGCCTGGGCAAGGCGGGCCAGTCGAAGAACCCGACGCACCAGCTGAAGAAGGTCGAGATCGCCACCATCAGGGAGATGCGCGACCAGTTCAACATTCCGATCCCGGACGAGAAGCTCGAGGAGCTGCCGTTCTACATTCCGCCGGCGGACGCGCCGGAAATGACGTATTTGCACGAGCGCCGCCAGGCGCTGGGCGGCTTCCTCCCGCAGCGGCGCCGCAAGGCCGACACGGTTCCGGCGGTGCCGCCGCTCGCGGCTTTCGACGCGCTGCTGAAGGGCTCGGGCGAAGGCCGCGAGATCTCGACCACGATGGCGTTCGTGCGCGCGCTTACCGCGCTCGTGCGCGACAAGGACATCGGCAGGCACATCGTGCCGATCGTCCCCGACGAGGCGCGCACCTTCGGCATGGAAGGCATGTTCCGCCAGCTCGGCATCTTCGCCGCCGAGGGGCAGAAGTACGAGCCGGTCGACAAGGACCAGGTGATGTACTACCGCGAGGACAAGCAGGGGCAGATCCTCGAGGAAGGCATCAACGAGGCCGGAGCGTTCTCCTCGTGGATCGCGGCGGCCACCTCGTACAGCCATTCCAACCGCGTCACGATCCCGTTCTACGTTTTCTACTCGATGTTCGGCCTGCAGCGCATCGGCGACCTGGCCTGGGCGGCGGGCGATCAGCGTGCGCGCGGCTTTCTGCTCGGCGCGACCGCGGGAAGGACCACGCTGAACGGCGAAGGGCTGCAGCACGAAGACGGGCACTCCCATGTCCTCGCCTCGGTGATCCCGAATTGCGTCTCGTACGATCCGACCTACGGCTACGAGCTGGCAGTCATCATCCAGGACGGCCTGCGGCGCATGGTGACCAGCCAGGAAGATGTCTTCTACTACATCACCCTGATGAACGAGAACTACGAGCACCCGGCGATGCCGCAGGGGGTCGAGCAGGGAATCCTCAAGGGAATGTATTTACTTAGAGAAACAAAGACCAAAAATAAGCTGCGAGTGCAACTGCTCGGCTCGGGCACGATCCTGCGCGAAGTGCTTGCCGCGGCCGATCTGCTCGAGACCGACTGGGGCGTCGCCGCCGACGTGTGGAGCGCGACCAGCTTGACCGAGCTGCGGCGCGACGGCCTGGCGGCCGACCGCTGGAACATGCTGCATCCGGAAGCGAAGCCCCGGGTTCCCTATGTAACCGAGATTCTGCAAAAGCGGCCCGCCGGTCCGGTGGTCGCGGCGAGCGACTACATGAAGATCTTCGCCGACCAGCTGAGGCTGCTCATGCCGAGGGACCGCGTGTACCGGGTTCTCGGCACCGACGGCTTCGGCCGCTCCGATACGCGTCCCAAGCTGCGGCACTTCTTCGAGGTCAGTCGCCACTTCGTTGCGGTCGCGGCCCTGAAGGCGCTGGCGGACCAGGGCGATGGCAAAGCGAAGAGCGTCGCCGACGCGATGAAAAAGTACGGCATCGATGCCGACAAGCCGGACCCGACGACCGTATGAGTCAAGTGGTCGTTCCGGACATCGGCGACTTCAAGGAAGTCGAGGTCATCGAGGTACTAGTGAAGCCGGGCGACGCCGTGTCCAAGGAGCAGTCGCTGATCACGCTGGAGTCGGACAAGGCGACGATGGAGATACCGTCGCCTGCGGCCGGCGTGGTCAAGGAATTGAAGGTAAAGATGGGCGACAAGGTGTCGCAGGGCACGCCGATCCTCGAGCTCGATGCGGAGGAAAAGCCCAAGAGCGGGGAGAAGAGAGGAGAACAGAAACCGAAGACCGAGGCGTCCAGCGACCTGACCGTTCCCGTGCCGGATATCGGCGATTTCAAGGAGGTCGAGGTCATCGAGGTGCTCGTCAAGCCGGGCGACGCCGTTTCCAAGGAGCAGTCGCTGATCACGCTCGAGTCGGACAAGGCGACGATGGAAATCCCCTCCCCCGCTGCGGGCGTGGTGAAGGAGATCAGGGTCAAGATCGGCGACAAGGTTTCCAGGGATACGCCGATCCTCGTGCTCAAGTCGAAAGACCAGGCGCTTGCCGGGGCGCCAAAGCCCGCTGCCCCAAAGGCGGCGGCGCCCGCGCCGGCCCCTGCGCCGATCGCTGCGGCTCCTGCCTCGCGTCCAGTGCCGCGCGAGCCGCAAGAGGAAGCGACGGCGAAGCCTCATGCCAGCCCGTCGGTGCGCAAGTTCGCACGCGAGCTCGGCGTCGATCTGACGAGGCTGCGCGGCAGCGGGCCGAAGGGCCGCATCCTGCAATCCGACGTGCAGGCCTTCGTGAAAGGCGTGCTGCAGGGCGCGCCCGCGTCTGCGCCTGCGGCAAAGGCCGGCGGCGCCTTGCCCTTCAGCCTTCCCTCCTGGCCGGAAGTCGATTTCGCGAAGTTCGGCCCGGTCGAGGTGAAGCCGCTGTCGCGCATCCAGAAGCTGTCAGGGCCCTACCTGCACCGCAACTGGATCTCGATCCCGCACGTCACGCAGTTCGATGAGGCCGACATCACCGAGCTCGAGGCCTTTCGCAAGGCGCAGACGGTCGAGACCGAGAAGCAGGGCTTCAAGCTCACGATGCTGGCCTTCATGATCAAGGCCTGCGTCACCGCGCTGCGACAGTACCCGGTGTTCAACTCGTCGCTCGACAGGTCGGGCGAAAGCATCGTCATCAAGAAGTACTTTCACATCGGCGTGGCGGTCGACACGCCCGGCGGGCTGGTGGTGCCGGTGGTGCGCGATGCGGACCGCAAGGGCGTGTTCGACCTCGCGCACGAGCTGGCCGACATCTCCAAGCTGGCGCGCGACGGCAAGCTCAAGCCCGGCGACATGCAGGGCGGGACCTTCTCGATCTCGAGCCTGGGCGGCATCGGCGGCACCGCTTTCACGCCGATCATCAACGCGCCCGAGGTGGCGATCCTGGGCGTCTCGCGGTCCGCATTCCGTCCCGTATTTGCCGGGAAGGACGAGAAGGACAAAGACAGCTTCAAAGCCCGGTTGATGCTGCCGCTATCGCTCTCCTACGACCATCGCGTCATCGATGGCGCGACCGCCGCCCGCTTCTCCAGCTACCTCGTGTCGGTGCTCTCGGACATCAGAAAGTTGATTCTCTAGATGCCCGGAATCGAAGTGAAGGTCCCCGACATCGGGGACTTCAAGGACGTCGAGGTCATCGAGGTCCTGGTCAAGCTCGGCGACGCAGTGGCGAAGGAGCAGTCCCTCATCACGCTCGAGTCCGACAAGGCGACGATGGAGATTCCGTCGCCGGGCGCGGGAGTAGTCAAGGAGCTGAGAATCAAGCTCGGCGACAAGGTCTCGCAGGGCTCGCCGATCCTGGTCCTGGAATCGGCGCAACCCCAAAAAAGGCCTGCAGCGCCCCAGCCGGCGCCGCCTGCGCCTTCCGCCTCAGCGGATCTCGAATGCGACATCGTCGTCCTGGGCGCCGGGCCGGGCGGCTATTCGGCGGCATTTCGTGCCGCCGACCTCGGGCTGAAGACGGTGCTGGTCGAGCGCTATCCGACGCTGGGCGGCGTGTGCCTCAACGTCGGCTGCATTCCCTCGAAGGCGCTCCTGCATACCGCGGCCGTCATGGACGCCGCGCGCGGTCTCGCCGACCACGGCGTCACGTTTGGCCAGCCGAAGCTCGACCTCGCCAAGCTGCGCGCGTTCAAGGACAAGGTGGTCGGAAAGCTCACCGGCGGGCTCGCCTCGATGGCGAAGATGCGCAAGGTCACGGTGGTCCAGGGGGTCGGGACTTTTCTGGATAAGAATCGTCTACAGGTGGAAGGCAAGGACGGCAGTAAAACCGTGCGCTTCGCGTCCGCTATCATCGCCGCCGGCTCGCAGGCGGCGAAGCTTCCCTTCCTTCCCGACGACCCGCGCATCGTCGATTCCACGGCGGCGCTGGAGCTCAAGGGCGTGCCGAAAAAGATGCTGGTGATCGGCGGCGGCATCATCGGCCTGGAGATGGGCACCGTCTACTCGACGCTCGGCGCGCGGCTCGACGTGGTCGAGATGATGGATGGGCTGATGCTCGGCGCCGACCGCGATCTGGTCGCGGTGTGGCAGAGATTCAATGCCGGCCGCTTCGACGAGGTGATGCTGAGGACCAGGACGACCAAAGCGGAAGCGGCCAAAGACGGCATCAGGATCTTTTTCGACGGCAAGGACTCGAAGACCTACGACCTGGTGCTCGTCTCGGTCGGCCGGGTGCCGAACGGCGGGAAGATCGGCGCCGACAAGGCGGGCATCGCGGTGACCGAGCGCGGCTTCATCGAGACCGACTCCCAGATGCGCACCAACGTGCCGCATATCTATGCCATCGGCGATATCGCCCGCAACCCGATGCTCGCGCACAAGGCGGTGCACGAGGGCCATGTCGCAGCCGAGGCGGCCGCCGGCCAGAAAGCGCACTTCGACGCGCGCGTCATTCCCTCGGTGGCCTTCACGGACCCCGAGATCGCCTGGGCCGGCGTCACCGAGGACGAGGCGAAAAAGAACGGCATGCAGATCGGCGTCGCGAAATTCCCGTGGGCGGCCTCGGGGCGGGCGATTGCCAACGCGCGCGATGAAGGCTTCACCAAGCTGATCTTCGACGGCGAGACGCACCGCATCATCGGCGGCGGCATCGTCGGCACCGGCGCCGGCGACCTGATCAGCGAGATTGCGCACGCGGTCGAGATGGGGTCCGACGCGACCGACCTCGGCAAGACCATCCACCCGCACCCGACGCTCAGCGAATCGGTCGGCATGGCGGCGGAGCTGTTCGAGGGCGTGTGCACCGACCTGCCGCCGCAGCGCAAGAAGTGAATCAGGATCAACTAAAGAAGCTGGTTGCGGACGCGGCGTTGAAGCACGTCGTGGAAGACCGCGTGGTCGGCGTCGGCTCGGGCTCCACCGTGAATCTGTTCATCGACGCGCTCGCCTCGATCAAGGGCCGCATCGAAGGCGCGGTGGCCGCCTCCGGCGCGAGCGCCGAACGCCTGCGCAAGCACGGCATCCGCGTCTTCGACCTGAACAGCGTCGACGAGCTGCCGGTCTACGTCGACGGCGCCGACGAGGTGACCGAGCACCTGCACATGATCAAGGGCGGCGGCGGTGCGCTGACGCGCGAGAAGATCGTCGCCGCGGTGGCGCGGAAGTTTGTCTGCATCTGCGACGCCTCCAAGCTGGTGCCGGTGCTCGGCAGGTTCCCGCTGCCGCTCGAGGTGATCCCGATGGCGCGCAGCCACGTCGGCCGCGAGATGCTGAAGCGGGGCGCGCAGCCGGTGCTGCGCGAGAACTTCAAGACCGACAACGGCAACCTGATCATCGATTGCCACGGCCTGACGCTGCTCGACCCGCCCAGACTCGAGGCCGAGCTCAACAATATCGCCGGCCTGGTGGCGAACGGCATCTTCGCGCGGCGGCCGGCCGACGTGCTGCTGCTCGCTGCGGATTCCGGGGTCCGGACGGTTACTCTTTAGGCGGGACGTAGCCCGACGCCACCTCGGCGCCTTCGCCGAAGAAGTGGCGCTCGGTCTGGTCCATCAGGTACTTGCGGGCCTTGGGATCGGCGAGGTTGAGCCGGTTCTCGTTCACCAGCATGGTCTGGTGCTTCAGCCATTGCTGCCAGGCTTCCTTCGACACGTTTTCCCAGATCCGCTGGCCGAGCGCTCCGGGGTAGGGCGGGAAAGCGAGCCCTTCGGCCTCGCGGCCGAGCTTCACGCACTTCACCATTCGCGCCATGGCGTGGATTATATTCTCTTGAGGAACACCTTCGAGCCGCGGCGCCAGTTGTAGAGCGCCTGGCGGCGCTGCGGCAGGGCCGACACGGCGGCGGCGCGGAACCCCTGCTCGAGGAACCAGTGGGCGGCGCGAGTGGTGAGCGCGAAAAGCCGCCGCAGGCGCAGCGCCTTGGCACGCTCCTCGCAAGCCTTGAGCAGCCGCTCGCCATAGCCCGCGTCGCGGTACTCCCCGGCGACGGCCAGGCAGGCGAATTCCGCGCTCTTGTCCTCGGGGACCGGATACAGCGCCGCACAGCCGACGATCGTCCCGTCGTGATCCACCACCAGGAAGTTGCCGATCTCGGCCTCCAGCAGCTCGCGGCTGCGCTTCACCAGCGTGCCGTCGGCCTCGAGCGGCTCGATCAGCTCGAGCATGCCGCGCACGTCCTCGATGCGCGCCGGGCGCAGCTTCTCCACCGCATCCGCCGTGATCATCGTGCCGACGCCGGTGCGGGTAAACAGCTCGAGCAGCAGCGCGCCCCGCACGCTGCGCGTGATTACATGCGCGCGCGCGACGCCGCCGCCGACGGCACGCACGGCGTGCTCGATCGCGCGAGCGCTCTGCGGCGTGAGCGGGCCTTTCTTCGCGAGCGTTTCGGCTTCGCGCGCCGTCAGCTCGCCCAGCACCTCGCCCTTTCGGTTGGTGGGCAGCCGGTCCGCGTACAAGAGCAGCTTGTCGGCCTTGAGCGACACGGCGACGTTTTCCGCGACGTCCTCCCACGCCAGATTGAAGACCTCGCCGGTCGGCGAGTAGCCGAGGTGCGGCACCAGCACCACCTCGCCGGCGTCGAGCCGCCGCGCGATCTCCTCGGCGTCGACCTTGCGCACCGTTCCCGTGTACTGGAAATCCGTCCCCTTCAGCACGCCGATCGGGCGTGCAGTGATGAAGTTGCCCGAGGCCACCCGAATCTGCGCCCCGGCCATCGGCGAGCCCGGCAGCCCCTGGGAGAGCTGCGCCTCGAGCTCCACGCGCAGCACGCCGGCGGCGTGCTTCACCGCCATCAGTGCCGCGTCGTCGGTGATCCTCAGGCCCTGGGCGTAGCGCGAGCGCAAGCCCTTCGCCTTCAGCTCGGCCTCGATCTGCGGCCGGGCGCCGGGCACCAGCACCAGCCGGATGCCGAGGGCGGCGAGCAGATTCACGTCGTGAATGAAGCTCGCAAAGCGCGCGCGCTCGGCGAACATCTCGCCGCCGAAGCCGACGACGAAGGTGCGCCCGCGGAACGCGTGCACGTAGGGCGTGACCTGGCGCAGCCAGCGCACGAAGGCTTCCGGGTGTTGCGGTGCGGCCACGGGTTCCCCGCGTTGTGATTTTTTTAAATTCTAACTAAAAGTCTCCCCGCAAAGCGCCGAGCGCGGCGAGCGCGGCGAGCGCCGCGGTCTCGGTCCGCAGGATGCGCGGACCGAGGCTGGCCGGCACGAAGCCGCTTTCCAGAAAGGCGGCTTCCTCCCGTGCATTGAATCCCGCCTCCGGCCCCGCGGCGATCGTCACGGCCCGCTCGATTCCCACTTTCGAGAGCGCGAGCTCGGCGCGCGGCGACAGCAGGATTCTTGTCCCTGCGCCGTCTTCGCGGTACTCGGCCGCATTCACCATCGGCTGCACTGCAGGCACCCGGTTGCGCCCGCATTGCTCGCAGGCGGCGATCGCGACTTTCTGCCAGTGAACGTGGCGCGCCGCTGCGCGCTCGCCCCTGGGCCGCGCCACGGACGCCGCCGCCAGCACCGGCCTGATCTCGGCCACGCCCAGCTCGACCGCCTTGCGCACCGTAAAGTCCATGCGCTCGCCGGAGGATACGCCCTGCACGAGCACCAGATGCAACGGCGACTCGCGCTCGATGGCGTGATGCTCCAGCACCTCGACGCTGATGCGCAGACGCTCGATGGCCGCGACGCGAGCCGCAAACTCTCCGCCGCGACCGTTGAAGAGCGTGATCGCGTCACCGGCGCGCACGCGCAGCACGCGCACTGCATGGTGCGCCGCGTCCTCGGGCAGCACGCAAGCGCCGCCGGCGCGCAGCGCAGCGGCCACGTAGAAGCGCGGGGCGCGGGCAGCCGTATCCTTCATGGTAGGATTTTTGCATGAAGGCGAAAGGCTTCGGCGCGGTGCTCGCTCTTTTCGCGGCAATCCTTCCGGCCGGATTCGTCCTGGCGCAATCCCAAGGTCTCGAACAGAAGATCTGGACTCTGCTCGACGACGGGAAGGCGGCGTACGTTTCGCTGGCGGAGTCCGACTTGCGCGCCCTCGGCGCGGGCTTCGATCTGCCGGACGGCGGAAAATCGATCACCGCCCTGGCAGGGAAGGCTGATGGCGGCGCCTTCGATCCGCGCGATGTCGCCAGGCTCCCCGCGCAGCAGCTCGGCTACAAGGCAGACTGGATCGTCGAGCGTTTTCGCCGCTACAACCTCGATTGGGACATCACGGCCCTGCGCCTCGCGAGCCTCAATCCGGAGGCGAGAAATTATCCGTGGTTCATCATCATCAACGGCGGCGCGGCGAATTTCTACGAATTCTACGTCGACCTGAAGAACCGTCCCGGCTGGGCGCAATACCTGGCGCAGAAGCTCAACGTCATGATCGTGACCATTCCCGGCAACTTCAAATATGGCGGCTGGGACCTGCCGGTCCTGGACGCCAGGCGCCAGCCCGCATATTTGCTCGATCGCGATCTGTCCATGGACGAGTACGAGATGCGCAACGCGATCTACACCAACAGCCTGATCCTGCAGGGGCTGAAGGCGCTGGTGACCAGGCACACCTCGGGCGACATCCTGCTGATCGGGCATTCGACCTCCGGCGAGCTTTCGATGCTCGCCTACGAGGATCCAGACCTGCGCCCCCGGCTCAAGGGTCGTTACCTGGGCTGGGGCAGCGGGGGACCGGCGCGGCTCGAGCTGTTGCGCAAGGTCAGGGGCAAGGAAATCGTGGCCCGTGCCGGCGCTTCCCGCCAGGCGGGAAAGACGCCGCTCCACGTTCTGGAACGACGCGACCCGCCGAGCTACGCCCGCGGCTACAGCGGCTTTCTCAATCCGCTCTACGAAGCGGGCATGACGCACCTTCAGATCGCCCAACGCTGGCTCGCGGCGGAGGCGCGCCGGCGTCCCAACTTCAAGCAGCAGCTGCAGAACCTCGAGCACGGGGCCGACCTCGGAGAAAAGGCGTGGGTGGAGAACGAGATCGAATCCCTGCTCAAGCGCACCGGCAATCCCTGGCGCATCGCCGTCGAGGACGTCGAGAAGGATCTGTACGCCACCAATTTCACCCGCATGGACGGTTTCCAGCGCATGGTCTGGACGACGGCGAAGCTCGACCGCAACCACTGGAATGCCGAGGAGCCGATGAGAAGCATCGAGGTGTTCATCGCGAACGAATACCGGGCGAAAAATCCGGAGGCGCAGGTACGGTTGATCAACTGGGACCTGCCGATGACGCATTACGGGCACCTGGAGCTTCCGCAACAGCTCGCCGCGGCGCACTACAGCGTCGTTCGCTGGCTGGTAAGGGCGTGAACGGTGAAGGCGATCTGACGGAGTCGCTGCGGCTGCGAGCCGACCGGCGCCTATGGCTACAACCCCGAGGGCACCCGCATCGGGCAGGAAAGCTCGCGCAACCGAGCCGCGGTCAAGGTCTGGGACCAGCGGGAGTACCGGAATCTAGACGATTCTGTGAACTCGCGCACACGCAATATCAAGGTCGCTCTGAGAAGATTGCGAAAGTTCACGCGCGAGGGCGCCCCGAAGGAGCGAGTCATGATGCAAAAGGCGAGGGAAACCATGGCATACCAGGCCGAAATCAGTCGTAAGAACCCGGGTTGTTTCTTGTTTTTGGTCGACCAGTCAGAGTCGATGGAAGACCCTTTTGGCGGCGGAGAGGCTGGCAGAAAGAAGGCCGAGGAGCTGGCGACGATACTCAACAAGCTCATTCACAATCTGAGCATCCGTTGCGCCAAATCGGACTCCATTTACGACTACTTTCATGTCGGTGTGCTGGGCTACAGCGAAGAGAGCTGTAAACCAGCGCTCGGCGGTGAACTGAGCGGGCGCTCTTTGGTACCGATCAGTGAATTGGCCAATAAGCCGTTGCGCATCGAAGAGAGAACAAAGAAATCGGATGATGGCGCCGGCGGAGTGGTGGACCAAACCGTGAAATTTCCAGTCTGGTTCGACCCATATTGGAAAGGGGGCACTCCGATGTGCGCCGCGCTCAAGGAGGCAACCCGGATTGTCGAGACCTGGTGTGAGGAGCATCCGACGGGATTTCCGCCGATCGTCATCAACATCACCGACGGCGAGGCAACGGATGGAGACCTCATTGCCGAGGCGCGCAAGTTAACGGCGGTCAGTGGCGACGACGGCTCGGTGTTGCTCTTCAACATCCATCTTTCGTCGACGGCCGGACCATCGATCGAATTACCGGGCAACGCCAACAAGCTCCCGGATCAACATGCCAAACAGCTCTTTGAGGCCTCATCGACGCTCACGCCGTTCATGGTTGCACGCGCGACAGAGCTGGGTATGCCGGCGGCGGAAGACTCGCGCGGATTCATCTTTAACGCGCAACCGTTGCACGTAATCCATTTTCTCGATATCGGCACGCGGCCGGCTAATGTGCGTCTGCGCTGAGTACCACTGCAGTGGGCACCTCCTGCGGTGAAGCACGCCACGGCGGCCAACGAGTGCGACATAAAGGTCTTCTGCTGCCCGAAGTCGGGCAACAGTCTTGAGGAGTACGAGGACGCCTGGGCGCATCGGCAAACTCGCACCCCGGTCGGCATCCGCGTGGCGGTGGCTGACGGCGCCACCGAAAGCAGTTTTGCCAAGTTATGGGCAGTGCTGTTGGCCGAAAGCTATATGCGAAGTGAGGTCGCCGGGGCAGAGTTTTTTGCGCGGTTGAAGCCGGCGCGCCGCCTCTGGCGGCGAAGATTGGCGGGCCGACCTCTCCCCTGGTTCGCCAGCGAAAAGGCCGAGCAGGGCGCCTTTGCGGCTTTTCTCGGTGTTCAGATTGACGCTCACAAGAACCGTTGGACGGCGCTGGCCGTGGGTGACTGTTGCCTTATGCAGGTCGATGACGTCGGTAAAGGGATGCGGGTGGTGGAAGCGTTTCCCTTACAGAAATCTTCGCAATTCACGATGAGCCCTTATCTCATCGGCTCCAGGTCGGACGGCGAATCACTGAACGAACGGATACAAATCAGCAAGGGCAGCCTGCGCGATGGAGACATGCTTCTGCTCGCCACCGATGCGGTGGCCGCCTGGCTGCTTAGACAGCATGAAGAGGGGCGGCCATTATGGAAGTGGCTTTACCGGAAGCTCGGTACGCCAGAGAGCTTTGCCGCAATGGTCGCCTACGGCCGCAAAAATGGATTGCGCAACGACGACTTTACCCTCGTCCGTGTCATTCATCACGGTTCACCGGTTGAAGCGAAGGAGAGATAGCGATGGGGGCATGGCCAGACCTGACCGAATACCATGAGGCGGTTCAGCACCCGCAAAGGGCCTTTGCTGACCCGGGATTAAAAGCGGTCACCCTCGAGCTCGATCGGTTCGGTATGCCCAAGCCGGCCACCGGCGGCAACGCCGTGGTCTACAAGGCCAGCGAACCGGGCAGGTTTTTATCATTCAAGAAGACCTGGGCGATTCGCTGCTTCCTGCGCCCGATCAGCGACCATGCCGAACGTTATGAGGCGATCTCCAAACATCTTCGCAAGGTCCACCTGCCCTATGACGTCAATTTTCAGTTTCTCAAGCAGGGCATCCAAATTCGCTCCAACTGGTTCCCGATCGTCAAGATGCAATGGGCGGAGGGCGACCTTCTGCACACTCATATCGAGAAGCATTTACGCTTTCCGGCATTACTGGCGGCATTGCGGGCAAAATGGGTCACCCTAGTTCGCCACCTCGAAGCCGCTCAGGTGGCGCACGGCGATTTACAGCACGGTAATATCCTGGTGCGCGGCGGATCGATCCATTTGGTGGACTACGACGGCACGTGGGTACCGGCCTTAAAGGGCCGCAACGCCACGGAGCTCGGCCACCGTGCCTACCAACATCCCGAACGTAGCGAGCGCGACTACGGCCAAGAGATCGATCGGTTTTCAGCTCTCGTCATCTATCTCTCGCTGGCGGCGCTGGAGAGGGATCTCACCCTATGGGAACGTTTTCATACCGGCGACAATCTGATCTTCGTGCGCGAAGATTTCCACCAGTTGGATCGATCGGCGATTTGGCAACAATTACGTCGTATCGGATCGCGGGAAATCGATCAACTCGCCGCTGCCGTGGCGGCCATGGTGCAGCAGCATCCGATGAAGGTCGGCAATCTCGATAGCGTTCTCAAAAATCCGGCGAGCTATCCGGCGAGCTCCAAAGTCCCTACCTCGATTCCGGCGTCGACTCCGGTGACTCCGGTCCAGCGAGTCGCTCCCAAGCCGGCGCGCGTGCCGACGCCGCCAGTGCCGAGCTGGATGAAAAAGAGCGGTTATCGTGATCATTCGGATGACTGAGGATCATCACCGCGGGGCGCGGGCGACGGTATCCTTCATGTTACGATCTTTGCATGCAGGCGCCAGACTTCGATCTGCCGGGCGTCGACGGCAAGCGCCACGACCTCGCCGCCGTGCGCGGCCCGAAAGGGCTGGTGGTGATGTTCATCTGCAACCATTGTCCGTACGTCAAGGCGGTGATCGACCGCATTATCCGCGACTGCAGGGAGCTCTCGGCGCAAGGGGTCGCCTCTGTAGCCGTGATGTCGAACGATCCCACCGAGTATCCGGAGGACTCCTTCGAGAACATGAAGCGCATCGCCCGCGAGAAAAGGTTTCCGTTTCAGTACCTTCTCGACGAGACGCAGGATGTGGCGCGCGCCTATGGCGCGGCGTGCACGCCGGATTTCTTCGGCTTCAATGCCGGGCTCGAGCTGCAGTACCGCGGCCGGCTCGACGCCTCGCGCCGCGATCCGGTGCCGAACGCGCGCCGCGAGCTGTTTGAGGCGATGGTGCAGATCGCCAACACCGGCATCGGCCCGAAGGAGCAGATCGCGTCGATCGGCTGCTCCATCAAATGGAAGAAATGAAACCCCTTCTGCGGCCCGGAGGTAACGCCGGAGCGCGAGGCCCAAGCGAAAAGCCCGCCGACTAAAGCTTGGATCGGCGGGCCTTTTTCGTCGGATCGCGGTTAACGCGCCTCAGTTTCCAGCACAAATCTGGCTCATCTCGACGTAGCAGTTGCTCGCGTCCTGCTTGCAGGCCTTCTCGAATGCGACGAGAGCGTTGCGACGCGCGGCGAGCTGAGCCGAGGACTTGAACGGCGCCATGATCAAGTCCAGCGAGTACGCGACGCCGTTCTTCACGACGTAACGTACCGCGGCGGCGTACTTGAGGTCGTCGAGCGGATTGCCGTCGACGATCACCAGGTCCGCCAGCTTGCCTTTCTCGACGCTGCCCAGATCCCTGTCTTTGAAGCTCATCTTGGCCGCGTTGATCGTCATGGCCTGGAGCGCCTGGTGATTCGACATGCTGAGGCCCAGCGCCATCAGGCTCGCGTGGTTCTGGACGCCCGGCGGGTTGAGCGGCACGTCCGTGCCGATGGCGAAGAGCGCGCCTGCTTCGATCGCCCGCGCGTCGTCGTCGGTGGCCACCTTGAGCGTCGCGAGCTGCGCCGGCGTGGGCGGGGTCTGCGACAGCAGGTTGCCCACGTACGGGATCGGCATCAGCACGTTGAAGCGGTCACCGCTCAGAAGGATGGGACTTTGCGCGGCGAGCCGGATCGACCCCAGCGTCTCCATGAGGTGCACCTCGCCGGGGCCGACGAGCGCATTCACGTCCTGATAGGCAACGCCTGCGGGCGACTTCGCCCAGCCGTACCCCACCCGCTGCGTCGCCTGCAGGTGCGTGAGGCCCTGGATACCGGTCCAGTACCCTGGACTCAAAAGGTGCGTACCGCTCGGGATGCCCATCTTGTGCGCGCCCGCCGCCAACCGCCTCATCGCCGGGATCGGGTTGCGCACATACGTCTTGATCCAGTCGATATCGACTGCGGCATAGCGGCTGACCTCGCGGTCCGCCACCTCGGCGTTCCGCACCGAGCGCGACATGTCATACGACACCCGATTGCCTTCGAGGAGCGGCGATGACGTGAAGAGCCGCGGGCCGACCATGTTGC
This sequence comes from Betaproteobacteria bacterium, assembly GCA_005881595.1. GTDB lineage: Bacteria > Pseudomonadota > Gammaproteobacteria > Burkholderiales > SG8-39 > SCGC-AG-212-J23. The sequence continues at coordinate 43,017 of VBBY01000002.1, read as the reverse complement.
CGGCGTCGAGCGCCTCGCGGATCTCCGTGCTCGCGTAGATCGGGCCGGCCACCGACTGCACCGAGGTGATCCCGTACGCGAACATCGCCGCCCACACCAAGTTGAACTGGCTGCCCTGGTAGACGTTCAGCGGATGGAAGTGCGGATCCCAGTAGCCCGGCAGCACCGTCTGGTTGGAGGCGTCGATGATCGTCGTCCCCGGCGGCTGCGAACGGTTTTTCTGCGGCTCGATCGAGATGATCCTGTTGTCCTGGATGACGATGTCGACGTTGCGCTGCAGCACCGGATCGAGACCGTTCCAGAGCGCGCCCGCGTGGATGACGGTCCTGCCCTTCGGCGCGGCCGGCTTGTAGCTCAGGTGGAGCGGGACGTCCTCCTGCCCTGTTCCGTCCGCCTTTATCTTCTTCAGCTTGCCGCTCGCCATGTACAGGAGCGTCTGGGAATCGGCCTGCCATGACGGCATGTCGGACGCTTCGCTCGTGAGCTGCACGGCGGCACCGGAGGGCGAGCCGTCAGCGTTGGTGGGCATGACCTTGAGCACCGAGTCGCTGATGAAAGCGACCTTCGTGCCGTCGGGCGACCACGCGGCTGCGCCTTCCGTGCGGTCGGAGACCACCGCCGGCGCGGGCCCGACCGCGTAGAACGTGGCGGTCTTGGTGGCGATGTCGATGACGCGCAGCTTGTTGTAACCCTCGCGGAACCGGGGATTGATGCGCTCGTTGTCGACGACCATGAGCTTGCTGCCGTCGCGCGACCAGAACGGCCGGCTCACCTGCGGTTGCGGCGAAACCTGCGGGACGAGCGCCGTGCGTGTGCGCGTCGCGATGTCCATAACCTCGGTGAGACCCGAACCGGTCGTATAGGCAAAGCGGTTCCCGTCTGGCGACAGCGTCGGCTGGATCATCGAAACGCTCTCGATCGCCGCAACGCGCGTGCGCCGCTTGGTGACGATGTCGATCTTGTCGACGGCGAGGCTTCCGGCGTTGTTCTTGTCGCTAGACCAGTAGATGAATTGGCCGTCGGCGGTCCAGCGCGGGTCGACGTCGCGGTCGATGTCGTTGGTGAGACGCTCCGGCGCCGAGCCGATCTTCATGACCCATAGGTCGTTCAGCGCGATGAACGCGACCCGCTGACCGTCAGGCGAGATGACGGCGCCGTTGATGCCCTTCACGCGCTGGGTTTCCGTCGCGCCCAAGCTAGACCGGATCATGGATCGCGTAAACTTTGGCCGACGTACGACCTGCGTCGCGCTGAATGCCATGTCCTGCAGGTTGCCGCCAGTGGCGTCGCGCGTGCGAATCTTGCCGTCCGCTGTATAGACGAACTTGTTCTGACCCATGTACTGCACCGGGAACGGGAATAGGTCCTCGCCGCTCGTGACCGCGCTGCCGTTCACGATGAGATTGCCGCCGTTCTGGTACACGAGGTTCGCGCTGTTCGGCGTCCACTGCGGATAGTTGCCGCCGCCAAACCGCGTCGGCGCCGAGCTCAGGTTGGCAGGCAGCGTGAAGATCGTGTCGCCGTTGTTGACGAACGCGATCTTGGTGCCGTCGGGCGAGACGACGGGGTAGCTCTCCGCGCCCGTGCCCGTCGTGAGCTGCTTAAGCACGCCGCCGAGCGTCACCGACCAGATCTTGTATTGCTTGTCGTTGCTTCGATCCGACGAGAAGATGACCTTGGTCGAGTCCGGGTACCACGACGGCTCGCGGTCGTCGAAAGGACCGCTCGTCAGCGGGTGCAGTTGCGACCCGTCGGACTTCACGACCCAGATCGCGTAGTTTGCATCCGTCGAATAGTTCTGGAATGCGATCCACCGGCCGTCGGGCGACCACACGGGCTGCGTCGCCTCGACGTCCCACGGCGTGATCTTCGTCGCCGTGCCGCCGCCCGCGTGGACGGTCCATAAACCGCCTTGGAGCGACAAGACCATCTTTGTGCCATCCGGCGATGGCGACGCCGCCATGTTCGTGCCCTCGTGCATCTCGAGGGTGATGTCATTGGTCGGACGCGAGAGCTCGTTCTGGTTCTCCGGTCCCGCGAAACCGAGTTTGTGTGCATCTCGACCGTGATGTTCATGCTCTCGTGCATCTCGATCGTCATCTCTGTCATCGGCGCCCACGTAGGCTGCGCCCCCAACGAGCGCCGCGCACGCGAGCAACGATATCAAGCGAACAGGGATCGTCGAAGCTTTTATTTGTTTCACGAAATACCCCCTCTTTGTGATCGAACTTTCCTCGACGGCGAACCGTCGCCCATTCTAATGACCAGGCGATCGCCATTAATTCCAACGGCTTATAAACCTACAAGAGGAATTGCTGAATCGTCGGTCGTCATCGAACCACGGCTGGTGACGCCGCGCCTTTGGCAAACAGCTTCGCCTGACCGCTGCCATCTGCAGACACAACCATAATGCTCATCCCAGGCGGTGGCGCAGCGGGTTCGAGCCGGGTGTATAGAACGTGGTCGTTGTCCAGCCATTCCGCTTGATCGTCCACGCTTCTTGTTTCCGCTAACGGAATTTCCTCAAAGGTGGTCAAATTAAGGACAGTCAAGCGCCAGTTGCCGCGCGAGATCATCTTTTTGAAGGCGATGCGCGACTCATCGGGCGACAGCGAGGGACACTCGACGCCTCTGTACGTGACTGTAACTGTCTTGGCCTTGATATCGCCATGCACCAAGTAATTCACCCCGCCCGTCCGCAGGGTCGCATAGAAGAAGTTGCTGTCGTGTTGAAACGTGACGCCCCAGTAGTTGAAGTCGAGCGACTTAATGACATTGCCATCTTGCAGCACTTTGAATTCCTCTAGGTTGCCAAGGCTGGCGCCTGCTGCTGCATCCAACAGCAAAGTGGCGGTTGACATCTGAGCATCGGCGTAGGAGTGGCCGCTGACAAAGACGGTGAACGCAGCATAGCGACCGTCTGGCGAGATGCGGGCGCGCGTCGGGATGCCATCAGTGCGCACGCTGGATAGAGGCTGAAAGTTTGCGTCGACCAGGGTGGCGACAGTCCGTGCACTGAACCCGCGAATCTCGCGGCTTAGACAAATTCCTTTGTCGGCAGCAAAATAGATTTTCTCACAGCGCAGATTTATCGTGGTCCTGGGCCCGTCGACCGCGTCCAGGGCTGAAAGCGTCACCTTGCCCAGCTCAGCCGAGTCGCGCAAGTTCAACGCTACCAAATGCGGTTTTGCCTGGCTTTGCCCTCCTAGCTCATGCGATGGAGGGGCAGGGTTATCCGATCTGGAAGCTAACGGCGAAACCAATGGCCGTTGCAGTGGCTCACGCTGCGAATGAGCCGGAGGGTTAGCCGATGGCGAACCTAACGGCACAACGGACAGCGATTGGACGGTCGGCGCAGATGCGAGGTTGCCCACCGTTACATTGGCTGTGCGGGCGGCGAAACGAGTGTAAAGCACGGCGACAACGACACATAGCAACGTAATCAGCAAAAAGACCAGCTTCTTTACGTTGTTGGATGACGCTGACATTGCCCGCTCAGTTCTCCAGAACTCGCTGGACGGTGGGCCAGGCGAGCAACAATACCGCGACCAGACCACCAATAAAGATCATCAATGCCCGTTCAGCGCCAAACCAACTCCAGACGATTCCATACAGAGTTGAAGCAAGCAAACGCGCCAATCCTGTCCCGGTGGTTAACAGCGCCAACCCTGTGGTGCGCAGATGCGTTGGCAACACACGAGTCGCCATCGCCATGAACACTCCATCTGTGGCAGCGTAATACGAGCCCAACAAAATCAACATCAGAACCGCAGTTAGATAATTCATCTGCAGCACTAAAAGTATGCCGTAGGCTCCTGCCAGCAGTCCATAGCCGAGAAAAAAAACCGGCTTGTGCCCAATGCGATCAGCAAGCCAGCCCGCCGGAATCGCGAAAATCATGAACATCAGCGCGGTGACAACGTAGAGCAATGGGAACAAGCCATTGGGAATCGTCATGCGCTGCCGAAGTACGAGGTAGAGGAGGCTGTCACTCACTGTAACAAGTGCCAAGGCGCTGCCGACGATGATCAAAGTGCGAAACTCGGCTTGCCAGAGCAACGCGATCATGCTGCGCAAGGATACAGCGGCTTGGCTGACTGATGAGCCATCTTCCGATTCGTCAACTGCCCTGTCCGCGGGATTGTCGACAAACAGCACGATCACGGCCAGTCCGATCAGGGCCACACAGAAACTGACGACAAAAATGGCATCATATTGTTCGGGGGCGATGCTCAAAATCGCGACAGCAAGCAGCGGACCAATCATGGCGCCGGCCGTGTCCATGGCGCGGTGCACCCCAAAGGCCGTAGCCAATTGCTCCGGTTGACTGCTAGCGGCGATCATGGCATCGCGCGGGGCAGTGCGAATGCCTTTGCCAACGCGATCCAACAACATCACACCGGCTATCGCAGTCCAACTGCTGCTCGCAATCAGAAGTCCCAGCTTACAAACGGCCGATAACCCATAGCCGACTGCGGCGACCTGTTTGGGTCGCCGCCAACGATCCGCCACCAGTCCGCTCATCACCCTGACCAACACGGTTGCGCCTTGATAGAGGCCATCCATCACGCCCACTTGAAAGGGCGAGAAGCGTAGCGCCACCAGCAAATAGAGCGGCAGCATCGCGCTCACCATTTCAGAGGAAATATCGGTGAGTAGGCTCGTCGTCCCAAGCAGAAAGACAGTGGACGCTACACGCGTCCAACTGCTGCGCGAGCCGGGAAGTTTGCGTTTTTTTTTGAGTAAATCGGCCGGGGTTTCTGCTTGATACATGGGTTAGCCGAGCGCAACAAGCGATAGGAAATTAGCGGCCACGCCGATCAATTCTTGCGGCATGATTCACCCCTTTCTTGGATGCCCGGGCATCAGCTCATAAGGGTGCACCCAGCCGGGAAGCGCGCGTATGCGCTCCAGCCAGGCGTCGACACCCGGGTAATCCGGCCAGCTGATGCCGAACTCATCTGGCCAGTAGAGATAGCCGCACAAGGACAGATCGGCAATGGTCGGCCTGTCGCCGATAGCGAAGCTTCTATTCTGCAAGTGAGAATCCAGGATGCCCAGCGAGGTCTTCATGCGCCCGCGCAGGAAGTCGTGCACTTGAGGCTCGCCGACTTTCGCCAGGTGCACCATGTAGCGCAGCGTGGCAATGTAGCTGGTGAGCTTGTGGTTGTCCCAGAGCATCCAGCGCAGGATCTCGCGTCGCTCGTCGTCGTTGCCGCCGGCGAATTTGCCGAAGTGCGCGGCAAGGTAATGCAGGATCACGCCCGACTGGCTGAGGCGCTTGCCGCGATGCTCGAGCACCGGCACCTCGCCCATTTCGTTGACCGCGCGGTACTCGGGCGTCCGGGTCTCGCCGCCAAAGAAATCCACCCACCGCGGCTCCCACTTGGCAGCGCACAGGTTGAGCATGAGCGCGACCTTGAACGCGTTGCCCGACTGGGCGAAGCAGTAAAGCTTGAATTCTGCCATCAGTGGTTGTCGCGCGGCACGAAGGCGCCGCTCTTGCCGACGAGGAAATCGAGGTCGGCGCCTTCGCTCGCCTGCAGCACGTGGTCGAAGTACAGCTTCCAGTAGCCGCGCTCGAGCGGCGGCGGCGGCAGCTTCCAGTTCTTCCTTCTCTTGAGCAGAACGTCTTCCGCCACCAGCAGCACCAGCCTGCGCTTCTCGACGTCCAGCTCGATCACGTCGCCGTTCTCGACCAGCGCGAGCGCGCCGCCGGCCGCAGCTTCGGGGCAGACGTGCAGCACCACGGTGCCGTAAGCGGTCCCGCTCATGCGCGCGTCCGAGATGCGCACCATGTCGGTGACGCCTTTCTTCAGCAGCTTGGGCGGCAGCGGCATGTTGCCGACCTCGGCCATGCCGGGGTAGCCCTTGGGGCCGCAGTTCTTGAGCACCATCACGCAGTTCTCGTCGATGTCGAGCTCGGGGTCGTCGATGCGGCGGTGGAAGTCCTCGATGCTCTCGAACACCACCGCGCGGGCGCGGTGCGTCATGAGCTTCGGCGTCGCCGCGGAAGGCTTGATGATGGCACCCCCGGGGCACAGGTTGCCGCGCAGCACCGCGATGCCGGCGTCTTTCTTGAACGGCGACTTGAGGCCGTGGATCACGTCGCGATTCCAGCACGGCGCGTCCTTGCTGTTCTCCCAGATCGTCTTGCCGTTGACCGTGAGCGCGTCGCGGTGCAGCAGGTGGTTCTCGCCCAGCTCCCGCAGCACGGCCGGCAGGCCGCCGGCGTAGTAGAAATCCTCCATCAGGTACTTGCCCGAGGGCATCAGATTGACCAGCGTATGCACGCCGCGGCCGAGGCGATCAAAGTCGTCGAGCGCCAGATCGACGCCGATGCGGCGCGCGATGGCAGTCAGATGGATGACCGCGTTGGTGGATCCGCCGATGGCCGCCAGGGCGCGGATTGCGTTCTCGAACGCTTCCCGGGTGAGGATCCTGGAAACGGAAATCTTCTCTTTCACGAGCTCGACGATGCGCCGGCCGGCCATGCGCGCGAGAACGTAGCGGCGCGCGTCCACCGCGGGAATCGCCGCGTTGCCCGGCATGCCGACGCCGAGCGCCTCGATCATCGACGCCATCGTCGAGGCGGTGCCCATAGTCATGCAGTGGCCGTGCGAGCGGTGCATGCAGGACTCGGCCTCGTGGAACTCCTCGAGCGTGATCCTGCCGGCCCGCAGATCCTCCGACATCGACCAGGTGTTGGTCCCCGAGCCGATGTCCTTGCCGTGGTACTTGCCCGAGAGCATCGGCCCGCCCGAGACGAGGATGGTGGGCAGGTCGACGCTGCACGCGCCCATGAGAGTGGCGGGCGTGGTCTTGTCGCAGCCGGCGAGAAGGACCACGCCGTCGAGCGGATTGGCGCGGATCGACTCCTCGACGTCCATGCTGGCGAGATTGCGGTAGAGCATCGCGGTGGGGCGCATCAGCGTCTCGCCGAGCGACATCACCGGGAACTCGAGCGGAAAGCCACCGGCATCGAGCACGCCGTGGCGCACGTGGTCGGCGAGGACGCGGAAGTGCGTGTTGCAGGGAGTCAGCTCGGACCAGGTATTGCAGATGCCGATCACCGGGCGGCCGTCGAACATGTCCTGCGGCACGCCGCGGTTCTTCATCCAGCTGCGATAGATGAAGCCGTAGATGTCTTGGCGAGCGAACCACTGGATCGAGCGCTGCCTTGGGTTGGACTTTTTCATTTAGTACGTGGCCCTGCCGCCGGAAATATCGAACACTGCGCCGGTTGAAAACGAGCAGTCCGCGGAGGCGAGCCAGCACACGAGCGCCGCGATCTCCTCGACCTGCACGAAGCGGCCCATGGGGATCTTGGACCGCATGTACTGGATGTGCGTTTCGGTCATCTGGTCGAAGATCGCGGTCTTCGCCGCCGCCGGCGTCACGCAGTTCACCAGCACGCCCGATTGCGCCAGCTCCTTGCCGAGCGACTTGGTGAGCGAGATGACCCCGGCCTTGGACGCGGAATACGCCACCGCGTTGGGATTGCCTTCCTTGCCGGCGATCGAGGCGATGTTGACGATGCGGCCGTAGCCCGCCTTCACCATGTGCGGCGCGACCGCGCGGCAGCACAGGAACTGGCTGGTGAGATTGACTCGCAGCACCCGATCCCACTCCTCGGTCGGATAGTCCACCGTGGGGACGTTCTTCCCGGCGATGCCCGCGTTGTTCACCAGAATGTCGATCCTGCCCAGGTCAGAGAGCGCCTGAGAAGTGGCGTGCTCGACGGCTTTGCGATCGGAAGCATCTACTTTCGGGGAACCCTCCAGGTCCCAGATCTTCACTTTGGCGCCGGATTGCTCCAGGCGCTTGACGATCGCCGCGCCGATGCCCTGCATGCCGCCGGTGACGATCGCCGTGCGCCCCTTGAAGTCGAGCTGGTTCATTCCCGCATTTACTCCTTGACCGCCCCTGTCATGCCCGAAACGTAGTACTCCACGAAGAACGAGTAAAGCACGGCGACCGGCAGGGAGCCGAGCAGCGCGCCGGCCATCAGCGAGCCCCAGTGGTACACGTCGCCTTCGACGAGCTCGGTGACCACGCCGACCGGAACGGTCTTCGTCTCCGAGGAGGAAACGAAGGTCAGCGCATAGATGAACTCGTTCCAGGACAGCGTGAAGGCGAAGATGCCCGCCGAGATCAGCCCGGGCACGGCAAGCGGCAGGATGATCTTCACCAGAATCTGCCAGCGCGTGGCGCCATCGATCAACGCGCACTCCTCGAGCTCGAAGGGAATCGAGCGGAAATAGCCCATCAGCAGCCAGGTGCAGAACGGAATCAGGAAGGTCGGATAGGTGAGGATCAGCGCCCAGCGCGTGTCGAACAGGCCTAGCTGGACCACGATCGCGGCTAGCGGAATGAACAGGATGGACGGTGGCACCAGATAGGCGAGGAAAATCGCGAGCCCGGTCTGCTTCGCGCCGCGGAAGCGCAGCCGCTCGATGGCATAGGCTGCGAGCACGCTGGCAGCCAGCGATGCAAAGGTCGACACCACCGACACCACGATGGTGTTCCACATCCATTGCGGGTAGTCGGTCCTGAACAGCAGCTTCTCGAAGTGCGCGAGCGTCGGGCTCACGATCCAGAACGGGTTGGTCGCGCGCGACACCAGCTCCTCGTTGGGCTTGAACGCCGTCATTGCCATCCAGTAGAAAGGGAAAAGAAGCACCACCAGGAACACCAGCATCGGTATATATAGGGTGATCCAGCGCCGCGGCAGCGTCTGCAGGTAATCCATCCCGCTCCGCTCCTCCAGCTTGTCGCTCACTTGTCCGCGCCTCCCTGCTGCCACGCGCGCCGCTGCAGGCCGAAATAGGAAAACGTGATCGCCGCCAGCAGAAACGGCACCATCGCGGTGGCGAGCGCAGCGCCTTCGCCGAGCGCTCCGCCCAGGATCGCGCGCTGGAACGACAGCGTCGCCATCAGGTGCGTGGCGTTGAGCGGTCCGCCACGCGTCAGCACGTAGATCAGCTGGAAGTCGGTGAAGGTGAACAGCACGGAAAATGTCATGACCACGGCGATGATCGGCGTCAGCATCGGCAGCGTCACGTGCCAGAACTTCTGCCATTCGGTGGCGCCGTCGAGCGCCGCGGCCTCGTACAGCGACGGCGAGATGGTCTGCAATCCGGCCAGCAGGGTAATGGCGACGAACGGCACGCCGCGCCAGATATTCGCGGCGATGGTGGACAGTCGCGCCAGCCACGGGTCGCCCAGGAAGTTGATATAGCTGTCGATCAGGCCCATCTTCGCCAGTGTCCAGGACAGCACCGAGAACTGCGCATCGTAGAGCCACCAGAACGCGAGGGCGGACAGCGCGGTCGGCACGATGAACGGCAGCAGCACCACGGCGCGCAGCACCGCCTTGAATGGAAGAGACTTGTTCAGCAGCAGCGCGAGCCACAGGCCGAGGACGAACTTGAAGACGCTCGCCACCAGCGTGTAGAAAAGGGTATTGAACAGCGACAGGCGGGCGACCGCGTCGCCGAACAGGAACTGGAAGTTCTCCAGGCCGATCCATTCGCCCGCGCGGCCGATCTTGGCGTTGGTGAAGCCAAGCCAGGTGCCGAGGCCCAGCGGATAGGTGAGAAAAACCAGCAGCAACGCGGCCGCGGGAAGCAGGAACAGAGCCCCGAGCGTGTTGCGGTTGTCGAAGAAGCGGGAGACGCTCACAGGAGGCGCAAAAAAGGGGCCTTGCGGCCCCGTTCCCCGATCTTGTTACACCTTGTAGTAGCGCTGCGCGCGCGCTTGCGCGCGTTCGGCGGCTTCCTTCGGGCTCCTCGATCCGCTCGCCGCCTCCGCGACCATGTTCACCATCACGAAATCGGCCATCGTTCCCGCCGAGGCGTACCCGAGCCTGCCGGCATAGCTGTTCGGCGTCATGTTCTTGACGCAATCGCGGTAAGGCGTGTGCTTGGGATCGACCGTCCAGATGGGGTTCGACTCGTAGGCCTTGAGCGGCTGGGTGACGTAGCCGATCGCCGCCTGCTGCCAGGGCTCGTACTGCTCCTTTTCCATCATGAATGCGACATACGCCTTCGCCGCCTGCTGCACCTTCGAGTACTTGAAGATCATCGCCTGGCTGAACAGGTGCAGCTCGGTGGCGCGGCCGATCGGGCCGATCGGGAAGTTGGCATGGCCGATGTCGGGCGCCAGCTCCTTCACCTTGGGGTCGGTCGCATTCTTGGCCGCGTAGTAGATCGAAATGCCGTTGTTGGTGACGCTGATCTGCCCGTCGAGGAACGCCTTGTTGTTGTTCGGGTCGAGCCACGACAGCGTGCCCGGCACGAAAGTCTGATACAGCTCCTTGCCGTACTCGAGCGCCCTGATGGTTTCCGGGCTGTTGATGACGACGTTGTTCTTCTCGTCGACCATCTTGCCGCCGAACGCCCACACCAGCCAGTGGCACCAGGAATTCGCGTCGCCGGTGGCGTTGCCGAGCGCGAACCCGGGTGGCGTGCCTTTCGCCTTCAGCGCCTTGCACAGCTCGAGGAAGCCGGCCGTGTCCTTGGGAAACTCCCTGAAGCCGGCCGCCTGCACGTGGCTGATGCGATGCGTGAAGCAGGCGCCTGCGGCACCGAGCGGAACGGCGATCCACTTGCCGCCCGACATGCCGTAGGTGCGGCAGACGTCGTACCAGCCGCCGTACTTCGCGCCCAGGTAGTTGGCGACGTCGGTCACGTCGACCAGCTTGTCGGGGTACAGATGCGGATCGTCGAAGAAGCCGTAGATGACATCCGGGCCGGAGCCGACGTTCGCCGCCACCGCCGCTTTCGGGCGCACGTCCTCGAAGCCCTCGTGGTCGACGCGCACCTGGACGCCGAATTTCTGCTCGAACCGCCTGGTGTGGGCCATGAAAGCGTCCTCGTCGCCCTGGACGAAGCGCTTCCAGCGCAGCACGCGCAGCCTCGCGCCTTTTTCAGGGCGGTAGGCAAACGCCGCCGGTTTCGCCTGCCCATGCGCGAGCAGGGGCACGCCTGCCGCCAGGCCGGCCGACATCTTCAGAAAATCCCTACGCTTGAACTGACTCATGTTTTCTCCTCAGGCAAGTCGAGCGCCGCTCGACGGGTCGAACAAATAGGTGAGCTGCGGCTTGAGCCGGATCGACTCGCCGGGCCGGAAATCGTGCCGCTCGCGCACCACGGCGGTGACGTCGGTCCCGGCGAGCTTGCAGAAGATCTGCGTGTCGGCGCCAGTCGGCTCGACCACGACCACCTCGGCGGGCACGCCGTCGGCCGCGACCGCCAGGTGCTCGGGCCGCACGCCGAGCAGGACCTCGCGGCCGGATTCGAGTCCCGTCCTGACGGGAAGGCTGATGCCGCTGCCGACGGCGACGGCGCTGCCGTTGAGCCGGCCCTTCAGGAAGTTCATCGCCGGCGAGCCGATGAATCCGGCGACGAAAAGGTTGGCCGGATCGTCGTACAGCCCGAGCGGCGAGCCGATCTGCTCGACGCGGCCGGCGTTCATGACCACGATCCTGTCGGCCATGGTCATCGCCTCGATCTGGTCGTGCGTCACGTAGACCGAGGTCGTCGTCAGCCGCTGGTGCAGCGCCTTGATCTCGGTGCGCATCGCCACGCGCAGCTTGGCATCGAGGTTGGAGAGCGGCTCGTCGAACAGGAACACCTGCGGCTTCCTCACGATCGCGCGGCCCATGGCGACGCGCTGGCGCTGCCCGCCGGAGAGCTGGCGCGGATAACGCTGCAAATAGTCGTTCAATCCCAGGATCTGGGACGCATCGGCTACGCGCTGCCCGGCTTCGTCCTTCGGCACGCCGGCAAGCTTGAGGCTGAACGCCATGTTGTCGTAGACGGTCATGTGCGGGTAGAGCGCGTAATTCTGGAACACCATGGCGATGTCGCGCTCCTTGGGCCGCAGCGCGTTCACCACGCGCGCGCCGATCGCGATTTCCCCTGCGCTGATTTCCTCGAGGCCGGCGATCATGCGCAGCAGCGTCGATTTGCCGCAGCCCGAGGGCCCGACCAGCACGCAGAACTCGCCGTCGGCGATGGAGATGTCGACGCCGTGCACGACTTCGGTAGAGCCGAAAGACTTGCGCACACCGCGCAGCGAAACCGCCGACATCGTTTCCCCTCCTCGGGAGAACGCGAGGGCGTGTATCGTGCCGTATAATTTCGCTCACCTCAAGGCGAACTTCCATGGCGGGCAGGCTGGCAGGCAAGACCGCGTTCATCACCGCGGCCGCGCAGGGCATGGGCCGGGCCGCGGCGCTCGCCTTCGCGCGCGAAGGCGCCCGCGTCTGGGCGACCGACCTCAACGCGAAAACGCTCGCCGAGATCGAGGGCAGGGACGGCATCCGCACGCGCGTGCTGGATGTCACCGACCCGGCGGGGATCGCGAAAACGGCCGAGGAGACGGGCGAGGTCAACGTGCTGTTCAACTGCGCGGGGATCGTGCAGCACGGCACGATCCTCGATTGCGCCCCCGAGCAGTGGAACCTGGCCTTCAGGGTCAACGTCACGTCGATGTTCCTCGCGACCAGGGCTTTTCTCCCGGGGATGCTGCGCAAGGGCGGCGGCTCGATCATCAACATGTCCTCGGTCGCCTCCTCGGTCCGCGGCCTGCCCAACCGCTTCGCCTACGGCTCGAGCAAGGCGGCCGTGATCGGTCTCACCAAGTCGATCGCCGCCGACTTCGTGCGGCAAGGGATCCGCTGCAACGCCGTCTGCCCGGGCACCGTGGATACGCCCTCGCTGCAGGAGCGGATCAACGCCCTGCCCGACCCGGTGCAGGCGCGCAAGGACTTCATCGCGCGCCAGCCCATGGGGCGGCTCGGCACGGTGGACGACATCACCGGATTGCTGATCTTTCTGGCTTCCGACGAGTCGCTGTTCGCCACGGGCAACGCCTATCCGATCGACGGGGGAATGACGATATGAAGCTGTGCCGCTACGGCAAGCTGGGCTACGAGAAGCCGGGGCTGGTCGACGCCGACGGGCGAGTACGCGACCTCTCGAAAATCGTCGACGACATCGGCCCGAACGAGATTTCGCCGCGCGGGCTGAACATGCTCAGCAAGCACAAGCCCGAGTCGTTGCCGCTGGTGAACGCCGCCCCGAGGTTCGGCGTCCCCTGCGTGGGGATCGGCAAGTTCGTCGCCATCGGGCTCAACTACTCCGACCACGCCAAGGAAGCCGGGCTGCCGATTCCATCGGAGCCGATCGTGTTCATGAAGGCCACGACCTGCATCAACGGCCCGCACGACGACGTCATCCAGCCGAAAAATTCCACCAAACTCGACTGGGAAATCGAGCTCGGCGTGGTGATCGGCACCCAGGCCAGGTATGTCGAGGAGGCAGCCGCGCTCAACCACGTCGCCGGCTACTGCGTGGTGAACGACGTCTCGGAACGCGCCTTCCAGATGGCGACCAGCCAGTGGGACAAGGGCAAGGGCTTCGACAGTGCAGGCCCGATCGGGCCATGGCTCGTCACCAGCGACGAGATTCGCGACCCGCAGAACCTCGACATGTGGCTCGACGTCAACGGCAAGCGCATGCAGACCGGAAACACGCGCACCATGGTCTTCAACGTGGCGAAGATCATCTCCCATGTAAGCCACTACATGACGCTGCTGCCCGGCGACATCATTGCCACCGGCACCCCGCCGGGCGTCGGCCTGGGCATCAAGCCGACCCCGGTGTTCCTCAAGCCCGGCGACGTGATGACGCTGCGGATACAGGGGCTGGGCGAACAACGCCAGAAAGTCGTGGCCTACGCGGCCTAGGGCATTCTGCACTTGCCGCGAGGGGGGCTTGGAGTAAGCTTAAGGCCATGAATAAGCGTGCCGAAATCATGACAGGGCTGGAGCAGTCGGCCTTCTGGATGCCGTATACGGCCAACCGGCAATTCAAGAAGGCGCCACGCCTGCTCGCCCGTGCCGAGGGCATGTATTACTGGACTCCCGAAGGCCGCAAGGTCCTCGACGGATGTGCCGGCCTGTGGTGCGTGAACGCCGGTCACTCCCGGCCGAAGATCGTGGAAGCCGTAAGGCGCCAGGTGGCGACGATGGACTTTGCGCCGACCTTCCAGATGGGGCATCCGATCGCATTCGAGTTCGCCGACCGGCTGGCGCGCATCGCCCCGCCGGGCTTGTCACGGGTGTTCTTCACCAACTCCGGCTCCGAAGCGGTCGACACCGCGCTCAAGATCGCCCTGGCCTACCAGCGCGCCCGGGGTGAAGGCCAGCGCTTCCGGCTGATCGGCCGCGAGCGCGGCTATCACGGCGTGAACTTCGGCGGCATGTCCGTGGGCGGCATTCCGTTCAACCGCAAGACCTTCGGGCCGGGTGTCGCCGGGGTCGACCACATCCGCCATACGCACGACCCGGCGCGCAATGCCTTCTCGCGCGGCCAGCCTGCGCACGGCGCCGAGCTCGCCGACGATCTGGAGCGCGTCTGCCAGCTGCACGATCCCTCGAGCATCGCCGCGGTGATCGTTGAGCCGGTCGCCGGGTCGACCGGGGTGCTGGTCCCGCCGCAGGGCTATCTAGAGCGCTTGCGCGAAATCTGCACCAAGCATGGCATCCTGCTCATCTTCGACGAAGTCATCACCGGTTTCGGCCGCCTCGGCAAGGCGTTCGCTTCCCAGCGCTTCGGCGTCCTGCCCGATCTGTGCACGGCGGCGAAGGGGCTCACCAACGGTACGGTGCCCATGGGCGCGGTGTTCGTGCGGGATACGATCTACGACGCTTTCATGCAGGGACCCGACGGCATCGAGCTGTTCCACGGCTACACCTACTCGGGGCATCCGCTTGCCTGTGCCGCAGGCCTGGGCACGCTGGAGACCTTCGAGGAGGAAGGCCTGTTCGAGCGCGCCGCTGCCCTGGACGCGTACTGGCAGGACGCCGCCCACGCGCTCAAGGACGCGCGCCACGTGGTCGACATCCGCAACCTCGGGCTGGTCGCCGGCATCGAGCTCGAGCCGCGCAAAGGCGCGCCCGGACGCCGCGCCTACGAGACGTTCGTCAAGAGCTTCGAGGCCGGGGTGCTGATCCGCTATACCGGTGACACGATCGCGTTCTCGCCGCCGCTGATCATAGAGAAACCGCAGATCGACAGGATTTTCGAAACTACCCGGTCGATCCTCAGCGCGCTGGATTAGATCGGGCTCTGACCCCGATTACTTCATTGACTACTTCGCGGCGGCGCTGACGACTCCCAGCCGGCGGCCGCGCGCCGGCTGCTTCAGGCGTGCCGGGGTGACCAGGTCGCGCACGTAGTTGGGCAGCGCGAACACGCCCTCGTGCGTCTCGCCGTTGTAGTACTTCAGCTCCTGGAGCTTGCGCGCGTCGATGCGGCGGTCGATCTCGTCGGCCGTGAAGGCCTTGGGATCGAGCTTGTCGGAGCATACCGCCATCGACCACAGCGAGCCGTAGAGCGGGATATACACGATGTACACCCGCACGATGCGGAACACGCTGTTCAGGCGCTGCGCGAGCTCGGCGACGCGCTGCGGCTGCGCCACGGGCGAGCCGAGATGCAGCGTGAGCGCGCCCCCGGGCGCGAGCGTCTGGCGCAGTTGCTGGAAGAACTCGCCGGAGTAAAGCGCGGCCGCCGGCCCCACCGGGTCATTCAGGTCCAGCGTGACTAGGTCGAACCTCTCCTGCGTGTCGCGGACGAACTTCATCCCGTCCTCGATCAGCACGCGCAGCTTCGGATTGCCGAACACGCCGTTGTGCACCGCCTGGAAATGCTGTTTCGCCACGTCGATGACGTCGGCATCGATCTCGACCATCGTCACCTGCTCGACCGAGGGATGCTTGAGCGCCTCCTCGGAGGATCCGCCGTCGCCGCCGCCGATGATCAGCACGCGCTTGGGCGCGGCGTGAGCGGTGAGAGCGGGATGCACCAGGTTCTCGTGGTAGACGAACTCCTCCTTCTCGGAGGTCATGTTGAACCCGTCCAGCCTGAAGAGCTTGCCGTAGTGGGGCGTGTCGTAGATCTGCATCTTCTGGAAGCGCGTCTGCCATTCGCCGAGCTGACGCGATGCCTTGATGTAGAAGCCGGTGGAGGCATTGAGCGGCTCGGTCAGCAGATGCTCGCCGCGGTCGATCTCGTGCCGCGCCACCTCGGTCGGCTTGAAGTACGCCACGATCGAGTCGAACAGCTTTCTCGCCTTGGCGGAATTGTCGGCGCTGTAGTTGCAGACGTAGACGTCGAGCGTCAGCCCCTGGCGCTCGGGCCAGGTATGGATCGCGAGGTGGGACTCGGCGAGCACCAGGCAGCCCGTGAAGCCCGAGCCCTCGAACTGATGGAAGCTCACGCCGACGGTGGTGAGACCGGAGGCCTCCACCAGCTCGACGCACTTGGCGCGGAATCTCTCGCCCTCGAGAAGGAGCTGCGGATCGCAGCGGCAGCCGGTCAGGTCGCCGATAAGATGCAGACCGTTCATTCCAGTATCCCCCAAAATGCGAAGGCGCAGCCTGCCGTGAGAAAGTCCAGGCTACGCCTTCCATTCGCCCCTTGCGGCGCAAGACAGCGCTCTTCGATCTTGTTCAACTCGTGCAAAACCTCCTACCCGCTTGCAAACTCGCCGCGGATCTGCGCAGACACTGCGTCGATCAGGCGGCGAGCGATCGAGATTTTGCTTGGAAGTCTAGGCAATTGCAATACTTCGAACCATTTTGCATCGGCAATTTCCGCCGGCTGCAGCCGGATCTCGCCGCTCGCCCAGTCGCAGACGAAGGCGATCATCAGCGAATGCGGGAACGGCCACGGCTGGCTCGCGAAGTAGCGGATGTTGCCTATTTGCACGCCGACTTCCTCGGCGACTTCGCGCGCCAGGCACTGCTCGAGCGACTCGCCGGGCTCGACGAAGCCCGCCAGCGCGCTATACATGCCGGGCGGGAAATGCGGGCTGCGCGCGAGGAGCAGCTCGCGGCCGCGCTGCACCAGCGCCATCACCGCCGGCGCCACTCTCGGATAGGCAGCCAGCTTGCAGGCGGGGCAGACGCGTACGCGCTCGTCGCGCCTGGCCTCGGTGGGCGTGCCGCAGCGCCCGCAGTACTGGTGCGTGCGGTCCCATTCGACGAGCTGCAGCGCCCGGCCGGCCAGCGCGAAGTGCGCATCGTCGAGCACCGAGAACAGCGCGCGCAGCCCCTCCCAGGCCATCCCGGCGGGCGCCACGGCCTGCGGCGCGGCCTCGGCAGCCCAGCAGTCGACTCCACGCAACCGCCCTAGGTATAGGGTTCTGAGCGGCAGCGCCCCCAACCAGTTGTGGTTTTTCTGCAACGGCAGCCGGGCCCACGACGGCCGCTGCCGCACCCGCGGGTCGTCGCTCGGGCGCGGATCGGGCGGCCCCATCTCGACCAGCAGGTCGGTGCCGCGGAACACGAACCAGTGTCCGCCGCCGGGCGCCTGCGCCGAAACGAGGGGCTCGTAATCCACCGGGCGGCTGAAGGGGAGCAGCAGCATGCGCCGAGTATAATTTGCGGCCTCCGATGAATCTCCCTGCGTCTGAAGGCGAGCTCGCCAACTCGATTCGCGCGCTCGCGATGGATGCCGTGGAGGCGGCGAAGTCCGGCCATCCCGGCATGCCCATGGGAATGGCGGAGATCGCGGTGGCGCTCTGGAAGCGCCACCTGCGCCACAACCCGGCCAACCCCGCCTGGCCCGATCGCGACCGCTTCGTGCTGTCCAACGGCCACGGCTCGATGCTGCTCTACAGCCTGCTGCACCTTACCGGCTACGCGCTGCCGATGGACGAGCTGCGGCGCTTCCGGCAGCTGCATTCCAGGACGCCGGGCCACCCGGAGCGCGGGCTTGCGCCGGGCGTCGAGACCACCACCGGGCCGCTCGGGCAGGGGATCGCGAACGCCGTCGGCATGGCGCTGGCTGAACGCCTGCTGGCTGCCGAGTTCAACCGCCCGGGCCACGCGATCGTCGATCACCACACCTATGTCTTCATGGGCGACGGCTGCATGATGGAAGGCCTGTCGCACGAGGCCTGCTCGCTCGCCGGCACTCTCGGGCTGGGCAAGCTGATCGCCGTGTACGACGACAACGGCATCTCGATCGACTCGGACAAGGGCCGGATCAAGCAGTGGTTCACCGACGACGTGCGGCGGCGCTTCGAGGCGTACGGCTGGCAGGTGATCCCGGAGGTCGACGGCCATGATCTGGAGGCGGTCGACCGCGCGCTGCGCCGGGCGAAGCGCGAAAAGTCGCGCCCGACGCTGATCTGCGCCAAGACCGTCATCGCGAAAGGCGCTCCTACCAAGGCCGACACCGGGGCGGCGCACGGCGCGCCGCTCGGCGACAAGGAGGTTGCCGCCGCCCGGCAGGCGCTCGGCTGGAGCTATCCACCCTTCGAGATCCCGGAGAACGTGTACCGCGGCTGGGACGCCCGCGAAGCGGGCAAGCGCGCCGAGCGGCGCTGGAACCGGCTGCTCGCCGCGTACGAGAAGCAGTACCCGGCCGAGGCCGCGGAATTCAAGCGCCGGATGGCAGGCCAGCTGCCCGTTGATTTCGACGCGAAAGTTTCGTCCCTCCTGAAGGAAGCAAGCGAGAAGGCCGAGCCCATGGCGACGCGCAAGGCTTCGCAGCAGGTGCTCGAGGTGCTGGTGCCCGCGCTGCCGGAGCTGCTCGGCGGCTCGGCAGACCTCACCGGGTCGAACCTCACGATGGTGAAGGCCTCCCGGGTGGTCGGGCGCGAGGGCGGCGGCAATTACGTGTTCTACGGCGTGCGCGAGTTCGGCATGTGCGCGACGATGAACGGCGTGTCCCTGCATGGCGGCCTGATCCCGTACGGCGGCACCTTCCTGGTGTTCTCGGACTACGCGCGAAACGCGCTGCGGCTGGCGGCGCTGATGGGCATTCGCGTCACCTACGTCTTCACGCACGACTCGATCGGGCTGGGCGAGGACGGGCCGACGCACCAGCCGATCGAGCATGCGGCGAGCCTGCGCCTGATGCCGAACATGGAGCTCTGGCGTCCCTGCGACGGCGCCGAGACGGCGGTCGCCTGGGCGGCGGCCTTGCGCAGGAAGGACGGGCCGACCGCCCTTTTGCTGACGCGCCAGAACGTTCCCTTCGTGAAAAGGAATTCGGCGAGCGACATCGAGCGCGGCGGCTACGTGGTTTCGGATCCCGGGCAGCCGCGCGCCGTGGTGATCGCGACCGGGTCAGAAGTCCACCTCGCGGTCGGCGCGCAGGCGCTGCTCGCTGCCGAAGGCGTTGCGCTGCGCGTGGTGTCGATGCCCTCGACCAGCGTGTTCGACCGGCAGAGCGAGGACTATCGCAAGTCGGTGCTGCCGCCGGGCATGCCGCGCGTCGCGGTCGAGGCCGGCGCCACCGACTACTGGAGAAAGTACGTCGGCCTGGAAGGCGCGGTGGTCGGCATCGACCGCTTCGGTGAATCGGCGCCGGCGGGTGATCTTTTCAAATTTTTTGGTTTTACGCCGGAAAACGTGGCTAAGGCAGTGAGGAGCATTTTGAAATGACTATCAAGGTGGCGATCAACGGCTTCGGCCGGATCGGGCGCATGGTGCTGCGCGCCCATTACGAGGGCGGCAAGAAGCACGGCCTGCAGTTCCTGGCGATCAACGACCTGGGCGACGCCCGGACCAACGCCCACCTGCTGAAGTACGACACCGCGCACGGCAGGTTCCCGGGCAGCGTGCGCGTGGACGGAGAGAGCATGGTGGTCGACGACGAGCGCATTCGCGTGGCGGCGGAGCGCGATCCCGCGAAGCTGCCGTGGAAGCAGCTCGGCATCGACGTGGTGCTCGAATGCACGGGGCTGTTCACCAGCAAGGCCAGGGCGGGCGCGCACCTGCAGGCGGGAGCAAGGAAGGTGATCATTTCGGCGCCGGGCGAAAGCGACGTCGACCGCACCATCGTCTGCGGCGTCAACCACCAGTCGCTGCAGGGCTCGGACACGGTGATCTCGAACGCGTCGTGCACCACGAACTGCCTCGCGACGCTCGTCAAGGCGCTCGACGACCGCATCGGCATGGTCTCGGGGTTGATGAACACGGTGCACTCCTACACCAACGACCAGGTCCTGACCGACGTGTACCACAAGGACCTGCGCCGGGCGCGCTCGGCGACCCACAACATGATCCCGACGAAGACCGGCGCCGCCGCCGCGGTCGGCCTGGTGCTGCCGCACCTGAAGGGCAAGCTCGACGGCTTTTCGATCCGGGTGCCGACGATCAACGTCTCGCTCGTCGATCTTTCGTTCGTCGCGAAAAGGCCGACCAGCGTCGACGAGGTCAACAAGGCGGTGAAACAGGCCTCCGAGACCGACCTGAAGGGCCTGCTCGAGTACACCAGCGAGCCGCTGGTGTCCTCGGACTTCAACCACCACCCGGCGAGCGCCATTCTCGACGCCGGGCTGACCCGTGTGGCCGAGGGCACGCTGGTGAAAGTCTGCGCCTGGTACGACAACGAGTGGGGCTTCTCCAACCGCATGCTCGACGCCACCGTGGCGCTGATGAACGCGAAGTAGGGCCGTGCGCTTCAAACGCATGACCGAAGTGCCGCTCACCGGCAAGCGGGTGTTCATCCGCGCCGATCTCAACGTGCCGATCGACAACGGCAGGATCACCGACGACACGCGCATTCGCGCTTCGCTGCCAGGCATCCGCCGTGCGCTGGAGCAGAACGCCGCCGTGATGGTGACTTCGCACCTGGGCAGGCCCAAGGAAGGCGTGCTCAAGCCCGAGGACTCCCTCGCTCCGGTAGCGAAGAGGCTGGCAGAGATTTTAGGTGTTGAAGTTCCTCTGATTTCCAACTGGGTAAATGGGGTGAAGGTCGAGCCAGGACACGTGGTCATGCTGGAGAACTGCCGGGTCAACAAGGGCGAGAAAAAAGACGACGCAGCTCTGGCCAGGAAAATCGCCGCGCTTTGCGACGTCTATGTGAACGACGCTTTCGGAGCCGCGCATCGCGCGGAAGCGACCACGCACGCTGTTGCGCGATTCGCGCTCGTTGCCTGCGCCGGGCCGCTGATGGCGGCTGAGCTGGACGCGCTCGGGCACGCGCTCGCGCATCCCGCGCGCCCGCTGATGGCGATCGTCGGCGGCTCGAAGGTATCGACCAAGCTCTCGGTGCTCGGCGAGCTGGCGAAAAAAGTCGACAGCCTGATCGTCGGCGGCGGCATCGCGAATACTTTTCTGCTCGCGGCGGGGAAACCGATCGGCAAGTCGCTGGCCGAGCCCGAGCTCACGCGCGAAGCGAAGAGGATCATGGCGACCGGAAAGGTGCGCCTTCCGGCAGATGTCGTCGTTACCGACGCAAAAGTGAAAAGCGTTGATGACGTGGCCGCCGGCGACGTCATCCTGGACATCGGCCCGAAGACCGCACGCGCCTATGCCGATGGGATCGCCAAGGCTGGAACGATCGTCTGGAACGGTCCGGTGGGTCTGTTCGAGAAGGACCAGTTCGCGAACGGCACCCGCACTATCGCCGAGGCGATCGCGAACTCGGAGGCTTATTCCATCGCCGGCGGCGGAGATACCGTCGCGGCGATCAACAGGTTCGGCATCGGCGGCAAGATCGACTACGTTTCCACGGCAGGCGGCGCGTTTCTGGAGTTTCTCGAGGGCAAGACCTTGCCTGCCGTGGCGGCTCTTGAAGCGCGTGCGGATGATTGAACGGATCAGCTTCTTGCACATCGCAGCCTGACTGGTTAAGGTTACCCGAATGCCCCGCAGCACCAAGATCGTGGCCACCCTCGGTCCGGCTTCCAGCGACTCAACGGTGCTCGAACGCATGCTCCGCGCCGGCGTGGACGTGGTGCGGCTCAACTTCTCGCACGGCAGCGCCGCGGACCACGAGCAGCGCGCGGCGCTGGTGAAGAGCATCGCCTCGAAGACCGGCCGCACGGTGGCCATCATGTGCGACCTGCAGGGGCCGAAGATCCGCGTCGGCAGGTTCAAGGACGGCAAGATCACGCTCGAGAGGGGGCAGCGCTTCGTCCTCGACGCGGCCTGCGAGCTGGGCGACAGCGAGCGCTCCGGCCTCGATTACAAGGAGCTGCCGCGCGACGTCGAGCCCGGCGCGGTGCTGCTGCTCGACGACGGCAAGATCGTGCTCGAGGTCACGGGCGTCAAAGGCGACGAGGTGCAAACGGTGGTCCGCCACGGCGGCGTGCTGTCGAACAACAAGGGCATCAACCGGCAAGGCGGCGGCCTGACCGCAGCGGCGCTCACCTCCAAGGACATGGAGGACATCAGGACCGCGGTGAAGATCCAGGCGGATTACCTCGCCGTGTCGTTCCCGAAGTCCGGCGCCGACATGTACATGGCGCGGGAGCTGATGCGTGCCGCCGGCGGCAACGCCTTCCTCATCGCCAAGATCGAGCGCGCCGAGGCGGTGGCCGAAAGCGCGCTCGTCGACATCATGCGCGGCTCCGACGGCATCATGGTGGCGCGCGGCGATCTCGCCGTGGAGGTCGGCGACGCCGCGGTGCCGGCGCTGCAGAAGAAGATGATCCGGCTCGGGCGCGAGCACAACAGGCTCACCATCACCGCGACCCAGATGATGGAGTCGATGATCTCGAGCCCGGTGCCGACGCGCGCCGAGGTGTCGGACGTGGCGAACGCGGTGCTCGACGGCACCGACGCGGTGATGCTCTCGGCGGAGACGGCGAGCGGAAGATACCCGGTGGAAGTGGTCCAGGCGATGGACCGAATCTGCATCGAGGCCGAGCAGACGCAGCCGCTCAACCTCGACCAGGACTTCTTCAACCGCGTGTTCACGCGGGTGGACCAGTCGATCGCCATGGCGGCCCTGTTCACCGCCTATCACCTGAAGGTCAAGGCGATCGCCTCGCTCACGGAATCGGGCTCGACCGCGCTGTGGATGAGCCGCCTAAATGCCGGCGTGCCGATCTACGCCCTCACCTCGCAGACCTCGACGCGCTATCGCTGCGCGCTGTTCCGCGAAGTCTTTCCGTTGATGGTGAAGTACGTCGGGCACGACCGCGAGGAGCTGCTGCGCGAGGCGGAGAAGGTGCTGGTCGAGAACAAGGTCGTGAAGGCGGGCGACCTGATCGTGCTCACCATCGGCGAGCCGATCGGCAAGGCCGGAGGCACCAACACGATGAAGATCGTCAGAGTCGGGGAGCATCGCACGCCATGACCCACGCCAGCCTGCCGCCCAAGGCCTCACGCTTCGTCGACGTCGAGCGCCTGCCCTGGGAAAAGACGCCGTATCCGGGCGTCGAGACCAAATCGCTGCTCGTCGATCGCGCCACCGGGGTGATGACGCTGCTCATGAAAATGGCGCCGGGCGCGCGGCTGCCGGACCACGAGCACGTGAGGATCGAGCAGACCTACGTGCTCGAGGGCAGCCTGGTCTGCGGCGAAGGCGTGTGCAAGGCGGGCGAATTCGTCTGGCGCCCCGCCGGCAGCCGGCACGAAGCCTGGGCCGGGCCGCAAGGCGGCCTGATGCTCGCCATGTTCCAGATCCCGAACAAGTTCTATCGGCCCGACGGGCGCGAGACCGATTTCCTCGGCAAGGACTGGGAGAAGACCTGGGGCGCGAAGCTGCGGTAAACCCGGCTTCAATGCACGGGCAGCGTCAGCCCGGGAATCGGAAGCTCCTGGTCCATGCACGAAATCTTCCCTCTTGCGCCGCCGGTGCCAGCATTGATTTCGCCGGCGCTGCGCGGCGAGTTGTCGCGCCGGTTGCCGTCCGAATTGGCGGTGCAGAACTTCCTGCCGTGCAGGAACGGGCTCGTCGGAAGCTCGAGAATGTGCTTGTTGCCTTCCGCCGTATCGGCCGCGTTCCTCAGTCCGGCGGCGTTAACGGGATTGCGGAACACCTCGACGACGTGGCGGTGCCTCGTCACGACAACGACGGCGTTGCGCTCGTTGGTCGCGTTCCAGATGTTTCCCGCCCGGTCCAGCGCGATGCCGTCGGTGCCCTCCAGGTACGGATGTGCGACCAGGATGTTGTCCAGGCAGAGCGTATTCGCGGTGAACGTGGCATCGCAGCCGGTCGCGCTGCGCAGATTGCCGCGGCGGTCGAACTCGACCTTCCAGAGGGCACCCCGCGCAGTGTCGGCGACGTAAAGGTCCCCTTCAGGGTCAAAGGCCACACCGTTCGCCACGAGAGGCTGGGGATTCGGACCGGCGGTGGGCGTTTGAGGCGGCTGCAGTGTATTTGCCTGCCTCCCCACACTGGCGGTGTTCGCCATCGGTTGAATGCGGAACGCTTCTGCGCATCTGTTGAACGCGGGCTCGCACACGCCTCCCGCAGCGCCGATCCTCCAGACGCGCCCCAGTCCCGTCGTTCCGTCGCCAGTCCAGAGATTGCCATCGCGATCGAATGCCAGGCCGTTCGTTCCCGGCACCCCGGACACAAACGCGCTCGCCAATGGAACCGCAGCGCAAAGCGTGGCCGCCGAGTCGTCGGACTGGCAACCGATGGGGTGAGGAGTCACTTTCCAGACAAAGCCGCTGACCCCCGAGATGGTCGCCGCATCGGCGATATAGAGATCGCCGCCGCGGTCGAACGTGATCCCGGACGGATTGCAGCCCGTGGAGTTCGGGATGAAGCCCACGGTAGCGCGCGAGCCGTCGACGCCGATCCGCCACACCGGGCAGCTCCTGGTGGTATCGGGTTGCCGGCCTGTGGTGTACAGGTTGCCGGCCGCATCGCCGGTGAGGCCCTCGATCGCGAACGGGGTGACGCTGAGCGTGGTGAACGAAGCGTTGCGTGGCAGGCGGGACTCGTGGTCCGCCCATGCCGGACCCAACACAAGCGCGCACAGCGACACGGCGAGCGTCGGTAGTCTCATGGGCCCCTCCCCCTGACCTGCGGTAGGGCAAAACATACCACCGCGCCCGCAAAGATAAAACCTCCCGTGATAATGTCTCCGCTGAGGAGATCGGCGTGAGAATTGCGCTGTGCAACGAGGTGATCGCGCCGATGCCGTTCCCGGCGCAATGCGCCTACGCCGCCAAGCTCGGCTACGATGGCCTCGAGATTGCGCCCTATACCCTGTCCGACGAACCGCACCGCCTGGGCAGCGCCCAGCTCGCCGCGGCGCGCGCCGCGGCCGCCGACGCGGGCATCGCCATCACCGGCCTGCACTGGCTGCTGGTCAAGCCGGCGGGGCTTTCGATCTCGACGCGCGACGACGCGGTACGCCGGCGCAGCATCGACGTCATGCTCGCGCTCATCGACCAATGCGCCGAACTCGGCGGCCGCTACCTGGTGCACGGCTCGCCGCA
Source organism: Betaproteobacteria bacterium (assembly GCA_005881595.1). Taxonomy (GTDB): domain Bacteria; phylum Pseudomonadota; class Gammaproteobacteria; order Burkholderiales; family SG8-39; genus SCGC-AG-212-J23. The sequence goes on along the minus strand of VBBY01000002.1, from coordinate 17,801 downwards.
CCAGCGGCGCGTCGAGCCCGGCGAGACGCGCGCGGCCGCGCTGGCACGCGCGCGGGACAGCTTTGCGGCAGTGGCCGAGCGCGCCGAGAAGGCAGGCGTTCTGTATTGCATCGAGGCGCTCTCGGCCGAGCAGACGCCGCTCATCAACACGCTGGAGGAGGCCGCCCGCATCGTGAAGGACATCGGCAGCACTTCAATCAAGAGCATGCTCGATTGCAGCGCCGCGGGCCGCATGGAGAAGCAGCCGCTTGCAGCGCTGGTCGAGCGCTGGCTGCCGGAGGGCGTGATCGCGCACGTGCAGCTGAACGATCGCAACCGCCGCGGCCCGGGACAGGGCGAGCAGAAATTCGCTCCGCTGTTCGCCGCGCTGAGGCGACATCGCTATGACGGCGACGTCGCGGTGGAACCCTTCGACTATGTTCCCGATGGCCCCGGCGCCGCGGCGCGCGCCATCGGCTACGTGCGCGGCGTGCTCGAAGCTCTCGACAATCCGACGCCTTGACCCTACCGTGCGAATACGGTTTTCAATAAAAGAAATTTCCTTTTTCGAGCGCGAGGTGCGGCTCAGGCTGCCGTTCCGGTTCGGGGTCGTGACGCTCACCTCGGCGCCGCAGGCCTTCGTGCGCGCCCGCATCGCCCTCGAGGACGGCAAGGAGGACGAAGGCGCGGCGGCCGAAATGCTGGTGCCGAAATGGTTCGACAAGGACCCGGCGCTCAGCAACGAGCAGAACATCGATCAGTTGCGCGCCTCGCTGGCGCTGGCGCGCGACGCCTACCTCGCCGCCGGCGACAACACCGCATTCGGCCACTGGATCGACAACTACGGCCCGCAAATCGCGCTCGGGGCCACGCAAGGCATGAACAGCCTCACCGCCTGCTTCGGCCCGGCGCTCATCGACCGCGCCCTGCTCGACGCGCTGTGCCGCGCGCTCGGCGTCTCGTTCTACGAGGCGGTCCGCAGCAACCTGCCCGGCATCTCGGCACCGGGCTGGCAGGCTGACCTGGCGGGGTTCGACATGGACGAGTTTCTATCGCAGCTCTCGCCCGCGACGCAGATCGCGGCCCGGCACACCGTCGGCCTGCTGGATCCGGTGACCCCTGCCGACAAGAAGGTCAACGACGGCCTGCCCGAGACGCTCGGCGAGGTCGTCGCGCGCTACGGGCACCGCTGGTTCAAGCTCAAGGTCGGCGGCGATGCGAAGGCCGACGTGGAGCGCCTGCTCGCCATCGCGGCAGTCCTCGATCGCAACGAGGAGCCGTACCAGGCGACGCTCGACGGCAACGAGCAGTACGCCAGCGCCGCCGGCGCGCTCGAGCTGTGGCGGCGCATCCGGGCGGAGCCGCGCCTCAAGCGCCTCGCCTCGAGCATCGCCTTCATCGAGCAGCCGGTGAACCGGCAGCACGCGCTCTCCGGCGACGTGTCGGCGCTGGCGGAGGAAAAGCCGGTGATCATCGACGAGTCGGACGATTCGCTCGAGGCGTTTCCGCGGGCGCGGCGCCTGGGTTATACCGGGGTCTCGTCCAAGACCTGCAAGGGCCTCTACAAGTCGCTGCTCAACGCGGCGCGCTGCCGGCTGTGGAACCGCGAGGAAGGCGCCGCGCGCTACTTCATGTCGGGCGAGGACCTGACGCTGCAGGCCGGCCTTGCGCTGCAGCAGGACCTCGCGCTCGTCTCGCTCCTCGGCCTGGCCCACGCCGAGCGCAACGGCCATCACTACGTCAACGGCATGGCGGGGTTGCCGCTCGCGGAACAGGCGGCGTTCCTTGAAGCGCACCCGGATCTGTACGAGCGCAGCCACGGCGCCGTCAGATTGAAAATAAGCGATGGCGACCTCCAGATCGGCTCGCTCGATTGCCCCGGCTTTGCCAGCGCGGCGATGCCGGACTGGGAGGCGATGAGGAGAATGCAGTGAGCGAAAGGCGAATCGGCATCATCATGCACGGCGTCACCGGGCGCATGGGCATGAACCAGCACCTGGTGCGCTCGATCCTGGAGATCCGCAAGCAGGGCGGCGTGGCGCTGAAGGACGGCACGCGCGTCATGCCCGACCCGTTGCTGGTCGGACGAAATGCGGCGAAGGTCGAGGAGCTGGCGAAGAAGCATGGCGTGGAGCGCTGGACGACGGATCTGGATCAGGCGCTTGCGCGCGAGAAAGATGAAGTCTTCTTCGACGCCGCCTCGACCCAGCTCAGGCCAAGGCTCCTCAAGCGGGCGATCGCGGCGGGCAAGCACGTGTACTGCGAGAAGCCGCTCGCCACCTCGCTCGCCGAGTCCATGGACCTGTACCAGGCGGCGAAAAAGGCGCGGGTGAAGCACGGCGTGGTGCAGGACAAGCTCTGGCTGCCGGGGCTGCTGAAGCTGCAGAAGCTGCGCGACGCGGGCTTTTTCGGCAGGCTGCTGTCGGTGCGCGGCGAGTTCGGCTACTGGGTGTTCGAGGGCGACCGCGAGCCCGCGCAGCGCCCGTCGTGGAACTACCGCAAGCAGGACGGCGGCGGCATCATCCTCGACATGCTGTGCCACTGGCGCTACGTGCTCGACAACCTGTTCGGGGAAGTCAAAGCGCTTTCATGCCTGGGCGCGACCCACATCCCGTATCGCTGGGACGAGAACGGCAAGAGGTACAGGGCGACGGCCGATGACGCTGCCTACGCGACGTTCAAGCTCGCCGGCGGGGTCATCGCGCATTTCAACTCTTCCTGGGCCGTGCGCGTGCGGCGCGACGACCTGCTCACGCTGCAAGTGGACGGCACGCACGGCAGCGCGGTCGCAGGCCTACGACGTTGTTTGATTCAACCGTATGAAAGAACTCCGAAGCCGGTGTGGAACCCGGACATTCCGCAACCGATCAATTTCTTCGAAGGCTGGCATGAGGTGCCCGACGCCGGCTACGACAACGCCTTCAAGGTGCAGTGGGAGCTCTTTCTCAAGCACGTCGCCGGCGAAGGCGCCTTCCGCTGGAACCTGCTCGAGGGCGCGAGAGGCGTGCAGCTCGCGGAGCTGGGCTGGAGGAGCTGGCAGCGGAAAAAGTGGCTCGATGTGCCGAGGCTGAAAGCATGAAACGCGACACGATTCTAGCCATCAAGCTTCCCGGCGCTGGCGGCTCGCTCGAAGACTATGCGGTCCGGGAGCCCAAGTCCTTTCGCAGGCCGGCGAAACCGTTTACCCGGCGTGCCCTGGCCGCGGCGCATGTCGTCGCCGATCCTTTCTCGACCAGGGAGCCCTGGCTCGAGCCGGCGATCGACTGGGAGGCAACGATCGCGTACCGCAGGCACCTGTGGTCCTGGGGGCTGGGGATCGCCGAAGCGATGGACACGGCGCAGCGCGGCATGGGGCTCGACTGGCCAAGCTCTTTGGAATTAATAAAGAAAACCCTGGATGCAGCGAGAGATGCACCGGGTGCCTTCGTCGCTTCAGGGGCGGGAACGGACCACTTGTCTTTGCATAAAGAGTTTTCAATCGAGGAAATCATTTCCGCGTACGAAGCCCAATGCGCTTCGATCGAGAAGCTAGGCGGCCGCATCATCCTCATGGCGAGCCGCGCGCTGGCGGCCCGCGCCAAGTCGCCCGAGGACTACGCGCGCGTGTACGACCGCATCCTGTCGCAGGTCAAAGAGCCGGTGATCATCCACTGGCTGGGCGAGATGTTCGACCCGGCGCTGGAGGGATATTGGGGCAACAGGGATCACCATGCGGCGGTGGAAAACTGTTTAGAGATTTTGAAAAGAAACAAAGCCAAGGTCGATGGGATCAAAATCTCCCTGCTCGACAAAGGCAAGGAGGTCGCCATGCGCCGCAGGCTGCCCAGGGGCGTGCGCATGTACACCGGCGACGACTTCAACTTCGCCGAGCTGATCGAGGGCGATGCCGAGGGCTACTCGGATGCGCTGCTCGGCATCTTCGACTCGATCGCCCCCGCCGCCTCGCACGCGCTATCGGCTTTGACCATTAACAAAAAAGATGAATACCACGAGGTGCTCGCTCCCACCGTGGCGCTTGCGCGCCATATCTTCTGTGCGCCGACACGCTTCTACAAGACCGGCGTCGTGTTCATGGCGTGGCTCAACGGGCACCAGGACCACTTCGTGATGGTCGGCGGCCAGCAGTCGGCGCGCCACCTGCTGCATTTCTGCGAGCTGTTCAGGCTCGCCGACGCCGCCGGGCTGCTGTCGGATCCGCCGCTCGCCTGCGCGCGCATGAAGCAACTTCTCGCGGTGCACGGATGCGGCTGACGAAGCTCGGCGGTTTCGGGCTGCAGGCTGACGCGATCAGCCCCGATTTCCGGGAGGTCTGGGATGCGTTCTTTGCCGGGCAGATCCTGGTGTTCAGAAATCTGCAGCTGAAGGCGGCGCAGTTCCTCGAGTTCGCGCGCCAGTTCGGCAGGCCCGAGCCGCACGTCATTGACCAGTTCCACCATCCAGAGCACGCCGACATCCTGATCCTGTCCAACGTGAAGAAGGACGGCGCGCCGACCGGCCTGGCGGACGCCGGCACGTACTTTCACACCGACTACTCCTATCTCGAAGTGCCGGCGCGCGCGACGCTGCTGTATTCAATCCAGGTGCCGAGCAAGGGTGGCGATACGCTGTTCGCGAACCAGTACGCCGCGTACGACGCCCTTCCGGGGACAATGAAGCACAAGCTGGAAAGCCTCGTTGCGCTGCATCACTACGGCAACCGCGATGACCTCGACAAGGGCTCGCGCACCGTCGCCTCGGTGCTTTCCGAGGAGCAGGAGAAGAAAGTGACCTGGGTGCGCCATCCGGTGGTGCGCCGCCACCCGGTCACCGGGCGCAAGGCGCTCTATGCCGTCTCGGGCAGCTCCTTCGGCATCGAAGGCATGCCGCAGGACGAAGCCATCGACCTGCTCGATGAGCTGCGGGACCACGCGACGCAGGAGAAGTATCAGTACCGGCTCAAATACGGGGTCGGCGATGTGGTGATCTGGGACAATGCGTCGCTGCTGCACGCGGCGACGCTCACCGAACCGGACGATCCGCGTACACTGTGGCGCATCACCGTCAAGGAGGAGGGAAAATCATGAAGCGGTTTATCGCGGCAATCATCTTGCTTCTGATCGCTGTTCCCGCCGCAGCGCAGCTCACGCTGCACGGCGCCTCGCAGTTCAGCGACGAGCACGCCTTCACCAAGGCGATGGTGCGGTTCGAGGAGCTGGTGAAGAAGTACTACGGCAAGCCGGTCAGCTTCGTGCTGCACAAGAACAGCGAGCTCGGCCTGGAGAAGGACTATTTCGCCTACATGAACCAGGGCAAGGCGGTCGACTACGCGATCGTGTCGCCGGCGCACATGTCGACGTTTTCGAAGGCGGCGCCGTTCATCGACGCGCCGTTCATCTTCCGCGACCTCGATCACTGGAACAAGGTGCTCGACGCCGACCTCCTGAAACCGATCGCCGACGAGATCGCGCAGAAGGCCGACGTGATGCTGATCGGCTACGCCGGCGGCGGCACGCGCAACATCTTCGCCAACAAGCCGGTGCGCAACATGGCCGAGATGAAGAACCTGAAAGTCCGCGTGCAGGGCGCGCCGATCTGGAGCCGCACCTTCGCCGCGGCAGGCATGTCCCCTACGGTGATCGCCTATAACGAGGTCTACAACGCGATCCAGAACGGCGTCATCCAGGCCGGCGAGAACGAGGCGGCGGGCGTCGAGCAGATGAAGTTCTACGAGGTGGGCCCCAACCTCAACATGACGCAGCACGCGATCACCATCCGGCCGCTGTGCTTCTCCGGCAAGACGTTCAAGGGCCTCGACAAGGACCTGCAGGCGGCGGTGCTCAGGGCGGGCAAGGAAGCAGGCGCGTACGGCCGGAGAATCGAGTCGAGCGAGGACGAGCAGAAGCTGGTCGCGCTGGAGAAGGCCGGCAAGCTCAAGCGCATTGCATTCTCGGACCGGGCGCAGATGAAGAAAGCGGTGGACCCGGTGATCGAGGCTTACGCCAAGGAGATCGGCGCCGACGCGATTTTCGCGAAGATCAACGCGATCAAGTGAGGCGCTTCATCGAGCTGTACCATCGGCTGCTGACCTGGCTGATGGTGGGGACGGTCGCGATCCTGATCGTCCCGGTGACGCTGCAGATCATCTCGCGCTACACCGAGCTGATCCCGTCCTGGATCTGGACCGAGGAGCTGTCGCGCTTCCTGTTCATCTGGATGGTGATGCTCGGAGCGATGATCGGCATCCGCGAGCACTCGCACTTCGAGGTCGACGTCTGGCCTGATCTCGGGCCGAAGTCCACCGCGCTGCTGCGCATCGTCTCGCAGGTGTGCGTCCTGGCATTCGCTCTGGTTTTCGTCTGGTGGGGCATCGAGTTCGTGCGCTTCGGCTGGGACCAGCTCTCCGAGCTCGCGGAGCTGCCGATGCCGTGGATTTTCATCGCCTGGCCGCTCGCCGGGTTTACCTGGATCCTGTTCCTCGGCGAGTCGTTCGTCGACAACTTCCGCATCTTGCGCTCATGAGCTCGGTCGCCCTTGCCCCGGGGATGGCCGCGCTCGTGCTGTTCGGCGTGTTCTTTGCGCTGCTGGTGGCGCGCGTGCCGGTTGCCTTCGCGCTCGGGCTTGCGTGCCTTCCGGTGGTGATCACGGAGCCGCGCCTGTCGCCGATGATGCTCTTCAACGAGACCTTCAAGGCGTACAACTCGTTCATCCTGCTCGCGGTGCCGTTCTTCCTGCTCACCGCCAACCTGATGAACGTCGGCGGCATTACCGACCGGCTGGTGCGCCTGTCGCGTACCATGGTGGGCCACTTTCCCGGCGCGCTCGCCCAGATCAACGTGCTGCTCTCGGTGTTCTTCGCCGGCATCTCGGGCTCCTCCACCGCGGACGCGGCAAGCCAGTCGAAGATCTTCATCGAGGCGCAGGTGAAGGAAGGCTATGGCCTGTCGTTCTCCATAGCGATCACCGCCGTTTCGGCGGTCCTCGCGGTCATCATCCCGCCTTCCATCCTGATGATCGTCTGGGGCGGGGTGATCTCGACCTCGATCGGCGCGATGTACCTGGCAGGCATCCTGCCGGGCCTGCTGATCGCGGCGGCGCAGATGGTCACCGTCCACGTGTATTCCAAGATTTACCACTACCCGGTCTATCCGCGTTCTAACCTGAAAGAGTTCTTCGTCTCGGCCTGGCAGTCATTGCCGGCGTTGTTCACCCCGTTCATCATCGTCGGCGGCATCCTGCTCGGCTGGTTCACTGCCACCGAATCGGCCGCGGTCGCGGTGATCTACGCGGCCCTCCTCTCCATCTTCATCTACCGCGAGATGGACCTGAAGCAGCTCTACCACGCGTTCGCGGAAACCGGGAGGCTCGCGTCGGTGGCCCTGTTCTGCGTCGGCACGGCGTCCGCATTCGGCTGGCTGCTCGCCTATTACCAGATCCCGAAGGCGCTGCTCGAGAACGTGACCGGCTGGGGAATGGGAATTACCGGCGTCGGCTTTTTCATCGCCTTCGTGTTCCTGGTGGTCGGCTGTTTCCTCGATGCCATACCGGCGATCATCATCGTCGGCACGATCCTGCAGCCGCTGGCCAATTCGGTGCACATGCATCCGATCCACTTCGCCATCATCGGCATCGTCTCGCTCGCCTTCGGCCTGGTGACGCCGCCTTACGGCTTGTGCCTGATGATCTCGTGCGCAGTGGCCAAGGTGCCCCTCAAGTTCGCGCTCAAGGACACCATGATCATGCTGATACCGATGCTGCTGATGCTGGCGGCGATCATCATCTGGCCCGAGATTCCCCTGATCCTTCCCAAGCTGATCGCCCCCGAACTGCTGAAGTGAAGCTTTCGCTCAACACCGCGACGGTGAAGAAGCAATGGAACCTCGCCCAGATGATCGAGGGCTGCGCGCGCCATGAGATCCGCGGCATCTCGCCCTGGCGCGACCAGGTCGCGCAAATGGGTTTGAAGGAAGCTGTGAAATCCATCAACTCGCATGGCCTGAGCGTGACCGGCCTGTGCCGCGGCGGCTTCTTCACTGCCAGGAACTGGAGGGACGACAACCGGCGCGCCATCGAGGAGGCGCATGCGCTCGGCGCGCAATGCCTGGTGCTGGTCGTCGGTGGCCTCGCCGAGGGATCGAAGGACTTGATTTCATCCCGCGAGAGGGTAAGAGAGGGCATTGCAACCATCCTTCCGGAGGCAAGAAAGGCCGGCGTGCCGCTGGCGATCGAGCCGTTGCATCCCATGCAGGCGGCCGAGCGCGCGTGCATCAATACGCTGGAACAGGCTTTGGATCTTTGTGAACTGCTCCAGGATGGAATCGGCGTCGCGGTCGACGTCTACCACGTCTGGTGGGATCCGAAGCTGGAGCAACAGATCAAGCGCGCCGGAAAGAAGCGCATCCTCGCGTACCACATCTGCGACTGGCTGGTGCCGACGCGTGACCTGCTGAACGACCGCGGCATGATGGGCGACGGCGTGATCGACCTGCCGCGTATCCGCTCCTGGGTCGAAGGCGCGGGATACTCGGGCTTTCACGAGGTCGAGATCTTCTCCGAGCTCGACTGGTGGCAGCGCGACCCCGACGAGGTGCTCCGAATCTGCAAGGATCGTTACGTGAGGTTTACATGAAAGGCGCGGTATTCCTGGGCGACCGAAAAATCGAGGTTCGCAATTTCCCGGACCCGACGCCAGGTCCCGGCGAGGTGGTGATCGAGATGAAGGCCTCGGGCATGTGCGGCAGCGATCTCAAGTTCTACCGCTCGCCGCCCGGCGCTGCGCAGGCGGCGCTCGGCCTGGGCGGCAATGCCGGGCCGTTCATCGCCGGGCACGAGCCCTGCGGCGTGGTCGCGGCGCGCGGCCCCGGGGTGCCGGAACGCGAAGCGCCCATCGGCCAGCGCGTCATGGACCATCATTACTCGGGTTGCGGCGTGTGCAAGCACTGCCGGGTCGGCTGGTCGCAGCTATGCAAAGCCGGAATCACCGTCTATGGCGTGACCGCGAACGGAGGCCATGCCGGATACCTCAAAGTGCCCGCGCGTACCCTCGTTCCGCTGCCAGATGAGCTGAGCTTCGTCGAGGGCGCCGCGGTGTCCTGCGGGACCGGCACGGCTTATGGCGCGCTGCGGCGCATGCATCTGGCGGGAGGCTCGACCCTTGCCGTGTTCGGCCAGGGGCCGGTCGGATTGAGCGCCACCCTGCTGGGGGCGAAGATGGGGGCGCGGGTCATCGCGGTCGAAACCAACCCCGAGCGCCTCGCGCTAGCGAAGCAGTTCGGCGCCGAGGCGGCCGTTCACGCCGATGATTCTGAAAAGGCATTGAAGGACCTGACCCGCGGCGAAGGCGTGGACCTGGCCCTCGATTGCACCGGGATTGCCGCCGCGCGGCTCGCCGCAGTTCGCTCGGCGAAAACCTGGGGCACCGTGTGCTTCGTGGGAGAAGGAGGCGAAGTCACGCTCGATGTGAGCCGCGACCTGCTGCGCAAGCAGCTCACCCTGATCGGTTCGTGGACGTTCAGCGCGATGGGGCAGGCCGAATGCGCACGCTTCGTGGTCGACAATCGCATTTCGCTAGAGAAGATCTTCTCGCACCGCTGGAAGCTCGAGCAGGCAGAAGAGGCCTACCGCGTGTTCGATACCCAGTCGACCGGCAAGGGCGTCATCTGCTTTTGAGCGCTCACCTCGCCAGGCCCGGAATCCACAGAGAGATTGCCGGAATGTAGGTCACCAGCAGCAGCGCGAAGCACATCGCGCCGTAGAACGGCCAGAGCTCCTTGGAGACCTCCTCCATGGTTACCTTGCCTATGGCGCAGCCGACGAACAGCGTCGGCCCCACCGGCGGCGTGATGAGACCGATGCCGAGATTGAGGATCATGATCATGCCGAAATGCACCGGGTCGATGCCGAGCTTGTAGACCACCGGCAGGAAGATCGGCGTGCAGATGAGAAGCATCGGCGCGAGATCCATGAAGGTACCCAGCAGAAGCAGCACGATGTTCACCAGCAGCAGAAAGACGTACTTGTTCTCCGAGATGCTGAGGAAGAAGACCGTGATCTTCGCGGGAATCTGCATGATCGCCATCATGTAGCCGAAGCCGACCGAGAAGCCGATCAGCATCATCACCATCGCGACGGTCTTGATGACGCGATGGATCAGATGCGGGAGGTCGCGCCACCTGTAGTCGCGATACACGAGGAAGGTGACCAGGAATGCATACACGCAGGCGACGGCGGCCGACTCGGTGGGCGTGAACACGCCGGAAAGGATTCCGCCCATGATGATGATGACGGTCACCAGCCCCCACAGCGCCTCGCGCACGATCCTCGGCACATCTTTGAGCGGGGTGGGCTCGGATACCGGAAAGCTGCGCCGATGCGCGGTCCACACGACCAGGCCGATCAGGCAGGCGCCGAACAGGAGCCCCGGCAGGATGCCGGCGAGGAACAGGCTGGCGACGGAGATCGTGCCGCCGGCGGCGACCGAGTAGATCACCGCGTTGTGCGAAGGCGGGATCATCAGCGCCTGGACCGAGCCGCAGATGGTCACGTTGGTGGCGAAGACGCGCGGGTAGCCCTGCTTGATCATCTGCGGGATCATCACCGAGCCGATCGACGCGGTGTCCGCGACCGAGGAGCCCGAGATGCAGCCGAACAGCGTGCTCGCGAGGATGTTGACGATCGCCATGCCGCCGCGGATGAAGCCGACGAATACTCTTGCGAGGTTCACCAGGCGCGCCGCCATGCCGCCTTCGGCCATGATCGCCCCCGCCAGCACGAAGAACGGGATGGCAAGCAGCGCGAAGTCGTCGGTGCCGTCGGAGATCTTGAGCATCACCGCCTCGAGCGGGATGTCGACGTAGAGGGCAGCGATCAGGGCCGCGAGGCCCAGGGCGTAGGCGACCGGCACCGCGAGCGCGCACAGAACCGTGAAAGAGCCAAGCAGAACGAGGATGTCCATCTATTCGAGCTCCGCGGCCTGGTCGCTGTACATGACGTCGGTCTTCGGCGGGTCGCCGATCCACGCCTTCTCGACCAGGAACAGGAAGGTAAGCAGGCCGCCGACAGGAATCGGCATATAGACGATGCCGACGCGCAGGTCGGGAAATTCAGCCATCGTGTTGTACCAGGTGAGCTCGCACAGGTGCACGCCGTAGCCGAGCATGAACAGCGCGGTGAGCGCCATGCAGGCATGCACGCCCCAGGTCATTGCGACCTGCGCCTTCGGCCCGACGGCCTTGAGCAGCGCCTCGACCGCGATCTGCGCGTTGGCGCGGTACACCGCTGCGCCGCCGATGAACGAAAACATCACCATCATCACGACCGAGGCCGGCTCGGGCCAGGACAGCGGATTGTTCATCGCGTAGCGCATGAACACGCCGAGCGGGATGATGAGCGTGATGGCGACGAGCGCCGTCCCGGAGAGCACGATGCACGCCAGGTACAGCCACTCCATGGCTTTTTGATAACTCTGCTTCATACAAAAAAACGGGCCGCTGCGGCGGCCCGTTCATTCATCGTGAAAACGGCTATTTCGTGTCCTGGATGCGCTTCAGCAGCGCGCCGTACTTGGCGCCGTACTTGTCCCGCACGGGCTGAGTCGCCTTGTAGAAGGCTTCCTTGTCCGCGCGAACGAACTGGATGCCCGCGGCCTTGAGCTTCGACTCGGCCTCCCCGACATACGCATCCCAGAGCTTCCTCTGCTCGAGCTGCGCCTCGCGCGAGAGCTTCCTGACGAGCGCCTGGTCGGCCTTAGGGAGCATCTCCCAGTTCTTTTTCGAGAAAACGAAGATCTCGGGGATGATCAGGTGGCCGGTGAGGCTGTACACCTTGCTCACCTGGTAGTGGTTCTGCGCGAGCAGCGTCGGCGGGTTGTTCTCCGCGCCGTCCACCACGCCGGTCTGCAGGGCGGAGTAGAGCTCGTTGAAGCCCATCGCGACGCCGTTGCCGCCCATCGCGTTCATCGTTTCGACGAACAGCGGGTTGCCCATCATGCGGATCTTCATGCCCTTCAAGTCGGCGGGCTTGGTGACTGGCTTGTTCGAGTAGACATTGCGCGTGCCGGCGTCCATCCAGCCGAGCACGATCAGCCGCGAGGTCGGCGCGTTCGAAGTGCGCTCAAGCAGCTCCTGGCCGATCGGGCCGTCGATCACTTTGCGCATGTGCTGCTCGTCGCGAAAGATGAACGGCATGTTGAACACGTTCAGATCGTCCACCACCGGGCCCATGGCGCCCACCGAGATGCGCGCGATCTGCAGCGCGCCGACCTGGGCCTGCTCGATCATCTCCTTCTCGCCGCCGAGCTGCATCGACGGGAACATCTGGATCGAATAGCGGCCGCCGGTCTGCGCCTCGAGCTTCTTGCCCATGCGCACGATTGCCTCGACCGTCGGGTAGCCGAGCGGGTGAACGTCTGACGCCTTCCACACCTGTTTTGGCTGCGCCACGCCCGCCGAGGGCAGAGCGAAGCACGCGGCCGCGAGCGCGGCGCCGACGAAACGGCAGTACGACATGGAATCCCCCTCTGGTAAGATTCGTCAATCATCATATAACACTAAAATGGGGACAGACCCCATTTATCTCCCCATTTTTCTCCCATTTTTCTCATTTGCGAATTCTTCTAACCCATTCGCCGGAGGCGCGCGCTCTCTATTACGGTGAGCGTGCACTGGCGGGGCTGCGCAAGCTGGGCGAGGTCAAGCTGCACGAAGGCCCGGCGCCGCTTGAGGGTGAAGCTCTCATCACCGCCGCCGCCGACTGTGATGTCATCGTCTCCTATCGCCAGTCGCCGGGACCGGCGGCGCTCTTCGAGCGCCTGCCCAAGCTGGTGGCGTTCGTGCGCTGCGCGATCGACATCCGCAACATCGACGTCGCCGCGGCGAGCAAAGCGGGCGTGCTCGTCACGCAGGCGAGCGCCGGCTTCGTCGCGTCGGTGGCCGAGATGGTGCTGGGATTCATGGTGGACCTGTCTCGCGGCATCACCCGCTCGACCATGGACTACCGCGCGGGCCGGGTGCCGAAGGCGGTGATGGGAAAGGAATTGCGCGGCAGCACGCTCGGCATCATCGGCTACGGCGCCATCGGCAGGGAGGTATCCAGGATCGGGAAAGCTCTCGGCATGCGGGTGCTGGTCAACGATCCTTACGTGAAAGATGTCGAGCAGACTTCTTTCGATGAGCTTCTGCGGCGATCGGACTATGTGGTGCCGCTCGCCGTTGCCACGGCCGAAACCGAAAACCTGATGAATGCCGCCGCCTTCGCGAAAATGAAACCGGGTGCGTTCTTCATCAACGTGTCGCGCGGCAACCTGGTCGACGAGCAGGCGCTCGAAGCGGCGCTCGATGCAGAGGGGCTGGCCGGCTGCGCGATGGACGTCGGCCGCGCGCCCGACCAGATGCCGACGCCGCGGCTCGCGGCGCGGCGCGACGTGATCGCCACGCCGCATGCCGCCGGGCTCACGCCCGCGGCGATCGAGCACCAGTCGCTCGAGACCGTGGCGCAGGCGGGCGAGATACTGAAGGGTCGGGCGCCGAAAGGCGCCGTCAATGCCGGGCACTGGACGAGAAAGGTCAAGGGATGAAAACCGTACTGATCACCGGAGCGACGGGCGACGTCGGCACGCACCTGCGGCGCGAGCTGGCGGGAAAGTACAAGTTGCGTTTGTCGGACCGCAGGCCACTAAAAAACAAAAGCAAATCGGAAAGCTTTTTAAAAGCAGACATATCGAAAATGTCCGACGCGCTGCGCATCACCAAGGGTGCCGACGCCATCGTCCACCTCGGCGGCTATTCGGTCGAAGGGCCGTGGGAGGGGATCCTCAAGGCGAACATCATCGGCTGCTACAACGTGTTCGAGGCGGCGCGCAGGAACGGCGTGAAGCGCATCGTGTTCCCCACCAGCAACCACGCGGTCGGGTTCTACCGGCGCGACCAGACGATCGACCATCGCGTCTATCCGAAGCCCGACAGCCGCTACGGCGTGTCCAAGGTGTTCGGCGAGGCGCTCGGCAGCCTCTACGCCGACAAGTACGGCATGGAGATGTTCATGATCCGCATCGGCAACGTCAATCCGGCGCCGATCGACAAGCGCCGGCTCGCCATCTGGTTCAGCCCGCGCGACCTGGCGCAGCTCGTGTCGATCGGCATCGATCATCCCGGCATCCGCTTCGAGATCGTCTACGGCGTCTCGGGCAACACGCGCAGCTGGTACGACAATTCCAACGCCGTGCGGCTCGGCTACCGGCCGCAGGACGATGCCGAGACCCATGCCGCCGAAGTGCTGGCGCGGGAGAAGCCGGGCGATCCGCGCGCGGAGATGTATCAGGGCGGGGTGTTCGTGCATGTCGAGGAGGTCCCGAATCCGGCGGCTCCCAAAAAGGGGAAGAAGAAATGAAGATTCGCGTCCCGGCGGGCGCAACCGATACGCACATGCATGTCTACGATGCCGCGGTGCCGAGAGCCGCGGGCACGTTCATGCCGGGCCATTTCCCGGCGTCGGACTACCGCGCCATGCAAAAGCGCCTCGGTCTGGAGCGCGTGATCGTGGTGCAGCCCAACGCCTACGCGGACGACAACAGCGTCACTTTGGATGCAATAAAGAAAATCGGAAAAGGCGCGAAAGGCGTAGCCGTGGTCAAGCCCGGCGTTACGGACGCCGAGCTCGAGCGCCTCACCAGAGGCGGCATCTGCGGGCTGCGCATCATGACGCTCCACGGCGGCACGCTCGGCTTCGACCTCATGGATTCCCTGATGGCGCGCGTGCATCCTTTCGGCTGGCACGCCAACCTCCAGCTCGACGGGCGCGAGCTGCCGAAATTCGAGGCGCAGATCAAGCGGCTGCCCGCCAGGTTCGTCATCGACCACACGGGAAAATTTCTGGAGCCGGTGCCACCTGAGCATGAGTCTTTCAAGTCGTTATTGCGATTGGTCGATACCGGACGATGCTGGGTGAAGCTGTCGGCGCCTTACGAGACTTCGAAAACCGGCGGGCCAAAGTACGAGGACGTCGGGCGCCTCGCGAAGGCGCTGGTGAAGCATGCGCCGGAGCGCATGCTGTGGGCGAGCAACTGGCCGCATCCCTCGGCGCGCGAGCCCAGGCCGCCCGAGGATGCCGACCTGCTCGAGCTGCTGCTCGATTGGGCGCCGGACGCGGCCGTGCGCAGGAAGATCCTCGCCGACAACCCTGCGGAGCTTTATGGCTTTTAGAGTGGGGCTGATTGGCCTGGGCATGGCCGTGACGCCCCATGCGAAGAGCCTTCTCGACCTGAGCGACCGGGTCGAGGTCGCGTATGCCTACAGCCGGTCGGCCGAGCGGCGCGCGAAGTTCAAGCAAGGCTTTCCGTTCCCGCAAACCGCGCGGCTGGAGGACATCCTCGAGGACTGTTCGGTGAACGCGGTGCTGGTGCTGACGCCGCCCAATACACATCTCGACCTGGTTCAGCGCTGCGCGGCGTCCGGCAAGCACGTGCTGCTCGAGAAGCCTCTGGAAATCTCCACTTCCCGCGCCGAAAAGCTGGTGGAAATTTCGAGAAGGAATGGCATCAGGCTCGGGGTGGTGCTGCAGCACCGCTTCCGGCCGGCGGCCGAGCGGCTGCGCGGGCTGCTCGCGGCCGGCAAGCTCGGCGAGCTGGTTTCGGCCTGCGCGTCGATTCCGGTCTGGCGGCCGCAAAGCTATTACGACCAGCCCGGCCGCGGCACGAGAGCGCGCGATGGCGGCGGCGTGCTCCTTACCCAGGGGATCCACACGCTGGACCTGTTCCTGTCCTATACCGGGCCGGTCGAGCAGGTGAGCAGTTTCGTCACGACCACCCCGCTCCACCGCATGGAAACCGAAGATCTGGTGTGCGCGAGCCTGCGCTTTGCCAGCGGCGCGCTCGGCGTCTTGCATGCCACGACCGCCGCCTATCCCGGATTTCTGGAACGCATCGAGCTTATCGGCACCCTGGGTACGGCGACGCTGGAAGGGACGGCGCTCAAGGCAAACTTTACCAACGGAAAAAATCTAGAAGTCAAAACCGAATCTGGCGGCGGCGGAACCGGCGCAGACCCGATGGCCTTCCCTCACGACTGGCACCGCAGCCTGCTGGCCGATTTCATCGACGCTGTCGAGCGCGGCCGCGAGCCGCGCGTGAACGGCGAGGAGGCGCTCAAGGTGCACCGGCTGATCGACAGGCTTCTCCAATCAGCCGGTTGACGCTCGCCGCGGCCTCGAGCTGCGTGAAGTGGCCGCTGTCCGGAACGATCTCGAGTCGCGCCGCAGGCACGTGCTGCCGAATCAGCTCGAACCACGCCGGCGCCTCGCCGGCCTTGAGCGGCACGCGTTTCCCCTCCGCATTGATCGTGGTGCTCTGGATCGCAGTCAACGGGGCCCGCACCGCGGCGAGCGCGGCCTCCATGTGCTCCGCGTCCCAGCGCACCATCGAAAGCCAGGCCGCCATCGCGGTCTCGGCGGGCATGCGCTTGGCGCGCGCGATGATCGCCTGCGACTGCGCGGACGGGCGCAGGAACATCTGGCTGAAGAGGGCATCGGCGAAGTCCGCATAGACGACGCCGCGGGCAGGATCCGCGCTCAGCCGCCTGCCGCCATCGATGAGAACGATGGCGCCGACCCGCCCGGGCTCCAGGCGCGCGGCTTCCAGCACGACGCGGCAGCCCATGCTGTGGCCGACCAGGATCGATTTCTCGAAATCAAGCTTCCCGAGCAGGGCGGCGACGTCGCCGCCGTAGTGCGAGATGGTGCAGTCCTCCGGCCCGCCGGGCGTGCTGCCGTGCCCGCGCAGGTCGCACGCCACGACCTGCCGCTGGGTTTGGAAGTGACTCACCTGAAACCGCCAGTCGGTGTGATCGCAGGTAAAGCCGTGCACCAACACGAGCGGCGGCGCGCCGCGGCCGCGGCTGAAGTAGCGCACGGCGCGGCTCAGTCCTCGGCGGCTGCCGGCCGGTGCGCGGCGACGAGCTTCTGCTGCAGCTGCGGCGGCGCCGGCTCGTAGTGGCTGAACTCGAGGCTGTAGGAGCCGTGGCCCGCGGTGAGCGACTTGAGGCGGGCGGGAAAGTGCTCGAGCTCGGAAAGCGGCGCCTGCGCCGAGATCTGCACCGTGCCGGGACGCGGCGTGTCCGAGCCCTTGATCTGCCCGCGGTGCCCGGACAGCTCGCCGGCGATGTCCCCCATCTTGGTCTCGGGCGCGATGATGTCGACGTTGACGATCGGCTCGAGGACCATCGGACGCGCCTTGGCCAGGGCATCGAGGAACGCCTTGCGGCCCGCCGACATGAAGGCCACGTCCTTGGAGTCGACCGGATGGCTCTTGCCGTCGTACACGATCACGCGCACGTCCTGCAGCGGGAAGCCGGCGATGTAGCCGGTGTCGAGCACGCTGCGCACGCCCTTCTCGACCGACGGGATGAACTGGTTGGGGATCGCGCCGCCTTTCACGCTGTCGACGAATTCGAAGCCGCTCCCGCGGGGCAGCGGCTCCACTTTCAGGAACACCTCGCCGAACTGGCCGGCGCCGCCGGTCTGCTTCTTGTGGCGGCTGTGGCCCTCCGCCCTCACCGCGATCGTCTCGCGGTACGGGATCGACGGCGGGCGCGTGTCCAGGTCGAGCTTGTACTGCGACGACATCTTCTCGAGCACGGTCCTCAGGTGCATCTCGCCGAGCCCGCGCATCACCGTTTCGTTGGCCTGCGAGTTGTGCTCGATGCGGAAGCACGGGTCCTCGGCGGTGATCTTGTGGAGCACGTCGGAAACCTTCTGCTCGTCGCCGCGCTTCTTCGGCTGCACCGCCAGCCCGAACACCGAGGTCGGCAGCTCGAGCGGCCGCGCGTGCACCTGCGCGTCCTCGGCGGAGTCGTGCA
>VBBY01000170.1 GCA_005881595.1 Betaproteobacteria bacterium | reverse complement strand
GCGTCGCGCACGACGCGGAAGGCATCGGACAGGACTTTCGCCTTCTTGCCCACGCGTTTGCGGGCCTTGCCGACGGCCTTGTCGGCGACCTGCGAAATGCGGATCGCGCGGCCGGCGCGGCGCTGGATCTCGTCGGCGTTGCGGCTGAGCACGTCCCACGTGCCGCCCCCCACGGTGCCGATGCCCAGCAGCCCTACATTAATTGGCTTCATTTCGTTTCAGGCGGAATTGGAGGTGGCGCTTGACGTCCGGCCATTCGGTTGCGAGCACGCTGTACATCACGGTATCGCGTACCGTGCCGTCGCGCCGCGGCCAATGGTGCCGGATCACCCCGTCCTTCTTCGCTCCCAGCGCTTCGATCGCGCGCTGCGAGGCCAGGTTGAAATTGTCGGTGCGCAGGCCCACGACCTTGCAGCCCAGTGCCTCGAAGGCGTGCGCGAAAAGCAGCAGCTTGCAGGCGCTATTGACGTGGCTGCGCTGCCAGCGCTTCGCGTACCAGGTGTAGCCGATCTCGACGCGATCGGCGGCAGCGATGATGTCGTGATAACGGGTGCTGCCGATAACCTGGCCGCCTTTCAGCTCGCGCACGGCCCAGGGCAGCATGTCGCCGCTCCTTTGCCCCTCCAGCGCTTTTTCGATATAGACGCCGGTTTGCGCGGGCGCGGGCACGGAGGTGAACCACAGTTCCCACAGCCTTCCGTCGGCCGCTGCGCTTGCCAATTGTTCTTCGTGGAGATGGGAAAGAGGCTCGAGCTTGACCCCGTTACCCTCCAGGGTGATCGGCGCCGGCCTGATCAAGCCGCGCCCCGGAGCAGCCCGTCCTTGCGGAACATGTCGCGGATTCCCCGCACCGCCTGGCGCAGGCGGTGCTCGTTCTCGATCAGCGCGATGCGCACGTGATCGTCGCCGTAGTCGCCGAAGCCGACCCCGGGCGCCACCGCGATCTTGGCGTCCTCGAGCAGGCGCTTGGTGAACTCGATCGAGCCCATGCGCGCGTAGAACTCCGGGATCTTCGCCCACACGTACATCGAGGCCCTGGGCATCTCCACCATCCAGCCGATGTCGTGCAGGCCCTTGACCATGACGTTGCGTCTTTTTTCGTAGGTGTTCTTTATTTCGAGAACGCAATCCTGGGGCCCTTCCAGCGCCACGATCGACGCCACCTGGACCGGCGTGAAGCTGCCGTAGTCGTGGTAGCTCTTGATGCGCGCGAGGGCGTGCACCAGGTCCCGGTTGCCGACCATGAAGCCGATGCGCCAGCCGGCCATGTTGTAGCTCTTCGACAGGGTGAAGAACTCGACCGCGATGTCGCGGGCACCTGGCACCTGCATGATGGATGGAGCTTTATATGAATCAAAAACTATGTCCGCGTACGCCAAGTCGTGCACGACGAGGATGTCGTGCTCGCGCGCGAGCGCGATCACGCGCTCGAAGAACGCCAGGTCCACGCAGTGCGCCGTCGGGTTCGACGGGAAGCCGATCACCAGCATCTTCGGCTTGGGGATCAGCTCGCGGATCGCGCGCTCCAGCTCGGCGATGAAGTCGACGCCCGGCGTCATGCGCACCGAGCGGATGTCGGCTCCGGCGATGATCGCGCCGTAGATATGGATCGGGTACGAAGGATTGGGCACCAGCACGGTGTCGCCGCGCTCCAGGCAGGCGAGCATCAGATGCGCTAGGCCCTCCTTCGAGCCGATGGTGACGATGGCCTCGGAGTCCACGTCGAACTCGACCCCGTAGCGGCGGCGGTACCACTCGCAGATCGCCTTGCGCAGCCGCGGGATGCCCTTCGACACCGAGTAGCCGTGCGTGTCCTGGCGCTGCGCGGCCTCGATCAGCTTGTCGACGATGTGCCTGGGCGTCGGCCCGTCTGGATTGCCCATCGACAGGTCGATGATGTCGTCGCCGCGCCGGCGCGCCGCCATCTTCAGCTCGTTGGTGATGTTGAAGACGTACGCCGGCAGCCGCTTAATCCTTGAAAATTCACGCATTGTAGAATTCTAGCGTGAAACTTCACGCCGCCGGCCCGAGCCCCGCCAACACCATCACCGGCTACGGCGAGGACCACGTGCTGGTGAACGGCAGGCGCCACGACTCGAGCGTGATCATCACCGCTGATCAGGTACTAGCGTGGGACGCGGACGTTTTTGATCGCTTGAAAAGGGAGGACTTTGAAAGGCTGGCAAATCTGGGAGTAGAGATCGTCCTGCTCGGCACCGGTCCTCGCCAGCGCTTTCCGCATCCGCGGCTCACGGCGCCGCTCGCGGCAGCGGGCATCGGCGTAGAGGCGATGGACCTCAAGGCCGCCTGCCGCACCTACAACATCCTGGTCGCCGAGGAGCGCAAGGTCGCCGCCGCGCTGCTGTTCGCGTGACGGAGCGCGGCGTGCGGCTGCTGCTTGCGCTGCTCGCGGTCGCGTGGTTCGGCACGCTCGGCGTGCGGCCGCTCTACAAGGCAGACGAGAGCCGCTACGCCGAGATCCCGCGCGAGATGCTGGCGAGCGGCGACTGGATCACGCCGCGCCTGAACGGCTTCAAGTACTTCGAGAAGCCGCCGCTGCAGTACTGGACCACGGCGGCCTTCTTCACGCTGTTCGAAGTCGCGGACTGGTCGGCACGGCTTTGGACTGCGCTCGCCGGCTTTGCAGGAATTTTCATGGTCTTATTTGTAGGCAGGCGTCTTTTCGGCGCGCCCGCGGGCCTCTACGCCGCCGCGGTGCTCGCCGGCAGCCCGCTCTACGTCATGCTCGGGCAGATCAATACGCTGGACATGGGGCTGACGTTCTTCCTCTGCTGCGCCGTGTTCGCGTTCGCGCTCGGGCACATGTTCCTGTTCTGGGCGGCATGCGCCCTCGCCGTGCTGAGCAAGGGATTGATCGGGATTGTCTTGCCGATTGGCACGATTGCTCTTTACGTACTAATCAAGCGCGACTGGGGATTGCTTGGAAAAATGAGGATTTTTCCGGGTGTCGCGCTGTTTCTCGCGATCGCCGCGCCCTGGTTCATCGCGGTCTCGCTCGCCAACGACGAGTTCCTTCGCTTCTTCTTCATCCAGGAGCATTTCCAGCGCTTCGCCACCGAGATGCACGGCCGCGCGCACCCCGCCTGGTATTTCCTGCCGATCCTGGCCGCCGGCATGGCGCCGTGGCTGCTGCCGCTTGGCTTCGCGCTGTTTCATTCAGTCAAAAACAAAGCTGAAAGGTTCGATGCGGTCCTGTTTTTTGCCTTGTGGGCGCTGGTGGTGTTTGCGTTCTTCTCCGCGTCGGGGTCGAAGCTGCCCTCCTACATCCTGCCGATGTTCCCGCCGCTCGCGCTGCTGATCGGCCGCTGGCTCGCCGCCTTTGCAGCCCGCCGCGTGCTCATTGCGCAGTGCGCGCTGCTTGCCGTGGCGGGGCTGGCCTTGGCGGTTCTCGCACCGCGTCTGGCCGCAAGCTACGCCAGCTACATCCCCTGGCTGGTCGCGGCGGGAATCTGGCTCGCGGTGACCTCGGTCGCCGCCTGGCGCCGGTCGATTGCCACTTGCGTCGGCCTGCTGGCCCTCGGCGGGTTCGGTGCCACGCAGATCGCGCTCATCGGACACCGCACGCTGGCGGCCGAGTTCAGCGCCGCGCCCACGGTGGCGGCGCTGCCCATTTCGCCGCCGGCTGCGGCGAGCCTATTTGCCGTGGAGGCGTACGATCACAGCGTTGCGTGGAGCCTGCGGCGCACGCTCACCATGGTCGGCTACAAGGACGAGCTCGGCGAAGCCATCCGATGGGAGCCGCAGAAATTCATCCCCGACTTGCCCGGATTTGCCCGCGCCTGGAGCGCCGCGCCCGAGGCCTATGCATTCTTCGCGGCGCGCGACTTCGACCGCCTGCGCGCCGAGCTTGCCCTGCCCATGCAGGTCGCGGCCCGCGGACCGCGCTACGTCATCGTGAGGAAGCCATGACGCTACCCAGTTTTTCGCTGATCCTCGTCGGCGTGCTGCTGAACGCCGCTGCCCAGCTGCTGCTGAAGGCCGGCACCAACGCCATGCCGCTCGGCCTGCGGCTCGCGATCGAGCCGCACATCCTGGCAGGCCTCGCCTGCTACGTGGTGAGCGTAGTCGTCTGGATCGTCGCGCTCTCGCGCGTGCCGGTGAGCATCGCCTATCCCATGCTCTCCATCGGCTACGTGGTGAACGCGCTCGCCGCGTGGTACCTGCTCGGCGAGGCGGTGACGCCGATGCGGCTGGCGGGAATCGGTATCATCGTCCTCGGCGTGTTCATCGTGGCCCGTTCATGACCGATTACCTGCCTTTCGCCCGCCCTTCGATCGACGAGGAAACGATCGCCGGCGTGGCCGAGGTCCTGCGCTCCGGCTGGATCACTTCCGGGCCGCAGGTGAAGGCGTTCGAGGCGGCGCTGTCGCGGCTGTGCGGCGGGCGCGCCGTGCGCAGCTTTTCCTCCGGCACCGCCGCGCTCGAGGTCGGCCTGAGGCTGGCAGGCGTCGGCCCCGGGCACGAGGTGATCACCACGCCCCTTTCCTGGGTCGCCACAGCCAATGTCGTGCTCGAGGTCGGCGCGCGCCCGGTGTTCGTCGATGTCGATCCGCGCACCCGCAACATCGACCTGGAGAAGATCGAGGCGGCGCTCACGCCGGCGACCCGCGCGCTGATCCCCGTCGATCTCGCCGGGCTGCCGGTGGATCGCGACCGCCTGTATTCGATTTCGAGAGGGAAAAACCTCAGGGTCATCGAAGACGCCGCCCAATCGTTCGGCGCGCGCTGGCGCGGACGCGCCCTGGGCACGTTCGGCGACCTCGTCGCCTTCAGCTTTCATGCCAACAAGAACATCACCACCGCCGAGGGCGGTGCCTTGGTTCTGCCGGAGGAGAGCCTCATTCCCCTGTGCGAAAAACTGCGCCTGCAGGGCGTGGCGCGCTTTGGCGAGGACGGCATGGAGGTCGATGTCGCCGGCGGCAAATTCAACCTCACCGACGTCGCCGCTCGCCTCGGTCTTGGGCAGCTTCCCCATCTGCAGGAATTCACCGACCGAAGGCGAGAGCTTGCCAGACGCTACTTCCAGCGCTGGGACCGCTCGCTCGAGTGCGAGCTCCCGTTCGAAGACTTCGAGAACTCGAACTGGCACATGTTTCAGGTCGTGCTGCCAAGGCACGCAGACCGCGCCCGGTTCATCGCCGCGATGCGCAAACAGGGCATCGGCGTCGGCGTGCATTACCCGGCGATGCACCTGTTCGCCCTGTACCGCTCGCTCGGCTGGCGCGCCGGCCAGTTCCCGCATGCCGAGCGGGTCGGCCGCTCGATCGTGACGCTACCGCTGTTCCCCGCGATGACCGAGTCCGACGTGTCTCGCGTGTGCGCAGCGGTGCGCAAGGCGCTGTCGTGAGGCTTTCCGTCGTCATTCCCGTGTACAACGAGGAAGCCGGGCTGCCGGCGCTCTTCGCTCGCCTGTATCCGGCGCTCGACAGTCTCGGCATCGGCTACGAGGTGATCTTCGTCAACGACGGCAGCCGCGACCGCTCGGCGGCTCTGCTGCGCGAGCAGTTCGCGCGGCGCCCTGAGGTCACCCGCGTGATCCTGCTGAACGGCAATTTCGGCCAGCACATGGCGATCATGGCGGGCTTCGAGCGCTGCCGCGGCGAGCGCATCGTCACGCTGGACGCGGACCTGCAGAATCCGCCGGAGGAGATCGGCAAGCTGCTCGCCAAGATGGACCAGGGCCACGACTACGTCGGCGGCATGCGGCTCGAGCGGCACGACAACGCGCTGCGGCGCTTCGGTTCCCGCGCGATGAACGCCGTGCGCAGGCGCATCACCCACATCCACATGACCGACCAGGGCTGCATGCTGCGCGCTTACAGCCGCGACATCATCGACGCCATCAATACCTGCGAGGAAGTCAACACCTTCGTTCCCGCGCTTGCGTATACGTTTGCGCGCAACCCTGCGGAGATCGAGGTGGCGCACGAGAAACGCGCCGCCGGCATCTCGAAATACTCGTACTACCGCCTGGTGCGCCTCAATTTCGACCTGGTGACCGGATTTTCCGTGGTGCCGCTGCAGCTGTTCTCGCTGTTCGGGATCGCGGTTTCCATCGTCTCGGTGCTCGTCTACCTGGTGGTGATGGTGAAGCGCCTGCTTGCCGGCCAGCCGTATCTGGAGATCCTGTGGGACCGCGACATCCTGCAGTTCTTTCTCACCGGCATCGTGTTGTTCGGCGTCGGCCTGGTCGGCGAATATGTCGGCCGCATTTACCAGCAAGTCCGCCACCGTCCGCGTTACCTGGTGGAAGCGGTCCTCGAGCGGCAGCAGCCGGCGTCCTCGTGGCAGTCCAAGCCGTCGTCTTCGGCTACCACGACGTAGGCGTGCGCTGCCTGCGCGTGCTGCTCGACGCCGGCGTCGCGGTGCCGCTCGTCGTCACCCACCGTGACGCTCCGGACGAGCGCATCTGGTTCGGGAGCGTGGCCCAGCTGGCCCAAAGTCGCGGCATCGAAACTTTGCTTTCCGAGGACCTGAATCACCTGCGGGAACGAATTCGCGTGATTTCGCCGGAATTCATGTTTTCCTTCTACTACCGCCGCATGCTGCCGCCCGAGGTGCTGGCGCTCGCCAGGAAGGGCGCCTTCAACATGCACGGCTCGCTGCTCCCGAAATACCGCGGCCGCGCCCCCGTCAACTGGGCGATCTTGATGGGAGAGAGCGAAACCGGCGCCACGCTGCACGAGATGGTTGCCAAGCCCGATGCGGGCCGCATCGTCGACCAGCAGCGCGTGCCGATCGGTCCGGATGAAACCGCCGCGGAGGTGTTCGCCAGGGTGAGCGAGGCCGCAGAGACAGTTCTTAAACGCAGCCTTCCTCATCTTCTCGCTGGAACGGCGAGCTTGAAGAAGCAGGACTTGTCGAAAGGCAGCTACTTCGGCGCTCGCAGGCCCGAGGACGGCCGCATCGACTGGTCGAAAAGCGCGCTCGAGATCCACAACCTGGTGCGCGCCGTCGCTCCACCTTACCCGGGCGCCTTCAGCGGGACGATGAAAGTTCTTCGAACCCGCCTGGAGAATCGACAAGCTCCTCATGGCAAAACCGGGCCGTACCGCGAAGGCGACGAATGGTTCGCGCTGTGCGGCGATGGTAAAGTCCTGCGCCTCCTGGAGGTCGAGCTCAAAGAATGAAAAGGATCCTGATTCTCGGCGTCAACGGCTTCATCGGCCACCACCTCTCCCAGCGCGTGCTCGCCGCGACCGACTGGGAGATCTACGGCATGGACATGCAGACCGACCGCGTCGAGGAGCTGCTCGGCGAGCAGCGCTTCCATTTCTTCGAGGGCGACATCACCATCAACAAGGAGTGGATCGAGTATCACATCCGGAAGTGCGACACCGTGGTGCCGCTGGTCGCCATCGCCACGCCGGCCACCTATGTGAAGGAGCCGCTGCGGGTGTTCGAGCTCGACTTCGAGGCCAACCTGCCGATCGTGCGCGCCTGCGTGCGCCACGGCAAGCGCCTCGTGTTCCCCTCCACGTCCGAGGTATACGGCATGTCACCCGACCGCGACTTCGACCCGGACGCCTCGCCGCTGGTGTACGGCCCGATCCACCGGCAGCGCTGGATCTACGCTTGCTCGAAGCAGCTGATGGACCGCGTGATCTGGGCCTACGGCCAGAAGGAAGGGCTGGATTTCACGCTGTTCCGGCCGTTCAACTGGATCGGCGCCGGCCTGGACTCGATCGGCACCGCGAAGGAAGGCAGCTCGCGCGTCGTCACGCAGTTCTTCGGCCACATCGTGCGCGGCGAGCGCATCCAGCTGGTCGACGGCGGCCGGCAGAAGCG
>VBBY01000169.1 GCA_005881595.1 Betaproteobacteria bacterium | reverse complement strand
CGTCCGCTGGGTCGATTGCGAGATTTCCCGACGGAAACACGAACTGCCAGCCCCATTGGTAGCCCGCGCGCGGATACTTCCTGCGCAGCGCATGGGGCAGCGAGACCTCGCCGTGCCCCGCCTTCAGGTCGCGCTGATGCAGCAGCCTCACTTTTCCCAGGTGCGCCTGCAGCGGCGCAACCAGGTTCTCCGGCAGCATCGTGACGCGGTCCTTCCCGCCTTTTCCGTCGCGCACGAGAATCTGGCGGTAGGAGAAATCCACGTCCTTCACGCGTAACCCCAGGCACTCGGCTTGCCGCAGGCCGGCCCCGTAGAGCAAACCGACCATCAGCTTCGCCGTGCCTTCGAGCTCGGCCAGGATCCGGCGCACTTCCGCCTCGCTCAGCACGGTGGGCACGCGCACCGGCCGCTGCGCTCGAACAATCCCGTCGAGCCAGGGCAGCTCGAGGTCAAGCACGTTCTTGAACAGGAAGAGAAGCGCCGCCAGCGCCTGGTTCTGGGTCGCCGCCGCCACGTTCCGCTGCGTGGCCAGGAAACTCAAGAACGCAGTAACCTCCGCCGCGCCCATCGCTCCAGGATGCCGCTTCCCATGGAAGTGGATGAAGGAGCGGATCCAGTACCAATAGGTTTTTTCAGTCTGCCGGCTGTAGTGGCGGGCCCGGATCGCCTCCCGAAATCTGGCGATCAGCCGTTTTTCCTTTTTGTCCGGCGAACCAATCGGATCTTGTGGTGAATCAGAACATTGTCCCATACGCTGCGGCTTAACAAGGTAACTGTACATTCACACAGCCCCATAACGCCCTGATCCAAAGGGCGTTGACTCGCCCAACCCGCGCCGCGCAGCTATGATAACCAGCACCTATGCGAATGATTTCACGTTAAACAGCAGCAAATGGCCGGCACCATGGCGTACGACGAGAAGAAGATCGAAATGGCGGTGCTGGCGCTTCTGTACTACGGCTCCTTTGAACGCCCAGGCAACCGGTCCGCGTGGAAAACCTATGACTGGGCAATCACCGAGCGTCTTTTTGAGCAAGGTTTAATCGGTGACCCACGAGGTACAAGTAAGTCGATCGTGTTTACGCCCGAAGGTGAAGTTCGCGCAAAAGCAGCGTTCGAGGCATTATTTAGTGCGGGTAGCTCGCCTGGTGGTGGGCGCCCTGCCAAAGCGAAGAAAGGTAAACGTGCTCGCTCAGACTGAGGCGCGCTCCAAGCGCTGCCGTTTAACCTGGCACTGGTGCGGACGGGCCGCCAGCGTCGCGCCTCATCCACTCTCGGTGCTGGCCCGCCGTACAGCTCCACGTTAGGTCTCGTGTGGTGCGCGCATCCCCAAAGAAGCGAATCGCAAACTTTGGCTCGACGTTTGTTTACGTTACCTACATCCGCACAACACCCGAGAAGCTGTGGCACGCACTAACGACGCCAGAGATCATTAAGCAGTATCGGTTCGGAATGAGCGTCGAAAGCGAATGGAAGGTCGGCTCCACTTGGAGAATGTATGCTGACGGAAGCCTCATGGACTCGGGCGAGATTCTCGAGAGCGTTCCGCAGAAGCGGCTGGTGATGAGTTGGCTAAATCAATGGAAGCCCGAGTTCAAGGCAGAGGGCAACTCCCGTTGCGTCTACGAGATTGAGCCCACGGGGGCGTCCGCGAAGCTCACACTCACCCATTCGATTGAACGGCCGAACTCCAAGTTCATCGGCGCCGTGTCGGAAGGTTGGCCGATGGTCACATCGAATCTCAAATCGCTGCTCGAAACGGGGGATGTTGCTCTTGTCTATCACCGCCATGCAACGAAGCGGTAAGAGACCTAACTGTGCGTCGTTGACCGACGCGGAACCTCATTCGATAAAGTGGACACCTCGACCTAACGCTCGAGGGGGTTCGAATCGCGGCGGCGGTTACTGGGAACGTTGGGCATAAGGAGACACACTGCGACTCATGAACAGCGAACTCATCTATGTCTTGGTCGCCATTGCCGTGGGACTCGCGGCGACCATCGTCATGGACTTGTGCGCCATCTTCCTCAAACGCGCCTTCGACATTCCTTCGCCCAACTACTGCTTTGTGGGTCGTTGGCTGCGCTACATGCCTGAGGGTATCTTTCGCCACAGCAGCATTGCCGCAGCGCCGCGAAAGCCGGCTGAGTGCGCTGTTGGCTGGATCGCACACTACGCGATCGGTGTCATCTTCGCGTTGACCCTCGTGCTCTTGGCCTCTCCTCAGTGGCTGCGGGAGCCCACAGTTCTGCCAGCGATGATCCTGGGCCTTGCTACCGTCGCAATCCCGTTTTTTGTCATGCAGCCATCATTCGGGCTAGGCATTGCGGCGTCGAAGACGCCAAACCCTGCTCAAGCCAGGCTCCGAAGCCTTACGAATCACGCTGTGTTCGGGCTCGGCTTATACATTTCAGCGCTGGCTATTAGCTTCGTGTTCAAGCCTTATGCCTAACATAAAGCACAAAGGCGGTTGCGCTCGCTGTAAAGCGCTGAGGCCCGGCATCTCCTTCCAGCGGACAGCCTTGCTGCTCGGAGCCATGTCGGCAGCTCTCATCGGTGGACCGGCCTTGGCCGAAAAGCGCGCGAATTACTTCAACGATCCGTTTCTTCGGGTTACCAAAGGGATCGCGGACTGTCCTGTGCCGGAGGGTCCGATGATCACGGAGGCCGAGATGAGAATCCAGGCGCACGTACGGATTGAACGCGGTACGCGTTGCTTCCTGTCCGGGCGCTGCCGGCTTCCGAACTCGTATCTCTACGACAAGGAGATCATTCCACGCGTCGAGAAGGCCATCCTCGCCGACGGTCGCTTCGCTGACACCAGCGTCTGGGCCGAAGGCCAACGCCGATGGGTATCGCTCAAGGGCTGTGTCCGGCGCAAGGAGCAAGCGAAAGCGCTGGAACAGCTGGTGCGCCAACTGGACGACGTCGAGGCGGTGATCAATCAACTTGTGGTTAAGCAACGCTAACGGTCATGGATCTCGACACCTGGCTCATCTACCTCCTGGCGGCCATCGGGCTTTCTCTATCGCCCGGACCTAACGGGCTGCTTGCCCTGACGCACGGGGCATTGCACGGCCGGCGCAAGGCGCTGTACACCATCTTCGGAGGCGCCTTCGGCTTCATCGCCGTCGTTGCCTTTTCCATGCTTGGCATCGGCGCGTTGCTCAAGGCTTCCCTGGTGTGGCTGACGGTCATGAAGTGGGTGGGCGGCGCCTACCTCGTCTGGCTCGGCATTCAAGTCTGGCGCTCGCCGCCGATAGGCATCGAAGTCCGCGGCCCAGCGGAACCCAGAGCAGGCTGGTCGCTGTTCCAGCAAGGAGCGCTCTCCGCGCTGACCAATCCCAAGGCGCTTCTTTTCTTCACCGCCTTTCTTCCGCAATTCATCGACCCTGCCCGGAGTCTCTTCGTCCAGTTCATCATCATGGCTGGAACCTTCGCGGTACTCGAAATAGCTACCGAGGTGTTCATCGCCAATATGGCTCACCGGATAAATCCATGGCTTCGGCGAGTTGGGCGGCGCTTCAACCAGGCCTGCGGCGGGGTGTTCATGGCGATAGGGGTTGCACTGCCCCTTCGAAGTTGAGCGGTCGCCTATGGGAGTGAAATGATAAGCGAGTCATCGATTGCAAGGGTGATCGCTGTGTTGGCGGTTGTCACGACATGAGTGAGCTTGAGACGTTTCAATTCCTCGCCACACTGAGCGCAGCGCTGTTCGCTGGCGCAGCGATATACATCAACGTGGCCGAGCATCCCGCACGCATGAGGCTCGATACCCGTAGCGCCGCCATGCAGTGGGCCATCGGCGCCGTGGTGCCGATCACTTTCATCGTGATCATGCCGACAAACCGGCAGCTGTTAGCTGCGGGGCGTGATCTCGGCTCGGCCGAGACGCGCCGGCTACTGGGGCGCTGGGGTAAGCTGCACGGCGTGCGTAGCATCACTAGCGCAATTGCAACAATACTCATGCTATGGGGGATTTTTGCGGCCTAAGCGTGCATCACGAGTAGGCTCGCCGGAGCCGGTTCTTCGATGCCGGCGTGGGCCGAGTGGCCGCGCTATCGACCGCCGCGGTCGCAGGGTCTTTTGGTCGTGCAACGATTGGGAGATATAGCCATGAAACAGACCGGCAAGGTGCTTTCAGTACGGTTGAGCGCGATAGCTTTTGCCTTGATCGCCACTCAAGGGGCATTCGCCGATGATGACGAGTCGGGAGGATGCGTCGGGCTTCCGAGCCAGGCGCAGTTGAAGGCAGCGCTCGTCAACGCGGTTACGGTGGAAACCAGCGGCCTCAACTTCCAGATGTGGGCCACCGTCGTCGACCGCGACGGCGTGGTGTGCGCGGTCGCGTTTTCAGGGGCCGATCGCGGGTCGCAGTGGCCAGGGAGCCGCGTGATTTCAGCGCAGAAGGCGAATACGGCTAACGCGTTCAGCCTTGACGGACTTGCGCTATCGACGGCCAATCTTTATTCGGCGGTCCAGCCCGGCGGCAGCCTCTACGGCCTGCAGCACAGCAATCCGGTCGACACAGGCGTCGCGTATAGGGGGCCATCGGCGAGCTACGGCAGCACGAGCGATCCGATGGTCGGCAAAAAAATCGGCGGCGTGAACGTCTTCGGAGGAGGACTCGCGTTATACAACAGCGCCAGACGCGTGGTTGGGGCGGTCGGGGTAAGCGGTGACACCTCATGCGCCGACCACAACATCGGCTGGCGCGTCCGCCACAATCTCATCCTGGATTACGTCTCCGCCGGTGTGAGCGGCGATTCAATGCGTCCAGACAATATCGTGTTCGATATAAAGCCGAACCCGTCTGGTGGAACCGGCATTAGCACTCAAGGGTTTGGTCATCCGACCTGCATTAACACCTCCGACCCGAAAGCGTTGCCGCCGGTGCGTTGACGGGGAGATCGAACTACCGTGGCCCGGCCGGAGAATACGTGCGGGTACTCTTCGACTGACCGCTTCGGCCGGGCCGTAACAACCTCAACCGCGCGTGCGCTGGCGGGCGGGGCGCTTACGTGACGGTGAATGGCCGGATTCGAGCAGATTTCGGATGAAGACTGGATGCGCTTCTTCGAAACCAACGTGCCCAGCGGAGTCCGGCTCTCGCGTCACTATGATGTCTGCAGCGTCCCAGCGTCGGCGACCACAGGAGCAGCGCTCCGGGTTGACGGCGGCGTGGTGCGGGCGATCGCATGAGGTGCGGCTAACCCTTGTGAGCGCCCCCGCTGTCGAACTCTTCCCTGTTGGGGACACACGTACACGCGACGCAGCGCGCAATCTCATCGCGGAGTACTTGCGATGGATCGCCACTTCAGCTGCGGCAAATTACGGGCTGTCCTTTGATGTCGACGCGATGGTCACGTCCGACGTCGACGATCGATCGAAGTTCTACCCGCCAAGCGGCAGGTTCTACGTCGTACGCCACTCCGACGCATACATCGGTGTCGGCTGCCTCAAGCGTCTCACTCCCACAGTCGCAGAAGTTCAGCGGATGTATGTCCAGCCTCACGTGCGCGGTATCGGCGCGGGCCGGCGGTTGGTAGAGCAGCTCTTGGTCGACGCACGCGCCATCGGATACGAAGTCGTAAGACTTGAGAGCCTCAAGTTCCTTTCCGCAGCTCACGCGTTGTATAAGTCGGTCGGTTTCGTGGAGATTACTCCGTACGCGGAGAACAGCATGAAGGAGTACCAACCCGTGGAGACGATGGATACCTATCGATCCAGTGCCGTGTTCATGGAGTTGCGCTTCTAGGCTGCGCCGATGAAGCTCCTGTCAATCAACGTGGGCCTTCCACGCGAAGTCGAGTGGCGGGGCAAAGCCGTGCGTACGTCTATCTTCAAGGCGCCGGTGCCGGGCCGCGTTCGGGTCATGCGACTGAACGTTGACGGTGACCGGCAGTCCGATCTCTCCGTTCACGGTGGGACTGATAAGGCGGTTTATGCCTACTCATCGGAGCACTACGCGTTCTGGCGCAATCGGCCCGATATGGTCAAGCGATTCCTGCGCAGCGGCCGCACTGGCTTCTATCTCGCCGTCCTTCGAGAGGGAGACATAGGTGCCGGCGACTCGATCGATCTCGTCGCTGGGGACGACCACCACATCACCGTGGCCGATGTCGTCGCGCTCTACGCGGCGGACGCTGCGAACCAGGACCTGTTACGCCGGGCAAGCGAATTGTCGGCGCTTCCCGAGAGCTGGCGTCAGTACTTTCGCGAGCGCCTATGGCAGCCCGACGAATAAGACAAGCACGCCTCTTTGTGCTCAGCAAATCGCACGCCAGGCGCCTCTGGCTGCGCGCCCAGAGGCTCGACGAACACGCGCCGTTCGGCGGCGGGCCCGGGGCGACCCGCGCCGCGGTGGAGCACCTGGGCTATGTGCAGATCGACACCATCAACGTGATCGAGCGCTGCCATCACCAGATCCTCTACACGCGCATCCCGGGATACCGGCGCGACCATCTGCGCCAGGCGCAGACGGTCGACAAGACGGTCTTCGAATACTGGACGCATGCGCTGTCCTATGTGCCGACGCGCGACCTGCGGTTCTACCTCCGCGACATGAAGCGGTACCGGCAGGACGGCAGGCCCTGGTTCGCTGCGGTGAAGGAAGAGGACCTGCGCAGGGTGCTGGCCCTCATCAGAAAGCAAGGCGCGCTCACGATCCGGGATATCGACGACGACGTGCTGCTGGAAAAAGAGCACCCGTGGGCGAGCCGCAAGCCGTCGAAGCGGGCGCTGCAGATGGCTTTCTACCAGGGCGTAGTGACCATCAGCCAGCGCACCGGCATGCTCAAGTCCTATGAGCTGACGAGCCGGCACTTCGGCTGGCAAAGGCCGCCGAAGCCCGCATCGGAGAGAGAGGTCCTGGACTATCTGCTCGACCGTGCGCTGCGCTCGCAGGCTGTCGTGAGCGTCGACTCGGCCTGCTATCTCGACGCGCCGCGCAAGCCGGCCATGCGGCGATTGATCGAGGCCAGGATGCGCCGCAAGGAGCTGGTGAGCGTCGAGCTCGAAGGGGCCGGAAAGCTCGAGCACTGGGCGCGGCCCGAGGCGCTCGACGCCGTCCTCGATCCCGCGCCGGAGAGGATCCACATCCTGTCCCCCTTCGACCCGCTCATCCATCAGCGCAAGCGGCTGAATCTGTTCTTCGGCTACGAGCACTGCTTCGAGGCTTACGTCCCCAAGGACAAGCGGCGGTTCGGCTACTTCGCCCAGCCCGTGCTGGTCGGGGACGAAATCGCCGCCGCCGTCGATCTCAAGACCGACCGCGAGCGGCGGAAGCTCCTGGTGCAGCGCTGGACCTGGGTCAGCAATCGCTCGCGCGCGTCGCGCAAAAGGCGGATCGAAGAAGCATTGCACCGCTTCGAGAGCTTCCAGCTCGCCAGCTAACGCCATGAAGATCCGTCCAGCGCAAGGGCACGAAGCGAAGGCTCTTACCGCCATTGCGCTCGAGGCGAAAGCGTTTTGGGGCTACCCGGCCAAAACGATCGAATCGTGGAAGCAGGAGCTTACCGTCTCGACCCAAGCAATCACTTCGAGGCCTATCTTCGTGGCAGTGGTGGGAGAGGAGATCGTCGGCTTTTATTCCTTGTTGCCGTCGCATGACGCTTGGAAGCTCGAGGATCTTTGGGTCTTGCCACGGTTCATGGAGCGCGGCATCGGGCGGGCGTTGATGGCCCACGCCCTGGAGACCGCCGCCCGGGGCGGGGCTTCGTCGGTGACGGTCGATGCGGATCCGAATGCCGAAAGCTTCTATCTGGCCTGTGGTGGAGTTCGTTGCGGCGAGGTTCCGGCACCGATTCCCGGGGAACCCGCGCGCGTTCGACCACAGCTGGCGTTCCGTACTCTATGATTGGAGCGACAGGACCCGAACTGATGAAAAAACTATTGCTGCTGCTCCTCTTCGCGGGGGGTAGCGTCTTTGGGCAAACCTATCCCGCCAAGCCGGTCAAGCTGATCGTCAGCTATCCGCCCGGCGGCAGCTCGGACCTGATGGCGCGGGTGTTCGGCGCCAAACTCGCCGAGATGTGGGGGCAGCAGGTGGTGGTCGAGAACAAGCCCGGCGCGGCCGGCTCGATCGGCACCGATTACGCCGCGAAGCAGCCGCCCGACGGCTACTCGTTCATGATCGCCAACCTCGGGCCGATCGCGGTCAACCCGCTGCTGTCGAACGTGCCTTACAACGTGGAGAAGGATTTCGCGCCGGTGTCGCTGATCTCGACCGGGCCGAACGTCCTCGTCGTGCGTTCCGATGCCGAGTTCAGGTCGCTCGGCGAGATCATCGCCCATGCCCGCGCCAATCCAGGCAAGCTCAACTACGGCACCAGCGGCCCGGGGAGCGTCTCGCACCTGTCGAGCGAGATGCTGAAGAACATCGCCAGGGTCCAGGCCGTCGAAGTGCCCTACAAGGGCGGCGTGCTCGCGGTGCAGGACCTTCTCGGCAACCAGATCCATTTCATCTTCTCGGACACGCTGCCCGCCATGCAGCACATCCGCGCCGGCAAGCTGCGCGCGCTGTGCATCACCGGCGCCGAGGCGTTCGCGCTGCTGCCCGAGCTCGCGCCGTGCCAGGCGGCGGCGCCCGGCCTGGTGGCGGTGAACTGGTGGGGCGTGCTGATGCCCGCCGGGACGCCTCGATCTATCGTCGCCCGGTTCCACGGCGACACGGTGAAGACCCTCGCCGACCCGGACGTGAAGAAGAAGTTCGCCGACCTCGGCGTCGAGGCGGTGAGCAGCACGCCGGAGCAGTTCGCGGCTTTCATCCGCGCGGAAATGGACAAGTACGGCAAGCTCATCAAGGAAGCCAACATCAAGGTCAACCCATGAAACCGATCGCTGTGGCAGTGGTAGGAACCGGCTGGTGCGGCGGCATCCGCGCCGAGACCCTCGCCGCGCATCCGCTCGTCAGGACCCTCGACGTCGCGGAAGTACGGCCGGAGCGGCTCGCCGAGATCGCAGGCAAGACGCGCGCCCGCGTGGCGACGAAGGATTACCAGGACCTGGTCGCGAAAGCCGACCTCCAGGCGGTGTACATTTCCGCCACGCCCGAGAGCACGCACTATCCGATGGCGCGCGACTTCCTCGCCGCCGGCAAGCACGTATTCCTCGAGAAGCCGATCGCGCTCGAGCTTGCCGAGGCCGATGAACTGATCGAGATCGCGAAAGGCAAAAACCTCAAGTTCACCATCGGCTACTCGCAGCGCTTCAACCCGAAGTACGCCTACGTGAGGAAGACGATCCGCGACGGCACCATCGGCAAGCCGGTGAGCGCGCTCGTCAGCCGGCACATC
This sequence comes from Betaproteobacteria bacterium, assembly GCA_005881595.1. Taxonomy (GTDB): domain Bacteria; phylum Pseudomonadota; class Gammaproteobacteria; order Burkholderiales; family SG8-39; genus SCGC-AG-212-J23. The sequence continues at coordinate 10,710 of VBBY01000169.1, read as the reverse complement.
ACGCGCGGCCTGGGCACCAAGATCAGCGGCCGCATCAAGCTCTCGCCGGCGGCGATGGAGGCGACACACGACCTCGACTTCGTGCTGTGGTGCCTCGAGCCGGCGCGCCCGGTGCGCGTGTACTCGCAGGTGAACTTCGGCGCGATGCGCGCGGCGAGCGGCAAGGACATCGCCGACACGCAATGGCTCACGGTGACGATGGACAACGGCCTGTCGTTCGTGGTCGGCGGCGGCTGGAGCCTGCCGCCCGGCTATCCGAACTTCTCCACCACCTGGATCGAGATGGTCGGCACCGAGGGCGTGGTGATGGTCGACGACAGCCACCGCGACGTAGTCGTGAACACGGTAGGCAAGGGAATGCAGCTGCCGCTGTCGACCATGCCGGGCGAGTTCGTCGAGCATACCTACGCCGGCCCGATGGCCGCCGAGACGGTCCACTTCCTCGAGGCGGTGGCGCTCGACCGGCCGGTGCTGGTCACCCCCGAGCACGCGCGCATGGTGATGGAGGTCTACCTCGCCGCCGATCTCTCCGCCGAGCGCAACGAGGCGGTGGCCCTGCCGTTGAAATGGCCAAAAAAAATCCGCAGCGTATCGGCCTAGCGATCGTCGGCGCCGGCCGCGTCGGGCTGTTCCGCGGCGAGGTCGCCGCGCGCCACCCGATGGTGGACTTCATCGGCGTGGCCGATTTGAAGCCGGAGAGGCTTTCCCTGCTGAAGGAAAAGACGAAGGCCGACTTCATCACCGCGGATTTCAGGCAATTGCTGAAACGCCCCGAGGTCACGGCGGTCATCATCTCGACCGACGAGCACCTGCATGTCGAGCCGATCCTCGCCGCCGTCGACCGCAAGCTCAGCCTGCTCATCGAGAAGCCCCTGGCTACGGAGCTTTCTGATTCGCAGAGGGTACTGAAAACCATTACCGCTTCAGGTGTCGACGCGGTCGTCGGTTACACGCAGCGCTTCCGCCGCCGCTGGCTGGTGGCGAAAGAGAAGGTGCGCACCGGGCAGCTCGGCGACGTGACGCTCGTCACCTCGCGCGCCTTCATGAACCGGCTGGTCGCCCTCGACAACTACCAGCGCACCAACGACCCGTCGAAGATCTCGCCGATGGTGATCTCGGGCACGCACGCGCTCGACATCGTGATGTGGATGATGGAGGCGAAGCGCCCGGTCGAGATCTACGCGCGCTCGGTGGACAAGGCGCTCGGGCCGCTGTGCAAGGGCATCGACGCGACCGCCGGCGTCATCACTTTCGACGACGGCAGCCTGTACCACGCCGCGATCTCCTGGGCGCTGCCCGTGGTGTGGCCCGGCGCGGTGTACAGCCTCGAAGTCGGCATCACCGGCACCGAAGGCGTGCTCACCATCGACGACACGCATCGCGACATCGTGCTCGCCACCACGCGCTCGCAGGGCGAGGGCTATGCCCCTGCGGCGGAGCGGCGCGTCGACTTCCTCGGCAGCTACCCGCCGGGAGACATCGCCCTGGGCGAGCTGCGCGGCCCGATGCGCGAAGAGACCGAGCAGTGGCTGAACCGCATCTCGCTCGGGCTGACAACGCAGCACGCCACCGCGGCCGAGGCGCACAACCGGCTGATGCTCACCAAGGCGTTCGATTTATCCGCGCGGCTGAAGCGAGCTGTGCCTTTGCCGATTTCCTCGGAATGAAAAAGCTTTTTCTATTCCTTCTGTTCCCCGTTGCAGCTTTCGCGCAGGGCTATCCCAATCGCCCGGTCCGCATGATCATCCCCTTCGCGCCGGGCGGCGCCTCCGACTTCGTCGGGCGCATCATGCAGCCGCGCCTTGGCGAGCTGCTCGGGCAGCCGATCGTGGTCGAGAACCGCGCCGGCGCTTCCGGCAACATCGGCGTGGAGGCGGCAGCCAGGTCCGCACCCGACGGCTACACCCTGTTCCTCGGCAACATCGGCACCATCGCCGTCAACCCGGCAGTGTTTACCATGCTGCCCGTCAATCCGCTCGCCGATCTGGCAGCGGTGACGCAGGTGGTCGACGTGCCGAGCGTGCTGGTGGCGAACGGCGCTTTTTCAGCGGGGAGCGTGAAGGAGCTGGTCGCCCTTGCGAAGGCGAGCCCGGGAAAGCTCAATTACGGCTCGCCGGGGAGCGGCAGCGTGAACCGGCTGGAGATGGAGCTGCTGCGCATCGCCGAAGGGCTCGACATGGTCCATGTGCCGTACAAGGGCGGCGCCGGGCCCGCCGTCGCCGGGCTGATGGGCGGCGAGACGCACGTCATGTTCACCACCGCGGCCTCGGCCATCGGGCAGGTCCGCGGCGGCAAGCTGAAGCTGCTCGCCGTGACGAGCCCCAGGCGCATGGAGCAGGCGCCCTCGGCGCCGACCATGGTCGAGTCCGGCTATCCTGACTTCGTCACCGGGTCGTGGCAGGGCGTGTTCGTGCCGGCCGGCACTCCGCGAGACATAGTGAAAAGGCTTTTTACCGCAATCCAGTCCACGATGGGGACCCCCGAGGTGGCCGAACGGCTCAAGAACGGCGGCGCCGAGGTCGTTACCAGCCAAAGCTCTGCCGCATTTGCGGAGTTCGTTGCCGCCGAAACCAGGCGCTGGGCGCGCGTGGTGCGCGAATCGAACGCCACGGTGGACTGAGGTGGAGAAGCTCGGCGTCGCCGTCTGCGGCCTCGGCTGGTGGGGCAAGACCATCGTCCCGCTCATCAAGGGCAGCTCGAAGCTGAGGGTGGTCAGGACCGCGGATCCGGATCCCGCCGCCGGCGCCTTTGCCGAGAAAGAAAAGCTTCCTTTCACCCAGCAGTTTGAAGACGCGCTGAAAGACCCCCAAGTCCAGGGCGTGGTGCTCTGCACGCCGCACACGCTGCACACCGAGCAGATCGTGCGCGCCGCGAACGCGAAGAAGCACGTGTTCTGCGAGAAGCCGCTCTCGCTGTCGCGCGCCGATGTCCTGCGCGCGGTGGAAGCCTGCAATCGAAACAAGGTCGCGCTCGCGGTCGGGCACGAGAAGCGCTTCGAGCCGCCGGTCCAGGAGCTGATGCGCATGGCGAAAGCGGGCGAGCTGGGGACACTGCTGCAGATCGAGGCCAACTTCGTGCAGGACAAGTTCCTCTCGCTGCCCGCCGACAACTGGCGCCTCTCGGGCAGGGAGGCGCCCGCCGGACCGATGACCGCGACCGGGGTCCACCTGCTCGACCTGTCGGTCGGCCTGCTCGGGCCGGCGGCGCGCGTGTTCGCCAGCGTGCGCCAGCTCGGCAGCCAGCTCACCAACGGGGACACCCTGGGGATTCTCGTTTCATTCAAAAGCGGAGCGAACGCGCTGTTGAGCGCGATCCTCGCAACGCCATTCGATGGCCGCCTGGCGCTCTACGGCAACAAGGGCTGGGCGGAAGTGCGCGACAAGGCGCATCCGGAGGCGCCGCTGGGATGGGTTTTAACGAAAACCCTGAAGGGAAAGGAAAAGCAGAGCGTTGACTATCCGCCGGCGACAGCGGTGCTCGCGAACCTCGAGGCGTTCGCCGATGCGGCCGCGGGGCGCGCGCCGTACCCGGTGCCGCAGGCGCAGATGATCGCCAACGTGTCGGCGCTGGAAGCTATTTTCCGCTCCGCGGCGAGCGGCAAGGTCGAGCCGGTCGAGGGCTAGCGCTTATTCCGCCGCTTTCGAGCGCCGCACGATGGCGACGAACGCCCACACGATCGCGAGCGGAATGAGAACCGGCAGCAGGAACGGGAAGGCCAGCAGCGCGAGGAGCAGGCCGGCCAGGACGACCAGCCCCAGCACGAGGACGCCGATCCCCGCGAACACGAACGCGAGCAGGATCGCCGCGCACGCGAGCGCGATCAGCGCCACCACCAGCCCGCCGATCCCGATCGCGCCCTTGAGCGGCCCGGTCACTTCCTGGCCGTTGATGACGATCGTCACGGCGTTGCTCCCGGCGAGGAGCGCCCAGCCGACGATGACGAGCATGAGCACCGCGAGCGCGATGGCGAGATTCCTTGCCATGGGCTGTTAGAGCGGCTTCAGCCCGGCCTTCAAGATCGCTGGTGCCGCCGCGGGCGCTGCGAGAAAGCGCAGCAGCGCGCTGCCCGCCTCCGGCTGCCGGGCATTGCTGGTGAGAGCGCCTGCGAAGGAAAACCCGGGCTGCAGCTCTGCCGGAATCGCGCCGACGAAGGTCACCCCGGCGACGTGGATCAGCTCGCTCACCTGCTGGAAGCCGATCTCCGCCTCGCCGCGCGCGACGACCGCGGCCACCGGCTCGCCGGAGGGCGGCCCACGCACCTTTCGACTCTTGCCCGCCACCTGGTCCGCGACGCCGAGCTTCGGGAACAGCGTGGTCGACAGATAGGTGCCGCTGCCGCTGTCCGAGTACGCGAGCGACTTCGCCGCAAGCAACGTGCTCCGGAATGCCTCGACGCTGCCGATGTCCGGCTTCGCGGCCCCGGAGCGCACCACCATGCCGATCAGCGAGCGGGCGAGATCGACCTTGCTGGCGGCGCGCACCAGGCCTCGCCTGCCGAGCTCGTCGGCGGCCCCCCCATCGAGGATCACGACATCTGCGGTCTCGCCCCGCGCGAGACGCGCGGGAATCGCCTCCGGAGAGTCACCCATCGATGGGCCGCGCGTGGTGACTAGGCGGTGGCCGCTCGCGCGCTCGAAAGCCGGGCCCAGCTCGGAATAGACGCCGAAGAAGCCGGCCGAGATCATCACGTGCACATCGGCGGCGGAGGCTGCGCCCGCAATGACCAGGGCGGCCAGGCCAAGCCTGGATACCCCTCGAGCGAACGACCTTGGGTCAGGTAGCAGCATCGTCGCGTGGTATTGACCGAAGATCCTGGAATATCTGATCGTCTTTGCGCAATACGAAGCGCCGCGCCGAATAGTCAAGCTGATATCCGCTCAGAAACCCGCGTGTCGACGGGGGCGTGGCAAACCGGATCCCTGCGATATCTATCAGATCATCGGGTCGCTTCTCGTAGAAATCGTAGATGAGCAGAGCCAAACAGAACTTGAGGGTCGGCCGCATTCGCTCGTACTCCGCCCTGGCAGGAGCTCTCATCTCCTTCTGATCCGTGCCGCTAGCGACTGCCTCCAGAAATCCATCGGATAGCGATAGGGTCAGGTCATCGGTCGATTCGCCGAGCAGCACATAGGGATTGTCGATCCCGCTGCCTTTCAATCGACGCTTGATCTCCGAGATGGCTTTTCTGCTCAATGAGAATGGGGGAATGGGCATGAGCTGCTACCTACCTACGTACCGCCTGCCCTCAACGTGCCGGGCGAAATTGTTCAGAATGGCCTGCCAGCCCTCACGCTGCTCCTCGACGGAATGCGTTGATTCAGCGTCGAAGGTCTCACGTACGGTGACGCCACTGGCTCCCGCAGAAAACTCAACCCGCAACGTGCGTTCACCGAACGAACATTCAATCAACTCGTTCGCCACGACCTTCGTGTAGGTCCCGGCAAAGTCAAAACCCATGCTGCCGTCTTTGGCTTCCATGCGGGATGAAAAGGAGCCGCCAACACGCAGGTCCACGGATGCTCTGGTGGTGTGCCAATCCTCGGACGCTGTGTTCCACTGCTTGATGTCGTCCGGAGTCGTCCAGGCTCGCCAGACATCCTCGACCGGCGCATTGACGGTAGTTTCGATGGTGATCTTCAAGTGGAGCATCCTGTAGCTATGGCGCGTAACGTTTTGGTGAACGGCCGACCGCTGTTGGCCGGTCCGTTCCACCTAGAGTTAGACCGTAGCCCATCACTTGAGATGGCGGCCGAGAAACTCAAGAACGTCGTGCTCCCAGAGACTAGCCCCTTGCGATGAGAATATGGCGTGCCCGGGTGCCGCTCTGCCCGCCTGCGAAGGTGTGAAGGGTTCGTAGATGACTAGCTGGTGCGGAATATTGCGCTTCTTGAAAATATCCGCGAGCGTGGTAATCGACGAGGTCGTACGGTCATTTTTTGCCACCATGAACAAGGTCGGTGTTGCCGACTTTTCGGCAGCCGCGATCAGGGCGCCTCTCATATGGCTATTCCCGTCCCAGGTTAAGGCTCCCCCGGCTTGGTCAACCGCAGCAACAAATGCAGTGCTGCGGGTCGTGGCGAGCATAGTAACGACGCCGCCAAACGACCAACCCATCACGGCGAGGCGATTCTTATCGACATATGGCAAGGTACGTAGATACTCGGCACCCGCGAGCACGTCATCGGTTTCTGCTTGTAGCCTGAGTATCACTTTCGATTGATCTTGGCCCACCTCCTGCCACCAGATTTCGCCGTCTGATTTTCCATAGCCGCGGCGCTCGGGGACCAAAACAGCATAGCTTGCTCGGGTAAGCATCCTCCCGACGTGAGGAAACGGGAACGATGCGCGCTCTCGACCGTCTCGGGTGCCGTGATTGTAGATGACCGCCGGGAAAGGACCATCGCCGTCTGGCTTATACAGATAGGCTTGGATTCGAAGGTTGCCGCTGGAATAAAAGACTTCCTGATATTTCGGCGAATCCAAATCGGACTGGCTTTGCGCAGTCGACGTGGCCACGCACGTCAGACATGCGATTACAAATCTTCGCAGGCGTTGCATCTGCAACTTCCGCGCGGCGTTTAACCTTGCCATCTAGAACGGTCTAACGTTTGAGCTCAGCCGCCTGCGTAGGCTGGCGAAGACAGCCGTAGCAGGTCGGCTGCAGCGAAGGGTTAGACCGCACTTTAGCTCTCGGGACGGTCTCGTTCGACAAGTGCTAGATACTGCGCGATGGAGCCTCCGGCAAGCGGCTTGAACATGACCCGCAGTGTGTTGGTGAGCTTGCCCATGCTGACGCCGGAACGCACGCGGGTTTCGATGAACCCTTGCCGCTCCCAGAACCGCTCGGCACGGACGTTACCCTGCACGACACCTAAGCGAAGCCACTGGGCACCATGACCGCGGGCCCAGGACTCGAGATTCTGGTACAGAGTGTGAGCGTCGCCGCTGCCGTGCTTGGACGTGGCAACGATGAAAGTGCCGATATGCCAGACGGACGGAGCGATAAGATCGGACACGAGATTGGCCATTGCCGCCAACGAGCCCTGCGCATTGGCATAGCCGATGACCCACTTCTTCGTGTAGGGCCAGCCTGCGGGTAGCGCACCATGAATTTCCTCGTGCGCCTCGGTGGGCTGCGGCGGCTCGCCATTGACAGACTCGAAGTACAGCGGGTTCTCTTCGAAGAAGCGCTGAAGCAGCGACTCCGAACCGGCGCCAAGCTCGACAACCCGCCACTCGGGTGATGGAGACGGTGGCAGGCCTGAGCTATGCACGACGTGCGGTCTAACGTTCACAGTGAGGGGCGCGCGCCGGTCTTGCGCGCGGAATCTTCCCCCGATTTCATTGACCCCCCGTTCTTCGAGCCTGCCGTTTAAACGTCGCAGGCGACACGTAATCCAATGATGAGTGAAGTCTAGCTTGGTTGTAAAACGGCAAGTAGTCCTTCAGTACTGAACAGATCTCCTGGTCTTCGTTGAAGCGATATCCATGAAACACCTCAGCCTTCATGGAGTGGAAGAAGGATTCAATGAAGGCGTTGTCGGTGACCTTGCCTGGGCGGTTCATGCTCTGCGTGAAGCCCAGCTCGGCAAGGCGTTCCTTGAAGGCACCAGCGGCATACTCGGTGCCCCGATCGGTGTGGAATACGAGGCCGCGACCGGGCTGACGGCCCCGCACGGCGCCATTGAGCGCTTCGAGGGTGAGCTTCACATCCTTGCTGGGGCCATAGCTCCAACCGACCACGCGCCGGCTGTACTTGTCCATGACCACCGCCAAGAAGCGGTAGATCGCGCCGACCTTGAGGTAAGTGATATCGCCGACCCACACCTGGTTGGGGCGCTCGAGCTCAAGATCGAGCTGCTGGTTGGGAATTGCACCGAAGAAGCGCTGAATGCTCGGGCTCGTGTAGCGCAGAGTAGCCACGCGCGCTTTGATCGCGTGCTTGCGCATCAGTCGCGCGACACGATGCTTTCCGACCCGATGGCCACGGCTGCGCAGTGCCTGGTGAATCCGCGGACTGCCATAGATGCCACGGCTCTCGGCGTGAACCGCCCGGATCTCGCCGGCCAGAGCTTCGTTTTGGCGCTCACGCTCGCTACGCTCGCGCGAGCGCCAAGCATAAAAGCCCGCTCTGGTTACCCCGTAGACCCGGCACATCAGCGTGAGATCATGCTCTGCCCGGTTTACTTCGATGAAGGCGAAGATCTCCGCTTTCGATCGGAAGCAAACCGGATGGCTTTTTTTAGGAGCTCGTGCTCCTCCTTGAGCACCTTGTAGCGCCGCTCGAGCTCCCGAAGCCTTCTCAGCTCTGCCGTGGTCTCCACATCCAACTTGGACGCTCTGGCCACGATCACCCTTTCGCGAACCTGCTTTCTCCACAACGACAGCATGAACGGATGAATGTCCAGTGCGGCCGCAACATCCTTCACCTGCACCCCTGGCAAGCTGCTCAACTTCACGGCAGTCGCCTTGAATCGATCTCCGTATTTCTCAATCTTGCGAGGACTTGCCATTGCCACACACACCTCCAGCTCGTTAGGCCGAGGTGTCAACTAAATCGGGGGAAGCTTGGCGTCCCTCTCGACTGTGCGGTTAGGCCGCAGTCGGTCGTTACCAAGGTCACTGCCGTGCCCGACTGACCAGGCGAAACGCCCAGACGCAAAGCGCCCCCGCTACGAGAATTGCGACCCATGATACCCAGATCGGAACCACCCAGCCCGCCACTTGCGCGGGCCAATCGAACATCAGTCTGACTACATGGACAAGCGCCACCACGCCGAAGATCACACCTGTGATTTGGATGTACGTCCGCATAGTGTCGACTCCTCTCGACGAATCCACCTGCGCGGTAAGAATGTGTTTTTGATGCAGCCTTACGTTCCCAGTAACCGGCGCGCGCAAACCGACCCTTGCAGAGCACGACCGTCGCGCGCGCGTCCGCGTTGACTGGGCGGTTAGACGGCAGCCAAAACGGCTCGGCGTATAGGTTGTGAGAGTTCAATCGGCGCGAAGAAAGCTTGTGGATATAGGTAATCTTCGCCTGACTCGTCGATGACTCGAACCTGCCGATGCTTGGCTGCTTCAGGATCGGGGAGAACCTGGTAAATCTTTCGGCGCTCCAAAGAGACCTCGTAACCCTTGTTCTTAAGACAGACGACGAACTGTTTTCCGGATGCTCTCATGGTCTAGTCGATGTAGCGCTTGATCTTGAACTCTTTGCGTCCAATGCCGTGGGCTTCGTACCAGTGTACCTCGGCTAGGCGAGTCGCGCCGTCCTCCAGGCGGACCCTGGCGATCCCTTTGCGTTTTCTCCAGCGACCCCGGCCATAGAGCTTTCGTAAGCGCGTGATCTCTTCAATGGAAGAGCCGACAGCGAAGGTTTCAACATGCGTGACCTCCCCAACAATCTCAAAGTACATCAGGCGTCATCTTCGGCGCGGACATCTGCTGCCGCCTAACGAATGAAAGGGACTTCCCCTGCGCGGTGACGGCATCTAGGTGCCAAGATTGAAGTGTCTGTGTTCAATCTGATAACCGGAGGGGAAGTCATGGAGCAGATTACTACCGTGGGGATCGATCTGGCAAAGCGCGTATTCGCATTGCACGGTGTAGACGCAGGGGGACGGGTGATACTGCGAAGCATCGTACGACGCGAGCAACTCTTGGAGGCGATGGCGAAGCTGCCGCCGTGCGTGGTCGGGATGGAAGCCGGTTCGGGCGCCCACGATTGGGCGCGCCAGCTCCAGAGGCTCGGGCATACGCCGAAGCTGATGGCGGCGAAGTTTGTGTCGCCGTACCGTCGTAAAGGCAAGAACGACGGCAACGACGCCGAGGCGATCTGCGAAGCGGTGAGCCGACCTGGAATGCGCTTCGTGCCGATCAAGTCGCTAGAGCAGCAGGCTTTGCTGTCGCTGCACCGGGTACGCCAAGGCTTCATAGTCGAACGCACCGCCACTATCAATCGGCTCCGTGGGCTCCTTGCGGAGTTCGGAGTGGTGCTGCCCGTGCGCGCCGTGGTTGTGCGCCGCGAAGCTTGCAAAGCAGCGGAGTCGCTGCCGGCGCTTGGCCGCCGCGCGATCGAGGACCTGCTCGCGCATCTACGTACTCTGGACGAGCGCATTGCGGCCTACGATCGCGAGCTCGAGCAGCAAGCTCGGCAATGCGAGCCTGCCCGCCGTCTGATGAAGATCCGCGGCATCGGTGCACTGAGCGCTCTGGCCATTGTGGCCACCGTAGGCAACGCGCGCGACTTTCGCAGCGGCAGGCAGTTCGCCGCCTGGCTGGGCCTTACGCCGCGACAGCACTCTTCGGGAGGCAAGACGCGTCTTGGCCACATTACTAAACGCGGCGACGCCTACCTTCGTTGCCTGCTTGTGCAAGGCGCACGTTCTGTATTGCACACGGCGTCGCGACACGCAGATGGAATGAGCCGTTGGGCGCAGACGCTCGAAGCACGACGAGGCTATCACCGCACATTGGTTGCCATTGCATCGAAGAACGCTCGCATCGCATGGGCGCTGCTCAGCAGAAACGAGGTGCTGCGCCCAGCATAAACATTCCGCCGAGACCGCAAACGCTGATGTCGAATCGGTCAGACCGACGCCCGGAAAACCTGAACTACATTGGATGGCGCAAACGACGCCGACTAACGTACGAGGACCGGGCGCGCGGCTTTCATCAGGGCCAGAGCAAACAATGCTCACAAACAGG
>VBBY01000248.1 GCA_005881595.1 Betaproteobacteria bacterium | reverse complement strand
ACCGAGGATGCGAGCGTCCTGCTATGTCGCCACAGTCCGACGGTATCACTGTAACCGGCGATGCGGAACATCGTCCATACGTCTCGCAAGCGGCTCAACATGGTCTTTCTTAACAGATGTATTGGCAACGTTAATGCAAATGTCAACGACTATCGCGCGATCGTCGTCGGCTAAGGGTCATATGCCGGGGTTCAATGGGACTATGACCCGCGCTTATGAGTGTCATTTTAGGCGTTCATTATTCCCATACCTATTTCGACAGGAGGGTAAGATGTTTGCAAGAAAGACCTTTGCAATACCCGCCGCGTTCATCACCCTGATCGCGGGCGCGGCCCCTGCGCAAGCCGGACTGCTCGACCTCGGGTCGTCCTCCTCGACCAACTGGACGCTCGGCGGTGTGCCGTGTACCTTGATCCCGGTCCCGGCGGCTGCGCCGTTCGGCATCGGAACTTGCCCAGGCGTGCGTCCCGGCGCGATCGTGGTCTCCGACGTCGGCCAGTGCACGTTCAACTTCCTTTTCCTGGGATCGGATGGCAGCCGCTACATCGGCACTGCCGGCCATTGCATCCTCGGCACACCCCCGTTCGGCGGCGACGTGGGCGAGATGGCATGGGCTCCGGGTACGGGGCCGGAGGCGCGCGACGCCGGCGGCAACCGGATCGGCGAGTTCGCTTACGCGATTCTTCAGGACCCGAAGGACTTCTCCCTCATCCGCCTCGACGCGCAAGTGGAGGCGAGCGCCGGCATGTGTCATTTCGGCGGGCCGACCGCGATCAACGACGATCAACCCGGCCTCTTTCAACCCGTGGTGCTCAACTGGTTCGGCAACGGCGTCGGGGTGGGCGCTGTAGTCCCGGCGCGGAGCGCCCTGGCAGCGGGCATGCCCGATCCGGATCACGTGTTCGCTCAAGGCGCTGCGACCCCCGGTGACTCGGGAAGCGGAGTCATCTCAAGCGACGGCCGGGCGGTCGGAGTGTTGGTGACGCTAGGAGTGCATACCGCCTCCATCGGCTTCGGCGGTCTGGACGCCGGCGTAATCGGAATGACCCGGTTGACTCCGCAAGTCGAGCGCGCTCAGGCGGTTCTCGGCGTGAACCTCGACCTGCTGCTCGCTCCGGTCCAGTAGCCATCCGCCACATGGCGCCCACCTTCACAGGAGGATTCCAAGAGAACTGATTCTGGTAGTCCAACAATGAGAGTCGGTCGTCCATATTGGATCTGGGGAGTGCTCGCGGTACTCGCCGGGCAATTCTGCGTCTGCTCTGCCGTGGATGCACACGATCATGAGGTTCCCCGCCGCGTCTTTCTCCTCGTTCCAGCGGCTTCCAGGTATATCGTGGTGGACTTCGGCGCCTTGCCACAAGGCACCTCACAGCTCGTCCGTGCGCTCAACAATGGCGGTGAAGTCGTCGGCGGGGCGAGCACGTCAGGCGCCTCGCACCGCGCGTTCGTCCTGAGCAGCACCCGTCTCGAGAGGATCGAGGGGCTGCCCGGCGCGGACTACAGCGCGGCGCACGGCATCAACGATCTGAGCGAAGTCGTCGGCTCGTCGAACGGGCCCACCTCGGTCGAAGCGTTCCGCTGGACGCGCAAAGGGGGACATCAGCGTCTCGCCCCTCTGCCCGGCGATAACAGCAGCCAGGCGTTCGGCATCAATAGCCACGGGCAGGTCGTCGGCTACTCGAGCGGCCCCGGTGGCGCCCAGGGCGTTCTCTGGACACGGAACGGCGCCGTTCAGGGACTCGGCACACTCCCCGGCAGCACGTACAGCCGCGCGCTCGCGATCAATGAACCTGGAAACGTCGTAGGCACTTCGGGGATGTCGCCGGCGACGCGCGCCTTCCTGTGGACGCCGTCCGCCGGGATGAAAGATCTCGGCATGCTGCCGGGCGACCTCGAGAGCGAAGCGGTGCACATCAACGACGCCGGCGACGTCGTCGGCTGGTCGAGCGGCCCGGACGGCAGTCGCGCCGTGCTCTGGTCCGCGCGGGGCACAATCGAGGATCTCGGGACCTTGCCCGGCGGGAAGTACGCCTACGCTCGCGCCATCAATGCGCGCGGCGAGGTCGTCGGCTTTTCCGGCACCGCTCACGCCATGCGCGCTTTCCTCTGGACACGCAGCGGCGGGATGCAGGATCTCAACCGCCTGATCCCGGCCGCATCCGGGTTCGTGCTCACGGAAGCCGTCGCCATCAACGACCAGGGCCTGATCGTGGCAATCGGCAACGACGACGACCAATGACCCGTACGGTGAGAGTCGCTGCCGTCACTTTTCTGGTCCTTTGGCTCGCCGCGTCCAAGGTCGCCGCGCAGACCGACCCTGCCGTCGCCGGCCAGTGGACGTCGGCCGCCCCGTTACCGTTCAACTCGTCGGCGCTTCACCTGCTG
>VBBY01000247.1:421-1835 GCA_005881595.1 Betaproteobacteria bacterium | reverse complement strand
TTGATGCCACTGCCAGGTTACAACGTCTTCTGCAGTGGCCACGCGTTCCTGGCCGATGGCCGGTTGTTCTTCGCCGGGGGCCACATCGTCGACGGCGTGGGATTGCCGAACTCGAGCACCTACGACGCAGCGAGCAATGTCTGGGCAGCGGGTCCCAACATGAACGCCGGGCGCTGGTATCCCACGGCCACCACACTGGCCAACGGCGACGTGCTGGTGGTCACCGGGAAGATCGATAACACTGTTGGCCCCGACCTCCTTCCCCAGGTGTTTCAGGTCGCGAGCGGAACGTGGCGTAACCTGACCAGCGCGCAGCTCTATGTCGACCTCTACCCGCGGATGCACCTCGCTCCCAATGGCCAGGTCTTCAATTCGGCTACGAGCCAGACCACCCGCTACCTGGGCACGTCGGGGACAGGGGCATGGACTGTGGTAGCAGCCACCAATACCCCTGGATACAGAGACTACGGCTCTTCAGTGATGTATGACGATGGCAAGGTGCTCGTGATGGGCGGTGTCGATCCGCCGACCAGCGCCGCCGAGGTGATCGATCTGAACGCCGCAACTCCGGCTTGGCGACTGGTGGGATCCATGGCATTCGCGCGGCGCCACCTTAACGCCACGCTGCTTCCGGACGGCAAAGTACTAGTGACCGGAGGCACCAGCGGGCCCGGATTCAATAACACCGCTACCCCGGTGTTCGCGGCGGAAATGTGGGATCCCGCGACCGAGAGCTGGACCACGATGGCGAGCGCGCAAGCGGTACGGCTCTATCATTCAGCGGCGCTGCTCTTGCCCGACGGCCGCGTGCTCACCACCGGTGGCGACGATATCACGCAGGTCGAGCTGTACTCGCCGCCGTATCTGTTTGCGGGAGCTCGCCCGACTATCACCTCGGCTCCGGCCGTCGTGAGCTTCGGTCAAAGCTACTTCGTGGAGACACCCGACGCGGCGAACATCGCAAAGGTCAGGTGGATCAGGCTCGGCTCGGTGACCCACGCGTTCAACATGAACCAGCGGATCAACTCCTTGAGCTTCTCCCAGGCGCCGGGGGGCCTGAACGTCGTGTCACCGTCGAACCCGAATCTGGCCCCGCCTGGCCACTACCTGCTTTTCATCCTGAACGCGAACGGCGTACCGTCCATCGCGAAGATCGTCCAGCTCGGGAGTTCTACAGCCCCGGATCCGACTCCGCCGACGGTTTCGATGACCGCTCCGGTCAACGGCGACATCGTCGCGGGTACCGCGGTCACGCTCTCGGCGACCGCCGCCGATAACGTGGGAGTGGCAGGCGTGCAGTTCAAGCTCGACGGTGCCACCAACCTCGGCGCCGAAGACACCGTCTTTCCCTACTCTGTCGCCTGGAACAGCACGACCGCCACCAACGGCCTCCACACGCTTACCGCAGTCGCTC
>VBBY01000247.1:0-395 GCA_005881595.1 Betaproteobacteria bacterium | reverse complement strand
GCCAGCAGCGGGATCTTCACGAGCACGGTGAAAAACCAGGGAACCGCGGCGACCCCTGCGGGCATAGCCATCGGCGTAGCCTATTCGGTGGATGGCGTATACAGAACCTGGGGCGGCGTATCCGGGCCGCTGGCCGCAGGAGCCTCCGTCACCATCGGCACCAACGGTGGGCCATACATCATTCCCAACGGCACCCACACGATTACGGCGTTCGCCGATGACGTCAACCGCTTTGCCGAGTCGGACGAAACCAACAACAAGCTTTCCCAGCCGATTACGGTGGGTGCACCCGACACCCAAGCTCCCACCGTCTCCGTGACCGCACCGGCAAACGGCACCACTGTTTCAGGCTCTTCCGTCACAGTGTCTGCCAATGCATCCGACAATGTCGGCGT
>VBBY01000168.1 GCA_005881595.1 Betaproteobacteria bacterium | reverse complement strand
CCAGTTCGCCGCTTCGACGATCTCTTTCAACTTGGCGCCCGGCGTGTCGCTCGGCGAGGCGGCCGACGCGGTCGACCGAACGATGGCCGAGATCGGCGTGCCGACCAGCGTGCACGGCAGCTTCCAGGGCACGGCACGCGCCTTCCGGGCGTCGCTCGACAGCCAACCGTGGCTCATCCTCGCAGCGCTCGTCACCGTCTACATCGTGCTCGGCGTTCTCTACGAGAGCTACGTGCACCCGATCACGATCCTCTCGACCTTGCCCTCGGCGGGCGTGGGCGCGCTGCTCGCGCTGATGGCGTTTCGCACCGAGTTCAGCATCATCGCGCTGATCGGCGTGATCCTCCTGATCGGCATCGTGAAGAAGAACGCCATCATGATGATCGACTTCGCGATCGAAGCCGAGAGGAGCGAGCGCAAGAGTCCCGAAGCGGCGATTCTGCAGGCGTGCCTGCTGCGTTTCCGCCCGATCATGATGACCACGATAGCCGCGATGCTGGGCGCGGTGCCGCTCGCGATCGGCTTCGGCGACGGCTTGGAGTTCCGCCGGCCGCTCGGCATCGCCATCGTCGGCGGCCTTGCCGTCAGCCAACTGCTCACACTGTATACGACCCCCGTCGTGTACCTCTATCTCGACCGCTTCCGCCTGTGGTGTAGGCGCCTGCGGGCAGGTCGCGGAGAGCAACCTTCCTTGGCGGGCCGATGAGGCGAAGAAGCGCAGCGGGGATCCTTGCGCTCGCGCTCGCTGCTTGCGCGGTCGGACCCGATTACCAGCGCCCGGAAGCTGCGGTTTCCGCCGCGTACAAGGAGGCCGTGGGGTGGAAAGCCGCCGAGCCTCGCGATGAGGCGAGCCGCGGCAACTGGTGGGAGATCTTCGGCGATCCGCAGCTCTCCGCGCTGATGGAAAGCATCGACGTCTCCAATCAGAACGTGCGGCTCGCCGAAGCGCGGTTCCGCCAGGCGCAGGCCTTGGCGGCCCAGTCGCGCGCCGCGCTTTTCCCGACGCTCGACGCCAACGCCTCGATCACGCGCAGCCGCTCGTCGACGGGCCCCAGCGTCGGCAACCGCTCCGTGGCGCTCGACTCGTTCTGGGAAATCGATCTGTGGGGCCGCCTGCGCCGTGCGCTTGAATCGAGCGCGGCGAACGCCCAGGCGAGCGCGGCGGATCTCGCGGCGGCGCGCCTCTTGGCGCAGGCCGAGCTCGCTTCGAGCTATTTCCAGCTGCGGGTGCTGGACGCGCAGAAGCAGCTCCTCGGCGACACCGTGACCGCCTTCGACAAGTCGCTCGAGCTCACCCGCAATCGCTACGCGGCGGGCGTCGCCGCCAAGGTCGACGTGGTGCAGGCCGAGACGCAGCTGAAAAGCACGCTCGCGCAATCGATCGATACCGGCGTGCAGCGCGCTCAGCTGGAGCACGCGATCGCGATCCTCGTCGGCAAGCTGCCCTCCGAGCTCTCGATCGCGCCCGTGCCGCTCGCGGTGACGATGCCGCGCATTCCGCTCGGCCTGCCCTCGGAGCTGCTCGAGCGCCGGCCCGACGTCGCCGCCGCCGAGCGCCGCGCCGCCGCCGCGAACGCGCAGATCGGCGTCGCGAAGGCCGCGTACTTTCCGTCGCTCACGCTCTCGGCGAGCGGCGGTTTCCGCAGCGCGAGTGCCGCCGATTTGTTCACCGCGCCGAGCCGCTTCTGGTCGATCGGCCCGGCGCTCGTGCAATCGGTCTTCGATGCCGGCCTGCGGCGCGCGCAGACCGAGCAGGCGATCGCGGCCTACGACGCGACCGTCGCCGAGTACCGCCAGGCCGTGCTCGCCGGGTTCCAGGAGGTCGAGGACAACCTCGCCGCGCTGCGCATCCTCGAGGAGGAGGCGAAGGTGCAGGACGAGGCCGTGCGCGCAGCGCGCGAGTCCGTGGTGCTGACGACCAACCAGTACAAGGCAGGCATCGTGAGCTACATCAACGTGGTGACGGTGCAGACCACCCAGCTCAGCAACGAGCGCACCGCGGTCGGCATTCTCGGCCGGCGGCTCGTCGCGGCCGCGACCCTGGTGAAGGCGCTGGGCGGCGGGTGGGACGCCGCGGCGCTTGCGCAGAAGTCGCCGCCCCGGGGGCTTGGTTCCGGAGTACCTGTCGCCGGAAGCAGACAGTATGCCTCGCCGTGAAGGTGTAGCTGTCGAGCTACAAATTGCGGATGCGCCGATAAATTCGGGGACCGCAGCTCAAGAGATCTGGCCCACCCGAGCTATTGTTTGTGTCACTGTTGTAACACATGTCTAACGTAGGCTTGTTCCCACGCCCATGGAATTGGCATGGCAAAGGACTTATCGGGCTGGGACAAGAACGGGCCAAGGGGCCATCCTAAGGCCAGTAGTGAGGCATGAATATCTGGCTTGAAATCTCCAAACTCCCCGCACATTCAAGTTCCACGGGATCATGCAAACGGTGGTTGGGAAGCACTACGGCGCCGGACGCCTCGCCAAGGCTTAACTAGCGGCTGGACGTGAAGGCGAGCACCCTGGAGGACGCGGGTATGACCCGGCCACGTTTGATGCGGTGGTCATGCCTCACGTCATCGAGCATCTTGACGATCCGGCCGGCACCTTGGAAGCCATCGCCCGCGTGCTGCGGCCGCACGGATTCCCGGCCGTTGAAACGCCGGTCTACGACACGCTGATGTATCGCCTGCTCGCATCCGCGCCAGAAACGGCTGCGGGTACGCGCTGATCCGCAGTTCGGGAGAGGCGCCATGACTTCTGTAGTCGATACGTACGAACTGTCCCCGATGCAGGCGGGAATGCTGTTCCACGGCCTCAGCGGAGGAGATGCCGGCGCCTACATCGAGCAAGTGGTCGCAACGCTGCGCGAGCCGCTGGACGAAGCGCAGTTCATTCGCGCCTGGCAGCGGGTCGCCGAGCGGCACCCGGTTCTGCGCAGCCGTTTTCGCTGGGAAGGCGTCGCGCAACCCATGCAGGACGTGATCGAGCGCGTTCAGATCCCGGTCGAGCGGCTCGATTGGCGCACTCTCGCGGAGGCCGAGCGCCAGCAGCGGTTTCAGGCGCTCCTGGACCGCGAACGCACGCGCGGCTTCGAGCTTGATCAAGCACCGCTCATGCGTCTGGTGTTAGTGCGCGCGGCAGAGTGCGAGCATTGGGTGCTGTGGACGACTCATCACGGCTTTCTCGACGGGCGCTCAAGGTTTCTCCTCTGGCAGGAGGTGTTTGCTTTCTATGAGGCCTTTTTGCGCGGCAGGGACACCGAGCTGCCGCTGCCTCGTCCGTATCGCGACTACATCGAGTGGCTGCGACAACTCGATGACGACTCCGCCAAAGGCTACTGGCAAGGCGTTCTTTCAGGTTATCGCGCGCCTACCCCTCTCGTGGTGGCGCGTGATCGCGAAGCCGAGAACGTCAAAGGGGACTCCTGTGGAACTCACGAAGTCCGTTTGTCGGCGGTACTCACCTCCGCTCTCAGAAAGCGGGCACGCGAGGCGTCGGTAACGCTCAACATGCTGTTGCAGGGTGCCTGGGCCCTGCTTCTGCACCGCTACTGCGGCGAATCGGACATCGTCTTCGGTGTTACCCGCGCTTGCCGGTCGTTCCTTGAAGGTGCCGGGGATATGGTCGGCCTGTTCATCAATACGCTGCCGATACGAGTGCGTATCGATCCCGAATCCGAGCTGGTGAGCTGGCTGCGGCAACTGCGCGCTCAGCAGGTGGCGCTGCGCGACTACGAGCACACGCCGCTGGTCAGGGTCCAAGGCTGGAGCGAGCTGCCCCGAGGCATGCCGCTGTTCGAGAGCATCCTGGTGTTCGATAGCCATACGCTCGATGCGCAGCTGCGGGCCTTGGGTGGGGCCTGGAGCGAGCGCCGCTTTCTAGGTCTCGGCCATACGAACTATCCGCTGACGGTCGTTGCCTATGGTGACCGCGAGCTTCTTCTGCAGATCGAGTACTCGCGCAAGCGCTTCGATGACGCCGTCGTCGCGCGCATGCTGGGCCATCTGCAGACGCTGCTCGAGGGGATGGCAGCTCGTCCTGAGGCCAAGCTGAAGGACCTGCCGCTTTTGACCGAAGCCGAGCGCCGTCAGTTAGTCGAGCTCTGGAATCGGACCTCGGTGGCCTATCCGCCGGCGCGCTGCGTGCACGAGCTGGTCGAGGAGCAGGCTCACATTCGCCCGGAGGCGCTCGCAGCGGAAGGCGGCGGGCGGAGGGTGACTTACCGGGAGCTCGACGAGCGCGCGGAAGCATTGGCCGGGCAGCTGCGTACGCAGGGTGTGCAGTCGAATTCCCTGGTCGCCGTCTATCTCGAGCGCTCGATCGAGATGCTCGTCGCCATTCTGGGCGTGTGGAAAGCGGGCGGGGCTTATGTGCCCATCGATCCGGAGTATCCCGCCGAACGCATTCGCTTCATGCTGGAAGATACGCAGGCGGTCGTGACGCTGACACGAAAGCATCTTGCCGCGGCCTTGCCCGCCTCGGATGCGGCGGTTCTGCACGTGGACGCGTCGCAGGGCAGCGTCGACGGACGCTCCGGACGCCGCCTCGAGCGCCGCCCCATGTCGCCGCAACAACTCGCCTATGTGATTTACACCTCGGGCTCGACCGGCCATCCGAAGGGGGTGCCGATCGAGCACGCGAGCCTGTTCAACCTGATTTGCTGGCATCAGCAGGCTTACGACGTCAAGCCGGACGATCGTGCCACGCAGATCGCCGGACCAGCCTTTGACGGCTCGGTATGGGAGGTCTGGCCGTACCTCACCGCGGGCGCCAGCGTGCATATTCCCGATGCCTCCACGCGCCTGGATGCCGGGCTGATGGTGCGCTGGCTGGCAGAGCGGCAAATTACCCTGAGCTTTCTGCCCACGCCGCTCGCGGAGGCAGTGCTGCGAGAGAACTGGCCCGAGACTGCGGCGTTGCGCGTCCTGCTCACCGGCGGTGACAAGCTCAACCAGCGGCCCGCACACAAGCTGCCGTTCCGGCTGGTCAATCATTACGGCCCCACCGAGAACAGCGTCGTGAGCACGTGCGCCGAGGTGACAGCCGAAGGCGCGCGGAACGCTGCACCGCCCATAGGCCGACCGCTTCCCAACACGCGCGCCTACGTGCTGGATCGTCACTTGCAGCCGGTGCCGATCGGGGTGCCGGGCGAGCTGCTCCTGGGCGGAGCGCAGCTGAGTTCGGGCTACTGGAATCGCGCAGAGCTCACCGCAGAAAAGTTCATTGCGGATCCGTTCCGCCCGGAACCCGGCGCGCGGCTGTACAAGACCGGCGATCTTGTGCGCTGGCTGCCAGAAGGCGACATCGAGTTTCTCGGTCGCATCGACCATCAGGTCAAGATTCGCGGTTTGCGCATCGAGCCGGGGGAGATCGAAGCATGCATCACCCGGCACGCTGCTGTGCGCGAAGCAGTGGTCATCGCGCGTGAGGACATCCCTGGCGACAAGCGCCTGGTCGCCTACCTGGTCACCGAGAACCCGCCTGCCGAGCTGGTGGATCAGTTGCGCGCGCTCATCCGCGCCGCCATGCCCGAATACATGGTTCCTGCAGCCTTCGTCCTGTTGGATGCCTTTCCGCTCACCCCTAACGGCAAGCTGGACCGCAAGGCGCTGCCCGAGCCCGAGGCAGGGGCCTGCTCCACGCGTGGCTGTGAAGCCCCGGTCGGCGAGATCGAGGCCGCGCTGGCGCAAATCTGGTGCGACGTGCTCAAGCTCGAACGCGTCGGCCGCCACGACCAGTTCTTCGATCTCGGCGGGAATTCTCTGATGGCCATGCAGGTGGTGTCCCGCGTGCGGCAGAGGCTCGTCACCGAGCTGCCCCTGCGCGAGCTCTTCGCCGCTCCGACCGTCGCGCGCCTGGCGGCGCGCATCGAGGTGCTCCGCGCGCAGCCCGGGTCGGCGCCCGCCTTCGACGCGCTCACTTGGCTGGCGAGCTCCGGCCAGTCGCCCGGGGTAACCGGAAACAGGGAGCAGACCGAGCTGTGACGATAGCGCCCCTGCTTGCAGAGCTGCGCAGCCGCGACATTCAGGTCTGGGCCGACGGCGAGCGGCTGCAGTGCAATGCCCCGGCGGGCGCGCTGACGCCCGAGTTGCGCGATCAGTTGCTGCAGCGCAGGAGCGAGATCCTGGAATTCCTGCGCGGACCGGCGGAGCTCTCGTTCTCGCAGGAGCGGCTCTGGTTCCTGGATCAGATCGAGCCGGGAGGCGCAGCCTATGTCGTGGCACTCGCGCTCGAGATGCGAGGCGCACTCGATGTGCCGGCGCTCGAGCGCGCCCTAGGGGCGCTCGTCAGCCGCCACGAGTCGCTGCGCACGGTGTTTGCGAACGTCGAGGGAAAGCCGCTGCAGGTGGTTTTAGAGCCGGCGCCGTGGGCGCTGCCAGTCGCGGAAGTGAGCGGTGAGGCCGACGCACGCGAGCGGCTGCGCGAGGAAACGTCGCGCGGCTTCGACCTGGCGCGCGGTCCGTTGTTCCGTGCGCAGCTTTACCGGCTCGCGGCGGACGTGCACGTGCTGACGCTGGCGATGCATCACATTATTTCGGACGGCTGGTCGCTGGGCGTCCTGACCCGGGAGCTGGGCGAGTTGTACGGGTGCCTTTCGCGCCGAGAGCCGGTCATGCTGCCGGCGCTTCCGCTCCGGTACCGCGACTTCGCGCGCTGGCAGCGCAGTTGGCTGCAAGGCGAAACGTTGGAGGCCCAGCTCTCGCACTGGCGCGCGCGCCTCGCGGGGGCCCCTCAAGTGCTCGAGCTGCCTACCGATCGGCCGCGAGCGCCAGTGAGGAGCCGGCGCGGTAAAATCTACACCTTCACGCTGCCCCTCGAGCTGGCCGACGCGCTGCGCGGGCTTGCGCGACGCGAAGGAGCGACTCTCTTCATGACGCTCCTCGCCGGCTTCACGCTGCTGCTTTCGCGTCACAGCGGCCAGCAAGATATCCTGGTGGGTACGCCGGTCGCCAACCGCAGCCGCGCCGAGATCGAGGACGTAGTCGGCTGTTTCGTCAATACGCTGGTGCTGCGCGCCGATCTGTCGGGCGATCCCTCGGCAAGCGGGTTTCTCGCCCGCTTGCGCGAAGTGTGCCTGGATGCCTTTGCGCACCAGGACCTGCCCTTCGAGCGGCTGGTGGAGGAGCTGCGGCCGGAGCGCGACCTGAGCCGCAATCCCCTGTTCCAGGTGATGTTCGCTTTGCAGAACGCGCCGCAGCGACCGCTCGAGCTGCCAGGGATCACGCTAAGGCCGCTCGACATAGACCGCAGCGCGGCGCAGGTCGACCTCACGCTGCACGTGTGGGAGACCGCCGAGGGGCTCAGCGGGAGCTTCGAATACACGAGCGAGCTGTTCGAGGAGTCGACCATCGCGCGCATGGCCACTCATTGGCGCTCGCTCCTTGAGGGAATGATCGCATCGCCCGAGCGCTGC
>VBBY01000030.1 GCA_005881595.1 Betaproteobacteria bacterium | reverse complement strand
GCTGCGCGGCATAGTCGACTCCCGCCCGGTGGAACGCGTCAAGGATGTAGATCTTCATTCGAGAAGGAACGGAACGCCGGCGCGATGGCAGATCTGCCTGATCTTTTCGGCAAGACCGGGTGGAATCGGGATCCCCTCGCGCAGGCGCCGGGCGCGCGCCGCGTTCTCCGGGTCCCCCGGCACGAGCACCGGCAGGGCCGCGTCGACCGGCCGGGTCGCGTGCAGCACGTCGATCACCGCGTCGAGATCGTCCTCGAACGCGCCCTCGGGGCGGAACGCCTTCGGATCGATGGCGAGGAAGAAGTGGCCGAGGCGGTCGGGATCGCCCGGTCCCTGTGTCTTGACTCGAATCGGCGAAAACGACGCCCCGGAGAGCGTGCCGCCGAGGATGTGCGCCATCAGCGCGAGGCCGTAGCCTTTGTGGCTCGACAGCTCCGCCGTGCCGCCGAGCGGGGTCTGGCCGCCCCCGCTCTTTTTGTCATAAATAATCTGCAAAGCAGACGTCGGATCGGTGACCGTCCGGCCGCGCTCGTCCAGCACCCAGCCCGGCGGCAGCGGCTTGCCGTTCAGCTCGTGCACCTTGATCTTGTTGTTGGCGACGGTGGAGGTCGCCATGTCGAGGAGAAACGGCGCGTTGCGGCGCGCCGGCGCGGCGAAGGCGATCGGGTTCGTCCCGAGCACCGGCACGGCGGCGCGCGTCGGCACGACGGCGATGGAGCGCGTGGCGCTCGTCACCATGCCGACCAGGCCCTCCTTCGACGCCATCGCCGCGTAATAGCCGGCGGCGCCGAAGTGGTGCGAGTTGAAGACGCTCGCCACGCCGACGCCCATCGCCTTCGCCTTCTCGATGGCGATCCCCATCGCCATCACCGCGGCGGGATGGCCCAGGCCGGCGTCGGCATCGACCAGGGCGGTGGCGGCGCTCTCGCGCACCACCCTGGGAACGGCCCGCAGATTCAATTTGCCCCTGGATTTCGAGCTCTCGTAGTCCATCAGCATCGACACGCCGTGCGAGTCGACGCCGGCGAGATCGGTCTCGACCATCACTTCCGCAGTGATGCGCACCAATTCCCTGTCCATCCCCCACGCCGTCAGCAACGTGACGATCTGCTCGCCAACACGCTCTGCAGGGACGTTCATTCCTCGGCGCGGATATTCGCCGCCTTGATGATCTCGGCCCACTGCGCCGACTCGGCGCGCATGGCGGCGCCGAACTCTTCCGGCGAATTGCCGACGACGTCGGCACCGAGGTCGGTGATGCGCTTTTTCGCTTCCGGATCCCTCAGCACCCGGATCACGTCGGCGTGGATCTTCAAAACCGTTTCCTTCGGTGTCGCCGCGGGCGCAAGAAGGCCGAACCAGTTGGTGAGCGCGTAGCCGGGAAGCCCGGATTCGGCGATCGTCGGCACCTCGGGCAGCAGCGCGGCGCGCCTGGACCCGAGCACGGCGAGCGCCTTCAACCTCTTCGCCTTGAGGTGAGGGAACGACTGCACCAGGCTGTCCATGCTGAGCATGACGCGCCCGCCGATCAGGTCGCTGATGCTCGGCGAGCTGCCCTTGTACGGGATGTGGATGAGATCGACGTTCGCCTGGCGCTTGAAGAGCTCCATCGCCAGGTGCGGCGCGCCGCCCGGGCCCGAGGAGCTGTAGGCGATGTCGCCGGGCCGCCTCTTCGCCAGCTCGATCAGCTCGCCGACGCTGTTCGCGGCGAGCGCCGGATTCGCGAGAAAGACGAAGTGGACGTCGACCACCTTGGTGATCGGCGCAAAGGCGCGCAGCGGGTCCACCGCCATCTTCGGGTAGAGATGCTGGTTGGCGGTCATGTTGCCCATCGTCGCCATGAACAGCGTGTGCCCGTCGGGCTCGGCGCGGGCCGCGCTCTCGGTGCCGATGGTGCCGCTCGCGCCGGCGCGGTTCTCTACCACGACCGCCTGATTCCACCCCTCGCCGAGCTTCTGGCCGACGACGCGCGCGACGATGTCGGTGCCGCCGCCCGGCGGGAAGGCGACGACGATTCTCACGGGCTTGGTGGGAAAGGCTTCTGCCACCCCCGCCAGCAGCAGCAAAGCCAGAAGAAAACTCTTCATGAATGGGAGAAAAGCACCCGCCCGGCAGTCGGCACGCGGGCGATCAGGATCAGGCCCATGCCCGAGTCGGTGATGTAGAGCGTCTGGCGCTCCGGGCCGCCATACGCGAGGTTGGTGACGAGGTCGCTGCCGCAGGACTGCACGCGATAGAGCGGCTCGCCGCGATGGTTGAAGATCCACACCGCGCCCATGTCGGGGTGCGCCACGGCGAGACCCTCGGCCTCGTCCATCGCCATGCCGTCGGGCCCGCGGCCGCCGGACAGGGTGATCTGCACGCCCATGCGCACCACCGTGCCGTCGGGCGCAAAGGGCAGCCGCCAGACTGCATTGGCCCGCGTCACCGCCACGAAGAGAGTGGTTTCAGCCTTGCTTAGAACCAGGCCGTTGGGGCTGGGGATGCAGCTCGCAAGCCGGTGCAGCACGCCATCCGCGGTGTAGCGGTAGACGCAGCCGCTCGGATCGGCGAGGTCGCTTTGCCCCTGGTCGGTAAAGTACAGATCGCCGTTCATCGCGAAGGTCAGATCGTTCACGCCCTTGAACGCCTGCTGGTGGTAGCGCGATACCACGGGGGCGATGCGGCCGCTCTGCGGGTCGAGCGTCAGGATGCCGAGCTTGTGGTCGGCGACGAAGAGCCGGCCGTCCTTGTGGATGGCGATGCCGTTCGGCTCGCCGTCGTACTCGGCTGCCACGTGGAACTCGCCGCGGGGGGTGATTTTGAAAATACGGCCGAAGGCGAGATCGACCACGTAGAGATTGCCCTCGCGGTCGAACGCCGGCCCCTCCAGGAAGGAGCCGGCGGGCGTCGGGCCCTTGCCCGCGGCGAGCCGCTCGGGCGGCGCCTTGCTCTTGCGCAGCTTCGCCGGCACTTCGGCGAACACCTTGGTCTCGATCCGCTCCGGCGGCGCGAACAGGCTCACCGTCATTCCGCCTTGATGCCGACTTCGCGCGCCACCCTGGACCACTTCACGAGCTCGGCGGAGATGAAGCCGCCGAACTCGGCGGGCGTCATTCGCACCACCTCGGCGCCTTCCGTCTCGAAGCGCTTTTCCGTCTCCCGCGAAGCGAGCACGCTAGTCAGATCCCTGTGTAATCTCTCTATCACCGGCGCAGGCGTGCCGGCGGGCGCGAGCAGGCCCCACCAGTTGTGCGCCTCGTAGCCAGGAACGCCCGACTCGGAGATGGTCGGCACGTCGGGCAGGACTGCGCTGCGCCGGGTGCCGCTCGTGCCCAGCACCCTCAGCCGCCCGCTCTTGATGTGCGGCACGACCTGGATCAGCGACGGCATCACGATCTGCGCCTGGCCGGCGATGACGTCGGCCATCGCCGGTCCGCCTCCCTTGTACGGCACGTGCACCACGTCGATTCCGGCCTGGATCATGAACAGCGCGCAGGCGAGATGCTGCAGGCTGCCGACGCCGGCCGAGGCGTAATTGAGCGCGCCTGGCTTCGCCTTTGCGAGCGCGATCAGCTCGCGCACCGTGCTGACCGGCAGCGACGGATGCACGGTCAGCGCCGCCGCGCCGCTGCCGAGGATGCCAACCGGAGCGAACGCCTTCTCAGGGTCATAAGGCAGATTCTTGTAGAGCGCCGGGCCGAAGGCGTACGCGACGGAGATCAGCAGCAGCGTGTAACCGTCGGGCGGAGACTTCGCCGCGAGGTCGGTGCCGAGCACGCCGCCGGCGCCGCCGCGGTTGTCGATCACGACCTGCTGGCCGAGGCGCTCGCCAAGCTGCGTCGCCACCATGCGCGCGACGATGTCGTTGCTGCCGCCCGGCGGGAAGGGGACGATCAGGCGGACTGGGCGCGAGGGATAAGGTTGTGCTTGCGTTACCCCCGAAAGGAAAACCAAGGCAAGTGCAACGGTGCGAAAAAACAGTTTCATTCCGCTTTGATCCCAGCTTCACGCGCGAGCGCGGCAAAGGCCTCGGCTTCCGACTTTATGTACGCCGAAAATTCCTGCGGCGAGGCGCTCGCTCGCGTCTCGATGCCGCGCTCGAGGTAGCGCTGCCTGAACTCCGGCCGGTTCACCGCGCGCGCGATTTCCGCGTGCAGCCTCGTCAGGACCTCGGGCGGTGTGCCGGCGGGCGCGACGTAGCCGTTCCAGGTCACGTCTTCGAACCCGGCGAGCCCGGACTCGTCGAGCGTCGGCACGTCGGGAAAGAGCGGCGAGCGCGTGAGCGTCGTCACGCCGAGGGCGCGCAGCTTGCCCGCCTTGATGTGCGCGGCCGAGGTGCTCACCTGGTCGAACATCATCGCCACCTGCCCGCCCATCACGTCGACCAGCGACTGCGCGTTGCCCTTGTACGGCACCTGCAGCATGCGGATTCCCGCCCTGCGCATGAACATCTCCCCCGCGACGTGGCCGGTGGAGCCGTTTCCGGAGGTGGCATAGCTCAGCCCGCCGGGCTGCGAGCGCGCGAGCGCGATCAGCTCCTGCACCGAGCGCGCCGCAACGCCGGGATTCACCACCAGCACCTGCGGGATGCGGCAGATGAGGCTGACGCCGGCGAAGTCCTTCGCCGGGTCGTAGCCGGCGCTCTTCACGATCGCGGGCACGCGCGCGAAAGTGATCGCCACCGAGAGCAGCGTGTAGCCGTCGGGCGCGGCGGCCTTCACGGCCTGAGTGCCGATGATCGCGCTCTGGCCCGGGCGGTTCTCGACCACGATCTGCTGGCCGAGGCCTTTCGACAGCTCCTCGGCCACCGCGCGCGCCATGATGTCCTGGTTCCCGCCCGGCACCAGCGGTACGACGATCCTGATGGGTTTTGAGGGGTACCCTTGCCCGCCGGCTGCGCCACTGAAAAACAGCAGGAGAACCAGTACAAATCTCATCAGAGCTGGAGATCCCGCACCTGCTTCGCCCGCTGCGTGCACGCCGCCATCAGGAACGCGAGATCGGTTCCGGTGGAGACGTAGCGCGCGCCCATCTTCACGTACTGCGCCATCAGGTCGGGCCGCGAGCCCAGGCCGCCGACGCCGACGTGCTTGCCGCGCTTGCTGCACGCGGCGATGGTGCGCTCATAGGCGTCGCGCACCCTGGGATGGTCGTACTGCCCGGGAATGCCGAGGTCCACCATCAGGTCGTTCGTCCCGATCAGCACCAGGTCTACGCCGTCGACCGCGACGATCTCGTCCATCGCCTCGAGCGCCGCCTTCGACTCGAACTGCACGCTCACCAGCGTCGCGTCGTTGAGCGCGGGCAGGCTCTCCGCCGCCGGAAAAGCGCGGAACTGCAGCTGCGGCAGCCCGGCCGACAGCCCGCGCTCGCCTAGCGGCGGATACTTCGCCGCCGCTACCACCGCGCGCGCCTCCCCGGCCGAGCGCACCCCCGGCGCTATTACCCCAAGCGCCCCGCCGTCGAGCACGCGCGAGATGTACTCCGGCGTATTCGCCGGCACGCGCACGAACGCAGGGATCCCCGCCTCGAGCGCCATGACGCAGATCTGGCTGGTCGTCTCCATGGAGAAGCTCGAGTGCTCCAGGTCGATGTAGAGCGAGTCGAACCCCGCGCTCTTGGCGATGCGCACGATCTCGATGCTCGACACCAGCCGCGCGGTCATCGACGACACCAGCTCGCCGCGCGCGAGCTTCTCCTTGACTGGATTGCGGACGATGTCGCGGACCTGGACCGGCATGCCGATCCTCCCTAGCCGAGAAAGCCGGTCTTGCGCTTGACCGCGGCGGCCTGCGGCGAGGCGAGAAACCCGAGCAGAGCCTGCGCGCTCTCCGGCTCCCTGGCGGCGACCGGGATGCCGCCTGAGAACACCGTGATCGCCTGGATCTCGCGCGGCAGCGGGCCGACCAGGTCGATGCCGGCGACCGCGAGCAGCTCAGGCACCTGCTGAAAACCGATCTCGAACTCGCCGCGCGCGATCAGCTCGCCGACGAATACGCCCGGCGGCGTCTGGGTGAGCTTCGGCTTGAGCTCCCCGGCGATCCCCAGGCGCTCGAACAGCCCCGACAGATAGACGCCGCTCGGTCCGCTGGAATAGCCGATCGATTTCGCCGCGCGCAGCGCGCGCTTGAGCGCCTCGACCGAGCCGATGTCGGGCCTGGGCGCGCCCGAGCGCACGGCCACGCCGACGCCCGATTTCGCGAGGTCGACGCGGCTGCCGGGCACGATCCTGCCGAGCTGCGTCAGCTCGTCGATGAGCGCCGCCGAGGCGATGAGCGCATCGGCGGGCTCGCCCGCCTGCACGCGCTTCCGAATGTCCACCATTCCGGCCCATTCGGTCGCGACCTGGCAGCCGCTCGATTTTTCGAACTGCGGCACCAGCTCCAGGTAGGCCGCCTTGATCGCCAGGGAAGAGATGACCTTCAGCATCCGGCCGGCGAGGCTCACCGGGAATTGACCCGCGGCATGACTTGCGTCGCCATCAGCTCCATGGAGCGGCGCGCCAGCGCCGGATCGACCCAGTCCATGCCCGCATAGACGATCTCGCCGAACTCGCCAGCCTGCTCGCGCAGGGCGAGGATGCCGTCGACAACCTTGCCCACGCTGCCGGCGATCACCAGCTCATCGACCAGGCGTTCGAGCGTGACCGCGCTGTCGTCCTCCTGCTCGTGGCGCTTGAAGATCACGTGGCGCTTGGCGCGCATCATGTTTCCGCGCAGCTTATCCCAGTAATAGCGGTAAGGGCTATTCGCATCGCGCCGCGCGTAGGCCTCGGCCAGCTTGTCGTCGTCGGCGACGAAGATGGTGCGGGCGATGCGCCAGTCCGCCGGGTCCGCCTTCGCGCCGGCCCTGGCCTTGCCTTCGGCGTAGTTCTTCCAATGCGACGGCAGCCAGTGCGGCAGCAGGAAATTCGCCGACATCGGATGGAAGTCGCGCTCGCCCATGGCGATCGCCCCCTTCGAATGCGGCGCCACCACCGTGCCGACGATTTCCGGCCGCGGCTTCTGGTAGGGCTTGTACATCCGGCCGCGCCCGACCGCCGGCACCTGCGTCTTCGCGGTGGAGACCTTGAAGCGGTTGCCCGGAAAGTCGATGTCATACGGCGCGTCGCGCGCCCAGATGGCGAGGATCACGTCGATCGCCTCGGAGAAAAGCCTGCTCCTCTCCTCCATCGCAAGGCTCATGCCGAGCGCCTCGGCGTCCGAGGCGAGCGTCCCGGGACTGATGCCGAAGATGAAGCGGCCCTTGGCAAGGTGGTCGAACATCGCGGCGTGCGCCGCGATCAGCGCCGGATGGCTGTGCGAGAGGTTGGAGGTGCCGGTGCCAAGCCTGATGGCCTTCGTCTCGCCGATGAGCGTGGCGAGGAAAATGAAGCTGTTGGTGATGTTCTCCTCGGGATCGGTGAGGTGCTCGCCGACGAAGGCGTCATGGAAGCCGAGCTTGTCGGCGAGGATCACCGCCTCGCGGTCCTCCTGCAGCGTGACCGCCGGGTCGCGGTGCAAGGGGTGCAGCGGCATCGTGAAGTAGCCGA
Organism: Betaproteobacteria bacterium; assembly: GCA_005881595.1. Classification (GTDB taxonomy): domain Bacteria; phylum Pseudomonadota; class Gammaproteobacteria; order Burkholderiales; family SG8-39; genus SCGC-AG-212-J23. Next base: position 26,706 of record VBBY01000030.1, on the reverse strand, counting down.
GCCTCATTGCGCCGGCAGCTCACGCGCAGTCGATCCAGCCGTAGCGCCGGTTGCTCGGGTGCCCGCCTGCCGCGAGGTAGTCCTCCCGCAGCTTCGAGAGCTTGTCGCCGCGGTCGCTTCCCGGCGTGGAGTGTCCGGGATAGTTCAGAGTCGCCTTGAGGCGGTCCGGGATGCGCGCCTCGTAATCCCTCGGCACCGGCTGGTACGCGGCAACGCTGGCCGGCAGCTTGTAGAGCCGCGCCGAGTTGAGGCCGAAGATCTTGCGCTTGTCCTGCGCGCTGAGCTGCGGATAGCCGTACTTTTTCGCCATCTCCTGCGGGATCTGGAAGCGCCAGAAGGCCTCGATCTGCCACTGCGGCGCGCCGTACCAGAGCGAGTCCGAGCCGAACACGATGCGCTCCGGCCCCAGGTATTTCATGAGCTGCCCCAGCATGTGCGCGCACACGCTCGGGAACGTCACCACGCACGAGGCGAAGGTGGTGCCGATCTCGGCGTACACGTTCTTCAGGGGCGCCGAGGCCTGCGCGAACTCGGTCAGCCAGCGCAGGTCCGGCACGCCGTTGCGCAGCTTCCCGGCGCGGATCGCCTGCAGCGCTTCGGCATCGAAGAAGCGCGGGCCGAAGCAGGCGTGGTAGATGATGAAGTTGAACTCCGGCCAGTCGCGCGACACCTTCGGCAGGTCGCTCGGGCTGCCCTGCTCCGGCGTGTCCGGCGCGGCAGGCGCGAGGCCCTTGTGGATGCAGATATTGAAGAAGCCCGGATGGGCCGCGAGCTCCTTCTGGTTGTTGCGGATCAGCTCGAAGGTCGGGTACGCGACCTGCTCGTCGTCGAGCCGCCATTGCTTCAGCTCGCTCTGCGGATCGTCGTCGAGCTTCGCGGTGTAGGCGATGTTGTAGCCCTTCCACGAGTCGGGATGGAACTGGTCGATCTGCTGCTGCATGAAGCCGAGGTTCTGCCTGCCCGGGAAGATCTGCCCGTGCGCGAGCAGCCGGGTGGAGCCGGCGATGCCGTTGACCCAGTCCCGCACCGCCGCGGTCTGGTAGCCGGTGAGGTTCATCGCGCTGAGCGACTCGTCGACGCTGCGCGGGATGCGCGGCTTGGCGCCGCCCGGCGGCTCGAACAGCCCGAGCGGCGCATTGCTCAGGATCGCGACCGCCACCTGGCTGTCGAGATAGACGTCCTTGATGAACTTCACGAGATGGAAGTTCGCGCCGGTGATCGGCGTCTGGCCGAGCGACGGGTTCCACGCGCTCCAGGGACGCCCCAGCTCATCGGGCAGGCCCTCGGCGTTGAACGGGTTCTTGTCGAAGCCGGCGGCGGCAGCCGCGGCGCCGGCGCCTTGCGACATCGCGCGCAGCGCCAGCGGGCCGCTGAACGACTCGCGGATCATGTGCAGCTGGTCGTCGAACACGAACAGATCGCGCGGCACGGCGCCCTGGGCGTGCGCCGATCCCATCAGCTCGAGGGGATTCACGTCGAAGAAGCGGCCGAACACTTCGTTCATGGCGATGAAAGCCGCCGCCATCCCGCCCGACGAGGCGAGAAACCGCCTGCGGCTAATGCCGAGCCGCCTGCTCGCCTGCCCGGCCAGCTCGGCGATGCGCAGCTCGACCTGGCGCTGCTGCAGGGTCTGCGGGAGCGGAAAGTATTCGCCGTTCGACACCACCTGGGTAGGGACCGGCGAGCCCAGCGCGTCCGCCTCATCGGCGCGCGCCAGTCCGGAAAGCTGGCGCTCGGACAGCCAGGAGTCTTCTTCGCGTGAACCGGGCAGGCGTTTCGGCATGGAACCCTCCTCGCGGGAAGGAGGGATTCTACGCCGCGTGTCCCTAAGAGCGCTTGACGCTGCGCGGCCAGGCGCGCATTGCCGCTTCCGCCGTCGCTCGCAGCCTCTTGGGCGTCGCGCCGTCGCGCGCCTGCATCACCATGCCCTGGAACACGGTCGAGTAGAACTCGGCCAGCGCGGCGGTGTCGGTGCCGTGCGGCAGCTCGCCCGCGGCGGCGCCCCGGTCGATGCGCGCCTTGAGGGTCGCCTTCATCGCCGCGCGGCGCTGCGCGAGGTCCGACTGCACATGCGCCGAGGCATCCGAGCAATTCGTGTCGGACATCACCAGCAGGCAGCCGCGCGGATGGCTCGAGCAGGAGAGCTCGCGAGCGGCATCCTGCAGCACCCGGTGGACGGCCTCCTTCGCCGTCGGCGCCTCGTCGAACACCTTGGTCACGCTCCGGCGCCGCTGCTGCTGGTAGCGCTCGACCGCCTCGAGGAACAGCTTCTCCTTGTCGCCGAAAGCGGCGTAGAGGCTGGGCGGGTTGATGCCCATCGCGGCGGTGAGGTCGCTCATCGACGTCGCCTCGTAGCCGTGGCGCCAGAAAACATCGATGGCCCGCTCGAGCGCGGCTTCGCGATCGAACTCGCGCGGACGCCCGCGCGGCTTCACCGGCTTGCCGTTGGCGCGCTTCATGGCGTCCGAATATTACATCTGTAGCGATTGTTAAGCAAAGCCATTACTGTAGCGCTCGGTATAGATATAGGAGCATGACCGATGAATTTCGTTCCCTTGCGCAGGCGCGTCGTGGTGGCCGCGACGCTCGCCGCCCTCGCCGGCCTGTCGGCCGGAGCGCTGTACCTGCGGCCTTCCAGCGCCGAGACCAAGCCGTCGGCGACCGAGCCGCGGCCGACTCCCGTGCCGGTCGCCACCGTCGTGCAGAGCGACGTGGCGATGTGGGACGAGTTCTCCGGGCGCCTGGAGGCGGTCGAGCGCGTCGACATCCGCTCGCGCGTCGCGGGCGCCGTGCAGTCGGTGCACTTCGTCGAGGGCGCGCTGGTCAAGCGCGACGACCTGCTCGTGACGATCGACCCGGCTCCCTACGCCGCGGAAGTCGAGCGCGCGCAGGCGCAGGTGGTCGCGGCGCAGGCGCGCGTCACGTACACGAAAAGCGAGCACGAGCGCGCGCAGCGGCTGTGGAACGAAAGCGCCATCGCGCAGCGCGAGCTCGACGAGCGCGTCAATGCGCGGCAGGAAGCCGACGCCAACCTGCGCGCCGCCGAGGCCGCGCTGCTGTCGGCCCGCCTGAACCTCGGCTATACCCAGGTGCGCGCGCCGGTGTCCGGGCGCGTCGGCAAGCTAGAGATCACCGTCGGCAACCTGGTCGCCGCCGGGCCGGGCGCGCCGGTGCTGACCACCCTGGTCTCGGTCAACCCGATCTACGCGAGCTTCGACGCCGATGAGCAGGTGGTCCTGCGCGCGCTGAAGGACCTGCCGCAGGGAATACCGGTAGAGATGGAGACGGCCGGCGGCACGACGACCCGCGGCCGCCTGCAGCTCATCGACAACCAGGTGAATGCAAGGAGCGGCACGGTGCGCGTGCGCGCAGTGTTCGATAACAAGGACGGCAGCCTGATCCCCGGCCAGTTCGCCAAGCTGCGCATGGGGCAGGCGAAGACCGAGCCCGCGCTGCTCGTGAGCGAGCGCGCGGTCGGCACCGACCAGAGCAAGAAATTCGTGATGGTGGTCGGCGAGGACAACAAGGCCGCCTACCGCGAAGTGACGCTCGGCGGCACGGTGGAAGGCCAGCGCATCGTCACCGCGGGCCTCGCGCCGGGCGAGCGTATCGTCGTCAACGGCCTGCAGCGCATCCGGCCCGGCTCGCTGGTCGAGCCGCAACCCGTGGCGGCGCCATGAACCTGTCGCGGTTTTTCATCGATCGCCCGATCTTCGCCGGCGTGCTGTCGCTGCTGATCCTGCTCGCCGGCCTGATCGCCCTGCGCAGCCTGCCGATCGCGGAGTACCCGGAGGTGGTGCCGCCCTCGATCGTGGTGCGCGCCAACTACCCCGGCGCGAACCCGAAGGTGATCGCCGAGACGGTGGCCACGCCGCTCGAGGAGGCGATCAACGGCGTCGAAGGCATGCTCTACATGAGCAGCCAGGGAACCACCGACGGGCTGATGACGCTCACGGTGACCTTCAAGCTCGGCACCGACCCAGACAAGGCGCAGCAGCAGGTGCAGAACCGCGTCGCGCAGGCCGAGCCGCGGCTGCCCGACGAGGTGCGCAGGCTTGGCATTACCACCGTGAAAGGCGCGACCGACCTGACGATGGTGGTGCACCTCGTGTCGCCCAACGAGCGTTACGACATGACCTACCTGCGCAACTACGCGGTGCTCAACGTGAAGGACCGCCTGGCGCGCATCGAGGGCGTCGGCCAGGTGCTGCTGTTCGGCTCGGGCGACTATTCGATGCGCGTGTGGCTGGATCCGCGCAAGGTCGCCGAGCGCGGGCTGTCGGCCAATGACGTGGTGCGCGCCATCCGCGAGCAGAACGTGCAGGCGGCCGCTGGAGTGGTAGGCGCATCTCCCAGCCTCGCCAAGGTCGACCTGCAGCTGTCGATCAACGCGCAGGGCCGGCTGCAAAGCGAGGAGGAGTTCGCCGACATCATCGTCAAGACCGAGGCCAGCGGCGCGGTGACGCGCCTGCGCGACGTCGCGCGGCTCGAGCTGGGCGCCTCGGACTACGCGCTGCGCTCGCTGCTCGACAACAAGCCGGCGGTGGCGATCCCGATCTTCGCCGCCCCCAACTCGAACGCCATCCAGATTTCCGACAACGTGCGCGCCACGATGGCCGAGATCAAGAAGACCATGCCGGAGGGCGTCGATTACAGCATCGTCTACGACCCGACGCAGTTCGTGCGCGCCTCGATCAAGGCGGTGGTCCACACGCTGCTCGAAGCCCTGGCGCTGGTGGTGCTGGTGGTGATCCTGTTCCTGCAGACCTGGCGCGCCTCGGTGATCCCGCTGGCCGCGGTGCCGGTGTCGATCATCGGCACGTTCGCCGTGCTGTGGCTGTTCGGCTTCTCGATCAACGCCCTGAGCCTCTTCGGCCTGGTGCTGGCGATCGGCATCGTGGTCGACGACGCGATCGTGGTGGTCGAGAACGTCGAGCGCAACATCGCGGGGGGCCTCTCCCCGCGCGATGCCACCTACCGCGCGATGCGCGAAGTCTCCGGCCCGATCATCGCCATCGCCCTGACCCTGGTGGCGGTGTTCGTGCCGCTCGCCTTCATCAGCGGCCTCTCCGGCCAGTTCTACAAGCAGTTCGCCCTGACGATCGCCATCTCCACGGTCATCTCCGCGGTCAATTCGCTCACTCTCTCGCCGGCGCTGGCGGCGCTTCTTCTGAAAGCGCATTCCGGGAAGAAAAATGCCTTCTTCCGCGCCTTCAACCGCTACTTCGGCGCATCCGCGCAGGCGTACGGCCGCGGCGTCACCGGCGTCCTGTCGCGCAAGGCCTTGATGATGGGCGTGTACCTGGTGCTGGTCGCCGCCGCGGGGGTTCTCTTCAAGGCGGTGCCGAGCGGCTTCGTGCCGAGCCAGGACAAGCAGTACCTGATCGGCTTCGCGCAGCTGCCCGACGGCGCCACGCTCGATCGCACCGAGGACGTAGTACGGCGCATGGGCGAGATCATGCTGAAGCACCCGGGGGTCGAGCACGCGGTGTCCTTCCCGGGCCTGTCGATCAACGGCTTCACCAACAGCTCGAACTCCGGCATCGCGTTCGCCGCGCTCAAGTCGTTCGATGAGCGCAAGAGCCCGAGCATGAGCGGCGGCGCCATCGCCGGGCAGCTCAACCGCGAGTTCGCCGCCATTCCCGACGCCTTCATCGCGCTCTTCCCGCCGCCGCCGGTGCAGGGCCTGGGCACGACCGGCGGCTTCAAGCTGCAGATCGAGGACCGCGCGTCGCTCGGCTACGAAGCCCTAGACGCCGCGACCAAGGGCTTCCTCGCCAAGGCCTACCAGACCCCCGAGCTGGCCGGCCTGTTCTCCAGCTTCCAGGTCAACGTGCCGCAGCTCTACGCCGACGTCGATCGCACCCGGGCGCGCCAGCTCGGCGTGCCGGTGACCGAGGTGTTCGACACGATGCAGATCTACCTCGGCAGCCTGTACGTCAACGACTTCAACCGCTTCGGGCGTACCTACTCGGTGCGGGTGCAGGCGGATGCGCCCTTCCGCGCCCGCGCCGAGGACGTCGGCCTGCTCAAGGTGCGCTCCAACTCGGGCGAGATGGTGCCGCTGTCGGCGCTGCTGAAGGTCAAGCCGAGCGCAGGGCCGGAGCGCGCGATGCGCTACAACGGCTTCCTCGCGGCCGACATCAACGGCCGCGCCGCGCCCGGCTATTCGTCGGGACAGGCGCAGGACGCCGTCGAGCGCATCGCGGCGCAGACCCTGCCGCCGGGCATCAGCTTCGAATGGACCGAGCTCACCTACCAGGAGATCCTCGCCGGCAACTCGGCGCTGTGGGTGTTCCCGCTTTCGGTGCTGCTCGTGTTCCTGGTGCTCGCCGCGCTCTACGAGAGCCTGGTGCTCCCGCTCTCGATCATCATGATCGTGCCGATGGGACTGCTCGCCGCGATGACCGGGGTGTGGCTCGGCCACGGCGACAACAACATCTTCACCCAGATCGGCCTGATGGTGCTGGTCGGGCTGTCGGCGAAGAACGCGATCCTGATCGTCGAGTTCGCGCGCGAGCTGGAATTCGCCGGCCGCACGCCGCTGCAGGCGGCCATCCAGGCGGCCGGGCTGCGCCTGCGCCCGATCCTGATGACCTCGCTCGCCTTCGTGATGGGAGTGCTGCCGCTCGCCTACGCGACAGGCGCGGGCTCGGAGATGCGCCGCGCGATGGGCGCCGCGGTGTTCTCGGGGATGATCGGCGTCACCGCCTTCGGGCTGTTCCTCACGCCGGTGTTCTATGTCCTTCTTCGTCGCCTCACCGGCAACCGGCCGCTCAAGCTGCACGGCGAGATTCCCCATGGCGAAGCCTTCGCCGGCTCGAGCGCCATGGCGGGTGGAAAACTGAAAGAGATCGAATGAAATTCATCGCGCCGTCTCTGATCACCCTGCTTCTCGCCGGTTGCGCAGCCTCGCTGCCGGCCATCGATCCTGCCGCTCTTCCCGCGGCCCCGCAGAGCTTCAAGGAAGGCGACGGCAGATGGACCCTTGCCGCGCCCGCCGAAGCCCAGCCGCGCGGCGAATGGTGGCGGTCCTTCTCCGACCCGGTGCTCGACGAGCTGGTCGAGCGCGCCAACCGCAGCAACAGCAGCATCCAGGTCGCGGCGGCGCGGCTCAGGCAGGCGCGAGCGTTCGTGCAGGCGACGCAAGCCGATCGCGCGCCGCAAGTGAGCGCCGACGCGGGCGCTGCCCGGGTGGGCGGCATCGTCAACGGCGTTCCCGGACCGGCGCGCAGCCTGTACAGCACCGGAGTCAACCTCTCCTACGAGGTGGATCTGTTCGGCCGGCTGGCGCAGGCGACCGACGCTGCCGTGCTCGATGCGCAGGCGCGCGAGGCCTTGCTGCAGAGCGCGCGGCTTCTCGTGCAGGCCGAGGTGGCGCAGACCTACCTCGAGCTGCGCGCGCTCGACGCGGAGCGAGCGCTGGTGCGCAGCACGGTGGGCGCGTACCGCGACACGCTCTCGCTCACGGAGCGCCGCTTCCGGGCGGGCGATGTCGCCGAGCTCGATGTTGCGCGCGCGCGCACCGAGGTCGCCGCCACCGAGTCGGACGCCCTGGCGCTCGACCGCCGCCGCGCCGAGCTCGAGCATGCGCTCGCGGTGCTGATCGGCGAGGTGTCGTCGAGCTTCACGCTCGGCGTGGCCGATTGGAGCACCGCGCTGCCCGTGATCCCCGCCGGAGTGCCGAGCACGGTGCTCAGCCGCAGGCCCGACGTGTCCGCGGCGCAAAGCTCGCTGCTCGCCGCGCAGACGCGCGTCGGCGTCGCCAAGGCGGCGTGGTTCCCGAGCGTGACGCTGACCGCCACCGGCGGCTATGCCTCGCCCGAGCTGGGCGACCTTTTCAAATGGTCGGCGCGCGCCTGGGGCATCGGCGCGCTCGCCTCGCTGCCGCTCTTCGACGGCGGCCGCCGCGAGGCCGGCATCCAGAACGCAGGCGGCGAGTTCGAAGTCGCGCTGGCGCGCTACCGCGAGCAGGTGCTCGTCGCCTTCAGGGACGTCGAGGACCAGCTCTCCTCGCTGCGCCTGCTGGCCGAGCAGGCCGAGGCGCAGGATCGCGCCGTCGCTTCGGCCAGCCGCTCGACCGCGCTCTCCGACGTGCGCTACCGCAACGGCTACGTCAGCCAGCTCGATCTGCTAGACGCACAGCGCAGCGAGCTGCGCAACCGGCGCCAGGCCCTGCAGGTGCGCTCGGCTCAGTACCAGAGCACGGTGGCGCTCGTCCGGGCGCTGGGCGGCGGCTGGCAATGAACCAGATCGTCGAGCACAACCTCCAGCGATTGCCTCTCGCGCAGGAATACCGCAAAGCGCGGCTGGTCGAGCCGGCGCGCTCAGGCTACCTGCTTCTCGCCGCGGAGGTCGACAGCCATCCGCCCTTTCTCTGGGCGAGCCGCAACAAACGGCGCCTGATCGAGGACTGCGCCGGCTGGTGCGCTCGCATCACACGAGATCCGGGCGTCCTGGAAGCGGCGGCCTTTCAGGCCATCCTCATCCCACCGTTCGGCGACACGACGTTCCTGCGCCAGCGCCGCAACGAGTTCCATCGGGCGCGCTTCGACCTCGCGCTGCTGATCGAGACCGACTCGGTCGAGCGCGCCGAAGGGCTGCGCAGGAGCCCGCACTTCCGGTCGCTCGAGACCCACGTGCGCGGCGCCGCCGGGCATGTCTATACCGTGACGGCAAGCAATGCGAAGCGCATCGGCGCAGTGGACCACGCGCGCGACGGCGTCTTTCTTTTCAACTACTTCTACGCCGATTCACCGGCGCAGAACCTCGCGGTATGGGAACACACGGCAGGCTGGTTCCAGCAGGAGACGGGGCTCGACAACTCCACCGTGCTCATGCCGGCGAGAGCCGACCTGTCGGAGTACACGCTGATCAACCACTGCCGCTGGGACCGCCTCGGCGACGTCCTGCCTGCGCTCGTCTTCAAGCGGTCTTTCCGCGACTTCGTGCTCGCGCACTTCGACGCCAACGATGCGGGGCCGATGCCGATTCTCTACAGGCTCGCAAAACCGCGCTACAACCGATAGCTCGCGGTAAGCATGTAGAGGTTGATGCCGCCGTTCGGCTGCTTGATGCCGGCGTTCGAGATGTGCTGCACGGCGAGCCCCACGCTGAGGCGTGGGTCGAGCTGCAGGCCGACGCCGAGATGGGAGCCGAACTCCAGCGAACTCGGCAGGCGGTCGTTGTCGTTGTTGATGGTGTGCGACAGCAGGTAGACCCCGAGGCCTGCCTCGACATATCCTTTCGCCGCTGCGCCGAAAGCGCTCTCCGATCGCCACACCGGAGTGATATTCAGATCGAACCGGCGCGTGATGCCGCCAAGGTCGGGAACCCGCCAGATGCTGGCGCCGAGCTGCAGCTGCTGCGGCCACCACCGCGCGCCGTCGTGCGGCGCCAGGGGGCTCCGATACGTCAGCCTGAGGATGTCGGTCTCGTGCGCGTCGAAGGACCGGGCGACCGATACGCCCAATTCCGGCTCTGCGGCGAGGACGCTGCTTGCGCCTGCCAGCAGGATCGCCGCGACCGTTCCGCGCGAAAATGACATGGCAGGACCGAATGTCCCGCACCGCCATCACGAGACGGTATCAGGCCGGCGCCAGCTTGTTACGAATGTAAGCGATACACCGCTCTGCGAGGTTACACTTGTTAACCCTTAACGACGGAGGTTGAAATGAGCACCGCGGAAGTAAAGTCACGGCGCGCAGCCGGGCTGAAAACACCCACCAATCTGGGAGTCGATGCGACGCGAGACATCTCGGGCGCGCTCAATCTTCTTCTGGCGGACCTGTTCGCCCTGTACCTCAAGACCAAGAACTTCCACTGGCACGTCTCGGGTCCGCACTTCCGCGACTATCACCTGCTGCTCGACGAGCAGGCGGACCAGATCTACGCGATCACCGACCCCGTCGCCGAGCGCGTGCGCAAGCTGGGCGGCACGACCCTGCGCTCGATCGGCCAGATCGGCCGCTCGCAGCGCGTCCTCGACAACGACGCTGACTACGTCTCGCCCCTCGACATGCTGGCGGAGCTGCGCGAGGACAACATGCGGCTGGCCGCGCACATGCGCGAGACCCACGTGGTCTGCGACGAGCATGGCGACGTCGCGACCGCGAGCCTGCTCGAAGTCTGGATCGACGAGGCGGAGAGGCGGGTGTGGTTCTTGTTCGAAGCGAGCCGGCGCGCCGATACGCCGGGCCGCTAAGGCGAATGAACGAGCATAGAAAATTCGAGCTGGCGGTGCCGGTCAGCGCCGTCGATCACGCGCTCGGCGCCTCGCACGCGCCGGTGACGGTCGTGGAGTACGGCGACTTCGAGTGCCCCAACTGCAAGCAGGCGGCACCCGCCGTCAAGCTGCTGCTCGAGCGCTTCGCGGGGCGCGTGCGCCTGGTCTACCGGCACTTTCCGCTCGAGGAAGTCCATCCGCATGCCCTGCAGGCCGCGCTCGCCGCGGAAGCGGCGGCCGGGCAGGGAAAGTTCTGGCCGATGCACGACCTGCTGTTCGACAACCAGAGCCATCTCAAGCTGCCGCAGCTGCGCGGCTACGCGCAGCGCCTGGAGCTCGACATGCTGCGCTACGACGCCGAGATGGAGGGCGAGCTCTACCTGCAGCGCGTGCGCGAGCAGGTCGAGGGCGGCGAGCGCAGCGGCGTGCGCGGCACGCCCACGTTCTTCCTTAACGGCACCGTCCAGGACGTTTCGTTCGGCCTGCAGGCGCTGTTCGAAAAGGTCAAGGCCGAGTCGCCAGGCTGACTCAACCGAGGGCCGTCAGCACGCGCTCCGGCAGGAAGGGCGTGTGCCGCACGCGCGCCCCGCTCGCCGCGTAAACCGCGCTCGCAATCACCGGTGCCACGATCGGCGTCGCCATCTGCCCCGCGCCGGTCGGCCGGTTCGGCGTCGACAGCAGCTTCAGGTGCAGCTCCGGGATGTCCTCGAGGCGCGGCACGCCGTAGTCGCGGAGGTTGCGCTCCTGCACCGCGCCGTCCTTGAAGCTGATGCGCTCGGTGAGGCTCAGGCCCAGGCCGTAGATGATCGAGCTCTCGGTCTGCGCGAGGACGTTGTCCGGCTGCACCGCGATGCCGGGATCGAGCGCGAGCCAGAAGTCATGCACGGTGATCTTGCCGCTCTTTCTGTCCACCGAGGCTTCCGCCACCGCGGCCAGCATCGTCCCCGAGTAGTCGATGAAGGAGAAGCCCAGGCCGCGGCCCGGCCGCGCGCGTCGGTACTCGGACATCGCCACCACCTCGCGCACCACCGCCTGGCCGCGCGGCGTGTCCTTCAGAAGCTGCAGCCTGAGGTCCACGCGATCGAGGCCGTGCCTCACCGCGATCTCGTCGAGGAAGGCCTCGGTCGCGAACTTGTTCGGCCCGAAGCCGATGCCGCGCAGCGACGAGGTGCGGATCCCGGTCTGCTGGGGAAGCTGCTCCGAGAGCCGGTTCGGGATGTCGTAGGTGCGCAGCTCCGATCCGGCCATCGCCAGGAAGTCGCGCTCGCCGCCGCCCTTGTAGCGCACCGGGTCCTGGAACGCGGTGATCTCGTCGCAGGCGACGCGGTGCTGCCACGCTACGATGCGCCCGGCGCCATCCAGCCCGGCGCGCAGGTAATGCACCGAGAGCGGGCGGAAGCGGCCGTTCTTCACGTCGTCCTCGCGCGTCCACAGCACTTTCACGGGGCGCTTCACTTCCTTCGAGAGCAGCACGGAATCGACGACGAACTCCTCGTCGCGGTGCCCGCGCCGGCCGAAGCCCCCGCCGAGCAGCATCAGGTTGAGCTTCACTTTCTCGGGCGCGATGCCGAGCGCTTTCGCCACCGCGGCCACCGCCATGGTCTGCGATTGCGTGCCGCACCAGATCTCGCAGGCATCGCCGGCGGCCGAAACCGAGGCCACCGAGTTGAGCGGCTCCATCTGCGCGTGATAGGTGTAGTCGCAGATGTACTCGCTCTCGTAGGTCTTCGCCGCCTTCTGCATCGCTGCGGGGGCATCGCCGGCGCTGTCCCAGGGCTTGCCGGGGCGGGTCAGGTCGCGCGCCGCCGCCGAGTAGAGCGCGGGGGCGCGGGCGCTGTCGTGACCGAACGCGCGCGCGCGCCGGTCCCAGGTCACCCCGAGCGCGTCCTTCGCGCCGAACGCGGCCCACGGCGTCTCGGCGATCACGCCGACGCCGAAGGGCATGCGCACGATGGAGACCACGCCGGGAATCGCACGCGAGCGCGAATCGTCGATCGCGAGCGGCGCTGATCCCTCGACCGGTCCGCGCAGCACCGCGCCATAGAGCATGCCGGGGAGCTGCACGTCGATGCTGTACTGCGCGCGACCGTCCACCTTGCTGGGTAGCTCGACGCGCATCACGTCCTTGCCGATCAGGCGGTATTGCCCGGGCTGTTTCAGCTCTTCGGGCTTGATCGCCGGGGCCACCGCGGGCAGCTGCGCGACCGCGGCGATCTCGCCGTAGCCGAGCCTGCGGCCGGATTTCGCGTGCACGACCGTGCTCGGCTCGGTGGAGAGCTCCGCGAGCGGCACGTTCCAGAGGCGCGCGGCGTTCTCCATCATCACGCGCCGCACCTGGGCGCCGAAAGTGCGCGCGACATCCCAGTAGCCGGTCACGGTGGCCGAGCCAGCGGTGTACATCAGGCCGCGGAAGCCCGGGTTGCCGTAGACCTTGTCGTCCGGCGCCGCCGGGACGATCACCACGCGCGACCAGTCGGCGTCCATCTCCTCGGCGATGATGAGCGGAATCGCGGTCTGCGAGCCCTGGCCCATCTCCACCGCCGGGTTGACGATCCAGATCGTGCCGTCGGGGGAGAGGCTTGCCCAGGCATTGACGGCTCTTGCGCCGCCCGCCGGGGTCTGGGCGAGCGATGCCCCGCTGCGCTCACGCGCTTCAGGGGTTGCTGCACAACCTTCGAGGAGGATGCCGAAGGTAAGGCCGGAGACGCCGACCATGAACTCGCGCCGTGTCGTCATGGCTAGCCCTCCCGCGCGGCGCGCTCGATGGCGCGCATGATCCGCGGGTAAGTCCCGCAGCGGCAGACGTTGGTGCTCATGTGGTCCCTGATCTGCGCGCGCGTCGGGCGCGGATTCGCCGCGAGCAGCGCGGCGGCGCTCATCAGCTGGCCCGACTGGCAATAGCCGCACTGCGGCACGCTCTCGGCGAGCCAGGCGCGCTGCAGCGCGTTCAGGCGCCCTGGCGACAGCCCTTCGATCGTGGTGACCGACTTGCCCTGCACGCTCGACACCGGCGTCAGGCAGGAAAACGTGCGCCCGCCCTCGATGTGCACCATGCAGGCGCCGCACTGCCCGGCGCCGCAGCCGTACTTGGTTCCGGTGAGCTTGAGCTCTTCGCGCAGCACCCACAGCAGGGGCGTTCCCTCCGGGGCGGCGCTCGTGACGGGCCTGCCATTGACGGTGAAAGTAACGGCCATGAGGACCTCCCCGGATTGACGCTTACATGCTACATCGGCGGCACCTGGCCGTGCAGCCCGACGTTGACGCGCGGCGCGGCGAGCGTGCCGTCGGGCTGGCGCTGCGCGTTGACGAAGACCGGCGCGCCGGGCTTGAGCTCGCTGCGGCTCGAGGGCGTGTAGGACACCACCGCGGTCTTCGGCGTCACCAGGATCTGCTTCTCGCCGCCCTTGTACTTCACGCTCATCACGCGGTCGTTCGCCATCTTGACGACGTTGGCGACGTTCGCGTTGGTCATCTTGCTGTCGGGCCTGAGATCCCAGTCGTAGTGCCCTTCCCCGGTGCCGCGCATGTTCTCGGGAAAGATGTGGACTTCCTCGGCGACCAGCGAGCCTCCGCGCTGGCCCACGGTCGTGGTGCCGATGAACTTGCCGCTGGCGATGTCGTCGACGCCCGCCTTCGTGATTCCCATCACCACGAAGTTGTCGGCGAGCTTCACTTTCATGGTCTCGCCGTTGCGGGCCTTCACGGTCAGGATCTGGCCGTCGAGCGACTGGACCGTGCCGCGGATTCTCACCGGCGGGCTGGCCGGCGCCTGGGCGAAGGCGGCGGCTGAGAAGGCTGCGAGCAGGACTGCGGCGAGGGTACGGATCATGGTGGTCTCCTTTTCTAGGACCGCTGAGCTAACGCGGCGCCGCAGAAGTTTATTCCGGAGAAACCCCAATGTTCAACATCCCTTGTAGCTCGCTACAGCGCGGCGCGCTGCTCGTCCTCGACAGGCTCGTCATCGAGCAGCGCGACCGGAATGTCGAGATCGTCGAGCTCGCTCTCCATGTCCGCCGGCGCGGCATCGGCCTCGTCTTCGACGTCTCCGGCATGCACCGTCCTGCCGTTCGCCAGAAGCAGGCCGAGCAGCTTCTGGTCGTCCCTGGAAACCGGGTTGAGGGGACTCAGCCATTGCAGGTAGCAGGAGAGGTAGGCGATCCGCTCCGGATGGCGGCACGCGCCGATCATCGTGAAAAGCGCTCCGCTCTGCGCGCGCGCCACGCGCTCCGGGATCAGCGAAATGATGCGCTGGACAGTCGATGCATTCATGTTGGCCTCGCCCTCTATGTTGCAGCGAGCGTAGTCCACGCGGCGGCGTTTTCATAGCGCCGAATGCCGCGAGATTATGTAAACGAACAGCTACCGCCTGTCGCCGGCTCAGATTCCGCACCAGCGGCGGATGACCTCCTCGTAGAGGGCCACCGCCTGGCGGATGCGCTCCATGCTGCAGTACTCGTCGGTCTGGTGCGCGAGCTGCGGCTCGCCCGGGCCGAGCACCACGGTCGGCGCGCCTCGATACACCTTCAGCAGGTTGCCCGCATCGGTGTTGTACGCGGCGGTGCGCGGCTCTGGCTGCGCGCCGAGATGGCGCCTGCAGATCTCGAACACGCCCTGTACCCATTCCTCTTCCGGCGAGGTCCATACCGCCGGCATGTCGGAGAACACGTCGAGCTTGGTTTCTTCTCCCAGAAGCTTGCCTATTTTGGCGAGCAGGGCCTGGTGGTCCATCCCGGGCAGCGTGCGGATGTCGACGCCGATGCGAGCTGCGTCGGGCACCATGTTGACGCCTTGCCCGCCCTCGAAGGTTCCGACATTCATCGTCGGCCGGCCCATCACCGGGTGCTCCGGCTGGGCGAAGTCGAACGCCTCCAGCCTCGACACCGCCCGCGCCGCCTTGTAGATCGCATTCTCCCCGAGCTCCGGCATCGAGCCATGCGCCGAGGTCCCGCGGAACCCGGCGTAGAACTTGAGCGAGCCTTTGTGGCCGACGTACGGATAGTTCGCCGTGGGCTCGCCCACGATCATCGCTCCTGCGCTTCCGAGCAGCTGTGTCTGCGCCAGGTGGTAGGAGCCGATGCACCCGCCCTCCTCCGCCGCCGTCAGCACGAGCACGATTCCTGGGGTGTTGGATATCTTTTTTGAAATATTTCTAGAAGCAAGCAGCATTGCCGCCACCCCGGCTTTCATGTCCGACGCCCCCCGCCCGTACAGCCGGTCGCCCTGCGTCTCGCCCGCGAACGGGTCGCGCGTCCACGCGCGGGCGCCGAGCGGCACCACGTCCAGGTGCCCGGTCAGGCACAGCGGCGCCTTCGCAGGCGATCCCCCGGCGCGAGCGATCACGCTGGTTCGCGCCTCGGCATACTCGTGGTACTCAACGCGGTAACCCCAACGCTCGAGGAGCGCGCCGGCGTGCCGCGCGCAGTCGCGCTCGCGGCCGGGCGGATTGACCGTCTCGAAGCGCAGCAGCGCGCGCGTGAGGGCGATGGCGTCCTGTTCGCTCATGCGAACCGATGATACTTCGCCTTGGCATTCCCTTGACGGGGTTTAGGCGCGCGCACACCATACCGTCGCCCTGCCCGGAAAGGAGGGGGCGCGCATGTTCCCAACGCAAAGAAGGACGGCTCTCGCGGCGGTGCTCGCCGCGTTTGCCTGCAGCGCGATCGCCCAGCAGCAGCCCGCCGCCAGGGGCGGCAAGCATCACACGCTGCCGGCGACGCTCGAGACCGTGCAGTGGGGCTGGCTCGATCCGAAGGAGCCGCCGAAGCTGACCATCAACTCCGGCGACACCGTCTCGGTCGAGACCATGATGCATTCGCACAACAAGGTGCAGCAGGGCATCACGATGGAGCAGCTCGTCGAGCTGCGCAAGGCGAACCCCGGGGGCGGGCCGCACTCGATGACCGGGCCGATCTACGTCAACGGCGCCGAGCCCGGCGACGTGATGGAGATCCGCATCCTCAAGATCGTGCCGAAGTCCTTCGGCATCACCTTCAACCTGCCCGGCAAGGACTTCCCGACCATCGGCGCGCTCGCGCCCGAGATGCCCGAGGGCTTGATCAAGTTCTGGTCGATAGACCCGGCGAAGAAGAGCGCCGAGTTCAAGCCGGGCATCCAGGTCGAGCTGCAGCCCTTCCCGGGCACGCTCGCGGTGGGCATCGACCCGAACGATCCTTCTCCGCGCAAGGGCGGCGTGAAGGACGATCCGATGGCGCCGGTGTCGACGCTGCGGCCGTGGAAGAACGGCTCCAACATGGACATCAACGAGCTGCAGGCAGGCTCGAAGATCTTCATCCCGGTGTTCATCAAGGGCGGGCTGATCTGGACCGGCGATTCGCATTGCCGCCAGGGCAACGGCGAGGTGGCGCTGACAGCCCTGGAGTGCTCCTACAAGGAAATCGTGCTGCAGCCGATCGTGCGCAAGGACATGAAGCTCGAATGGCCGCGCCTCGAGACGCGCACCCACTGGATCACCACCGGCTTCGACGAGGACCTCAACAAGGCGATGGTGAACGCCACGCGCGAGGCGGTGAATTTCCTCGCCGAGCAGAAGACGGTGCCGGTGAGCAGGGCCGAAGCTTACCTGCTCGCCTCGGTCGTGGGCGACTGCCGCGTGTCGCAGGTGGTCGACATCCGCAAGGGCGTGCACTGCATGATCCCGAAGAACATCTTCACCAGGAAGTAGTGCGCGCGGCTGCACTTGTCCTGGCGCTCGCGATGGCGGCGCCAGGGCAGGCTTCATCCCTGCGGGTCGTCACCACCTCGGCCGACCTCAAGTCGCTGGTCGAGGCCGTCGGCGGCGCTCGGGTCGAGGTGCACAGCCTCGCCGCGCCCGACCAGGACCCGCACGCGATCGAGCTCAAGCCGGCGCAGCTTGCGCGCCTGCGCGACGCGGCGCTGCTGGTGCGCATCGGCCTGGATCACGAGCCGTGGCTTGCGCGTCTCAAAGTCGACTGCCCGGTCGTCGATGCCTCGCAAGGCGTGCGCCTGCTGCAGACGGAAACGCCGCGCCTGAGAGCCGAGCGCCAGGCGCATTCGCATGCCTACGGCAACCCGCACTACTGGCTCGACCCGCAGAACGCGCGGCCGATGACCGCGTCCATCCTCGACGCGCTTTCGAGGCTCAGCCCCGCCGACCGCCCGCGCTTCGAGGCAAACCGGAATGCCTTTCTCCTGAAACTAGATACCAGGATGAAAGACTGGGCTGCGAGGCTCGCCCCCCTCCGCGACACCAAGGTGGTGGTGATCCACGACAGCTGGAGCTACTTCGCCGAGCGCTTCGGGCTGGCGATCGTCGGTGCCGCCGAGCCGACGCCCGGCGTGCCGCCCTCGCCTGCGGAGCTGGCGAAGCTCTTTGCGCGCATGCGCGAGGCCGGCGTGAAGCTGCTGATCGCCGACCCGTATTCGAATCCGTCGCTGGTGCGCCAGATCGCCGCAAAGACGGGCGCGCGCAGCGTCACGCTACTGCCCTCGGGCGACGACTATCTGGGCCTGTTCGACGAGAACGCGAAGCGCCTGACGCGATGATCGAGCTGCTCGCCTGGCCCTTCGCGGCGGGCCTGGTGCTCACCGCCATGCACGCCTGGTTCGGGCTGCACGTGCTCGCGCGGGGCGTGATCTTCGTCGACCTCGCGCTCGCGCAGGTCGCCGCCCTGGGCATCACGGTGGCGATCCTCTACGGCCACCCGGTGCAGAGCGAGGCGGCGTACTGGTACGCGCTCGCCTTCGCGGGCGGCGGCGCGGTGCTGTTCGCGCTCGCGCGGCCCTACGAAGCGTCGATGCGGCAGGAGGCGGTGATCGGCATCGTCTACGCGGTGTCGGCAGCGCTCGGCGTGCTCGCTCTCGACCGCGCGCCCCAAGGCGCCGAGCACATCAAGCAGCTGCTGATCGGCTCGATCCTGACCGTGACGCCGCAGGAGGCCGGCGCGCTCGCCGCGCTCTACGGCCTGATCGGCGCCGCGCACTGGGTCCTTCGTCGCCCGCTCATCGAAGTCTCGTTCGACCCGCTGCTCGCCGGCGCCCGTCGCCGGCACGTGTTCCTGTGGGACGTGGTGTTCTACGGCTCCTTCGCGCTGGTCGTCACCTCCTCGGTGCGCATCGCCGGCGTGCTGCTGGTGTTCTCCTATCTCATCGTCCCGGCAGCGCTCGCCGCTCTCTTTGCCGCCGGCGTGCGCGGCCGCCTGCTCATCGCCTGGGCGCTCGGCGCGGCGCTCAGCGCCGCGGGGCTGTATGCCTCGTGGACCTGGGACCTGCCGACCGGCCCGGCGATCGTGGCCGCCTTCGGCGCGGCGACCGCGCTGGTCGCGCTCGGTTTTGCCTTCAAGCGCTTATCCGGGCGCCTCTTTGCAAAGATTTTTTGCGTATTCGTCGGGCTCGCCGGCCTGCTGCTCGCCGCATTCCCCGGGATGGACCAGCCCTGGCTAGACGCGCTCGAGAACGCGGCGCCCGCCGTGCAGGAGGCCTTCCTCACCTCGCTCGAGCGCGCGACGCGCCGCGACAGCGTGGATTCGATCTCAGCCGCGAGCGCCGAGCTCGCGCGCCTGCGCGCCCTCGAGCAGGACGTGCGCTGGGGCAGCAAGCCGATGGACGCCGAGCGCCAGGAGCGCCTGCGCCAGTATCTCGCCGGCCGCAGCGAGCTGCTGGCCGGCGATCAGCTGGTGCTGAAGACGCTGCGCGCGAAGGCGCGCGAGCGGCAGCGCTACGCGCTGGGCATGCCGCTGCTCTTCCTGGGCGCTATCGGCCTCGCCGTCCTCGCGCGCAAGGCCTCGAGCGCGGCGCCTAGGATGCCCTTCGGCATGTAGATGATGAACAGCACCAGCATCGCGCCGTAGAGCGTGCTGTCGAGCGCCGGGTAGCGGTTGCCGAAGGCGAGGCGCAGCCCTTCGGCGAGCAGCAGCGTGAACGCCGCGCCGACCGTCGGCCCGAGCATCACGAACATGCCGCCGGCGATCGCCCCGAACACCATCTGCAGGCTGATGCCGATCCCCGACACCGTGTCGGGATTGACGTAGAGCTGGTACTGAGCGTAGAGCACGCCGCCCGCGCAGGTCATCAGCGCCGAGATGAGGGTGATGCGCAGCTTGGCGCGCGCGACGTGGATGCCGATCGAGGCGGCTGCCTCCTCTTCCTCGCTGATCGCCTGCAGCGCGAGCCGCGCCATGCTGCGGTCGACGGCGCGCCACACCCAGAGTCCCGCCAGCCAGAACGCGAGCACGATCCAGAACCACACCTGCTTGTCCGAGAACTGCAGCGCGCCGGGCGCCGCGGTCGCCCCGCCGTGCAGGGCGGAGTTGGGCGTGGCGCCGAGCGAGCCGCCGGTCTGGTCGCGCAGCGCGACGATCACCAGGCGCGCCACCTCGGACAGCGCGAGCGTGACGAGCGCGAAGTAGTGGCCGACGATCCTGAAGCGGAAGCACGGATAGCCGATCAGAATCGCGACCGCCGCCGCGAAGGCCAGGGCGGCAAGCGCGCCGGCCCAGGGCGACCAGCCGAAATGGTTCCACAGCATCACCACGGTGTACGCGCCGATCCCCATGAAGGCGCCGTGGCCGAAGCTCACCAGGCCCAGGCGCCCCATCAGCGACCAGCTGGTGTAGATGTAGCCCCAGAGCAGGACCAGGATCATCAGGTGCAGGGGGTAATTACCGATCATCTTTCACCTGCGACCGAGAATTCCCTGCGGCCGCCAGAACATCATCGCGATGAAGAACGCGAACGCAAGCACATAGCCCCACTCGAGGTGGAACAAGAACCCGCCCACCGAGATGAACTGCGCGAAGACGAAAGCCGCGATGAAGCCGCCCGCCATGCTGCCCAGGCCGCCCATCACGCAGATGAGAAAGGTGATCGGCCCGAAGGACAGGCCGATCGCCGGATGGACATCGTACTGCAGCACCAGCAGGCAGGCGCCGAGGCCGGCGAGCGCGCCGCCGAGCGCAGAGGCGAGCACGAAGATGCGCGCCGGGCTCACGCCCATCAGCGGCATGATGGCGCGGTCCTGGCTGATGGCGCGGATCGCCGTGCCGAGGTAGCTGCGGCTGAGGAACAGGTACATGCCGAGCATCCCGGCGAGCGCGACGCAGAACGCGACCAGCCGCGCCGCGGAGAACGACATCTCGCCCAGCCGGATCGAGGGCAGCGTGACTCCCAGGTTCCTGAACTCGATGCCGAAGGCGAGCGTCGCCGCCGCCTGCAGGAAAAACAGCACGCCTCCGGTCACCAGCAGCTGGTTGATCGGCTCGGCGCCGAGCACCGGCCGGATCACGAACTGGTGCAGGATCACGCCCAGCACTGCGACGATCACGACCGCCGCCGCCATCGCGGCAAGCAGCGGCCAGTGGTATTGCACGTGCAGGTAATACACCGCGTACATGCCGCACATGATCAGCTCGGCGTAGCAGATCCACACCACGTCGATCACGCCGAAGATCAGGTTGAGGCCGAGCGAGAGCAGCGCGAGCAGCCCGCCGAGCAGCAGGCCGTTCAGGATCGCCTCGAGGAGGAAGATGTCGAAGACTTCCACTCAGAGGCCCAGGTAGGTTTTGCGGATCTCTTGCGAATCGAGGAATTCCCTTGAATTTCCCGCGAGCCTGATGCGGCCCGCCTCCAGCAGATAGGCGCGGCCGACCACCTTCAGCACCTGGCGGATGTTCTGCTCGACGATCAGCACGGTGTAGCCCTGCGCGCAGATGCGCCGCACCAGGTCGAAGATCGCCTGCACCACCACCGGGGCGAGGCCGGCGGAGGGCTCGTCGAGCAGCAGCAGCTTCGGCCCCGACATCAGCGCGCGGCCGATGGCGCACATCTGCTGCTCGCCGCCCGAGAGCGTGCCCGCGGGCTGGCCGCGGCGCTCCTCGAGGCGCGGAAACAGGCCGTAGACGAATTCCAGCCTTTCCCCGTAGCGTTTTCTCGCCGCGCGCGGAAACGCGCCCATGCGCAGGTTCTCTTCGACCGTGAGCCGCGGGAACAGGCGCCGGTTCTCCGGCACGTGCGCGATGCCGCGCGAGACCACCTCGTGCGCCGGCACGCGCGCGAGCGACGCGCCTTCCATGCGGATCTCGCCGCTCGTCGCCCCGATCAGCTTGGAGATGACCCGCAGCAGCGTGGTCTTGCCGGCGCCGTTCGGGCCGATCACCGCGACCGCCTCGCCCGCCTCGACTTCCACGCTGACCTCGAACAGCGCCTGGAAGCCGCTGTAGCCCGCGCAGACCTTAGTAAGAGAAAGCATCTGCATCGGTGCCCAGGTAGACCTCGATGACCTTCGGATCGCGCGCCACCGCGGCGGGCTTGCCCTGCGCGATGACTTCGCCGTGGTCGAGGACGATGCAGCGGTCGACCACGCGCATCAGCACGCCCATGATGTGCTCGACCCAGACGACGGTGATGCCGCGCCGCGCGCGGATCGAAGCGAGCAGGTCGGCGGCCGAGTCCATCTCGGAATGGTCGAGCCCGCCGAGCGATTCGTCGGCGAGCAGCAGTTTCGGCTGCGTGGCGAGCGCGCGTGCAAGCTCCAGCTTTTTCAATCCCGCCGCCCCCAGCCCTTCCACGCGCGCGCTTTCTTCAGTGGGCAGGTTCACGAGTTGCAGCGACTCGCTTGCGAGAGAAAACGCCTTTTGCCGATTGATCCTTTCATTCGCTCCATAGAATGCGGCCAGGGCAACGTTCTCAAGGAGGCTCAGCTTCCTGAACGGGCGCGGGATCTGGTAGGTGCGCGCGATGCCGGCGTGCGCGACGCGATAGGCCGGATGCGAGCCGATCTCGGCGCCGCGAAAGCGCACCGAGCCGGCGCTCGGCTTGAGCGCGCCGGCGATGAGATTGAACACGGTGCTCTTGCCCGAGCCGTTGGGGCCGATCAGGCCGAGGATCTCGCCCTCGGCGACCTCGAATGAGACGTTGCTGACCGCGGTGAAGCCGCCGAAGCTTTTTGTGAGTTGTTCTACTTTTAGCAATTCAAGGCGCGAAGGCGTGGCCCTTGGGGAACGGCAGAACGGGGTCGGCCGTCTGGATGGCGCGCGGCCACGCGATATAGGCGCGGCCGGCGATGTACTGCGTCACCACCGGGAACGCGCGCTCGTTCTGCCCGGCGAGCTGGCTGCCCGGCGGATAGAACTTCACGCCGTAGCCCTGCAGCGTGCCGCCCGGCGGGATGTCGGTGTCGAGCGCCGCCTTGCGCAGCGCCTCGGCGTCGAAGCCGCCGTATTTTCTGATGGCGCGCGGCAGCACGTCGGAGAGGAAGATCCAGGTGTTGTTGAACCCCATGGAAACGTGCGGCGGCAATTCGCCCGGGCCCTTCAGCGCCTGGTAGCGCTTCACCATCTCGCGCGTCAGCTCGCCGATGCCCGGCTTGAGCGTCTTCGGGTCGAGCAGCTGCGCGGCCGCCGGATCGATGGAATGGAAATAGTTGACGTCGTCGCCGAAGCTCTGGCGCAGCTTGTCGATCTGGCTGTGCCCGGCGCCGTGGCCGACCATCGCCTTGAACTTCAGGCCCTGCTCCTTCGCCTGGCGCAGGAACAGCGTGATGTCGGGGTTGTAGCCGGTGTGCAGCAGCACGTCGGGACGGGAGCGCTTGAGCTTGGTGACCAGGCTGGAGAGGTCGGGCGCGGTCGCCGAGTAGCCTTCCTTGAGCACGATGTTCATGCCGTGCTTCCTGCATTGCGCCTCGTTGCCCGCGGCGACGCCGGCGCCGTAGGGGCCGTCCTCGTAGATGATGGCGATCTTCATGTTCTTCGGCGCGATGCCGAATTTCGATTGCGCGTAGTAATCGATGTAGTCGCACGAGGCGGCGCCGAACTGGTCGCTGTGCGCCTGCGGGCGGAACACGTAGGACAGCTGCCGGTCCTTGAACACCGCGGTAGCGATGCACACGTTTACCCACAGGAACTTCTTGCGGGCATCGATCTGCTGCACCATGGGCACGCACTGCGCGCTCGAGTACACACCCATGATCAGGTCCACCTTCTCCTGGTCGATGAGGCGCGTCATCTCGTTGATCGCGACGTCGACCTTCGACTGCGCGTCGGCGAACACGGCGTTGATCCGGTAGCCCTCGACGCCGCCTTTCTCGTTGAACATGTCGACCGCCGCCTTGGTGCCGAGCTGCGCAGGCTCGGAGCCGCCGCCGGCGAACGGGCCGGTGACGTCGTAGATGAAGCCGATCTTGATTTCCTTCTGCTGCGCCGGGGCAGGACCGGCGAACGCAAGCGCCATCCCCGCGGCGACCACGTGGCGAAGCTTCATGGGACACCTCCTCGAGCGCGAAGTCTAGCCGATGTTCGCCGGTGCTACACTGGCTGCCTCCAGGAGAAAGCCATGCCGACCTCCATTCGGTACTTGCCTGTCCTTCTCGCCCTGGCAGCACTACCGGTCTGCGCGCAAACGGTCCGCGTCTACGTGACCAACAGCGCCGGCGACAGCATCCACGTCATCGACCCGGCCACGAACAAGGTCGTGCAGGTCATCAACGGCGTCGAGGCGGCGCACGGCATCGATTTCTCTCCGGACGGGCAGCGCGTCTACGTCAGCAACGAAGCCGACAGCACGCTCGAGGTCATCGACCGCGCGAGCGGCAAGACGATGACCAAGATCCGCCTGAGCGGCCACCCCAACAACATCTCCGCCACCAAGGACGGCGGCCGGGTGGTGGTCGGCATCGCGGAGGATCCCGGCGCGCTCGACGTCATCGATACGCGGGCGCTGAAGCTGGCGCGGACCATCCCCGTCAACGGCCGCCTGCACAACGTCTACGTCACGCCGGACAACAAGTACGTGGTCACCGGCTCGATCCGCAGCAAGGTACTGACCGTCATCGACCTCAGGACCGACCAGATCGCCTGGGAGCTCAAGCTCGACGAGGGCGTGCGGCCGATGACGATGGAAGTGAACGCCGACGGCTCGACGCGCCGCATCTTCGCGCAGCTCTCCAATTTCAACGGCTTCGCGGTCGTGGACTTCGCCGCGCGCAGGGAAGTGGCGCGGGTGAAGCTGCCCGACGAGCCCGGCGGATTCGGCGTGATCGAGCGGCGCACCGACGCGCCCTCGCACGGCATCGGCGTCGCGCCCGACGGCAAGACGCTGTGGGTGACGAGCATCACGGCCAACGGCGTCTTTGCCTACTCGCTGCCGGAGCTGAAGCTGCTCGGCTTCGTGGCGCTGCCCGAGCTGAGGCTCCCCGGGCGCCAGCCGATCAGCGCGGTGCCGAACTGGGTCACCTTCACGCCCGACAGCCGGCTGCTCTACATTTCCAACGCCGCCGCGCGCTCCGTTTCAGCGATCGATACCAGGACCCTCAAGAGCGTGGCCACCATCCCGGTGGGCGAAGTTCCGAAGCGCATCAATACGCTCGTCCTTCCCTAGCCGCCTTGCCCGCGACCCACTCGGCGAGGATCTTCCACTGCGGGTCGTCCTTCGTCTCGAATTGCCTGCCCCCGGAATGATACGGATTGCCGCCCGCCTCGGGCGCGAGCGGCTGCAGCAGAAGCAGGCTTGAATCTGGCTCGCCCGGCACGACCAGGCGGGAAGCCATCTCGTAGTTGCGGCGCGACTGCTCCTCGGTCCAGCGGCCTCCCGCCGGCAGCTTCTCCAGGCGAAACGCGTTGTTGCTGCGCTCTGCATGGCAGACGACGCAACGCGTGTGGCCCGCACGCTTCTGCAGGAAGATCGGCTCGACGCGGGCCTTGAAGAACTCGTAGTCGTAGTTGAGCGATTGCGCGCCGGCGGAGGCCACCGCGCACTGCAGCGTGATGCCGGTCAGCAGGGTCTTCAGCATTTGCTGTCTAGTCGCGCTGGCCGTGCTCGCCGTCCTCATCGTCCCGGTCATGCTCGCCGCTTGCGCTCGGCTCGCGCGGGTAAATTCCGAGCATCGCCGGGGCCGGCGCGCCGCTGCGCCCGTTGCTCTGGTGATAGTCGATCCACGCCTCCAGCGCGTCGATCTGCTCGTCCACCAGGTCGTTGTACTGCGTTCCGCCGTGGCCCATTCCGGGAATGTAGTACACCGCCAGGACCTTCTCTGCGCCCTTGCGGCCGAGGGCCCTTTCGACCAGCCTCTTGTAGCCCGCGGTCTCGCCCGGCGAGACGGTGCTGTCGAACGTGCCGTGCATGATGATCAGCGGCCGCTCCAGCTGCCCCGTGAGGTCGAGCTTGCGCAGCTCGCGCTTGACCCAGTTCGGGCTCTTGCCCGGGTCCCACAGCCCTAGCTCGCTATCGGTCAGCGGGCCGCCGTTCGGATTGAAGGTCGGGTCGAACCGGGTCATCGAGTCGTGCAGGTAGCCGACCAGCGCCGGATACTGCTGCTTCCATGTCGCCTCCGAGCCTTTCCAGCGGCCGGCGTTGTAGCTGAAGTCGCAGCGGAAGCTGGTATTGCAGTCCACGCGCGCGGGAATGTTGTAGATGTTGTGCATTGCCTGGAGCTGCGCGGCGGTGAGCGGCGGCGAGAGCGGCGTCTTGAACGGATCCCACGCCGGGTCGGCAGCGCGCTTGGCGATGATGTCGTCGATGCGCGGGGCGATCACGGCGTAGTTGCGGACCACCTGTGCGACCCCGCCCCATTGGCTGATTTGCGAGTTGTAGCCGTAGCCCGCCAGGCCGCCGTCATAAAGATACGGGAAATCCTCCAGCATCCACTTGGTGTGGTGGCCTCCGTTGGAGCCGCCCATGATCAGCGTGCGCGAGGAGGCCCTGCCGTAGTGCTGCTGCACCGTCGCGTTCATGTGCAGCGTGAGCTCCATGATGCGCTGGCGCGACTCGTAATACGTGTCTTCCGGCTCGTTCTTGATCGTGACGCGGTTCCATCCCTCGTCGCTCGCGGCGAAGGCGTAGCCCTTCGCGAGGGCCGCGGTCTGGAACGCCCCGGTGCTGAACTCCGTCCCGGAGAAGCCACGCGTGTGGATGACGACTTTTCCATTCCACGCCGCAGGCAGGAGGATCTGGAACTTGGCGTCGTCGAGAATCACGCCGTGGATGTAGCGATGCGCAACCGGCGTCGTACGGTTCTCATCGGCGTCGATGACCACCTGGAGGGCGCTGCGGGCGCTGAAGCTGAGCGCGCTCAGCGCGAGGACCAGGAGCAGTGCGGCGAAGCGGTGCAAGATAGTGGGGTTTTTCATATCTCCTCCGTTGCTTCCAATATTAGCCACCAGCCCGCGCGCCGCTATTTCGGATTCTTCTTAATCAAATTCGATCCGTCATGAATAGGCTTGGTTGTTTCCTGGGGCCAGTAGTAGTTCGCGGCGAAGGAATACGGCGGAAACATGTAGCGCTTCGCAGGCACCACCTTGGCCGCGTACGCGCGCTGCGACTCGTAGACCTTCTCGAAGGTCGGGGACTTGTCTGAGTTCTCCTTCGCCACTTCGTCCCAGGCCTTGAGCGAGGCGAGCAGGATGTCGGGCGGAGTGCGCAGGATGCGGGCGCCGTGCTTCTGCACCATTTCTTCCATCGCGTCGGCGTTCTGCTTCTGCCAGCGCGTGATCCAGGTGATGAACGTGTCCTTC